>DATIDU010000255.1:0-21905 GCA_035456145.1 Gaiellales bacterium | reverse complement strand
CATGTCGCCTATGCGGACTGGCTGCTCGGGCGGGCCGAGCGGGGAAGCGCCGCCGAGGAGATCGTCGGCTACCACCTTGAGCAGGCCTACCAGTACCGCTCCCAGCTCGGACGGGCAGGGGACGAGCGTCACCGCGACCTGGCCGCGCGGGCCTCCGTCCACCTGAGCGACGCCGGCCGGCGTGCGCTCGACGCAGGGGAGCGCTCGGGCGCCGCCAACCTCCTCGGCCGTGCCGCCGCGCTTCATGCCCGCGACGATCCGGACCGGGCTGCGCTCCTGATCGACCTCGGCGGCGTGCTGCGTGAGGAGGGTCGGTTCAGCGAGTCCGAGTCCGTGCTGCGGGAAGCGCGGCGCCTGGCCGTGGAGCTGGGCGACGAGCCGCTCGAAGCTCGGGCGCAGGTGGGCCGGTTGCTCTCGCGCCTTCAGGTCGACCCGGATGCGGTGGCTCGCCTGATGGAGCGCCAAGGCGATCAGCTTGCCGCGGCTCTTCAGAAGAGCGACGACGCTGCAGGCCTGGCCAGGTTGTGGCATCTGCGCGGTCTGCTCTGGTGGATCCGCTCGCAGGCGGCCAAGGCGGAGGACGCGTGGCGGCGAGCGTACCGGGAGGCCGAGCGCGCGGGCGATGCACGGGTCGCCATCGACGTGCTCGGCTGGGAGGCGTCGTCGATGTACTGGGGGCCGACCGCCACGGCCGGCGCGATCACACGATGCGAGGAGATCGAAGCAGCGAGTGCGGCAGACCCCTGGGCCCGTGCGCTCGCTCAGCATCCGCACGCCGGTCTCCTGGCGATGGAGGGACGCTTCACCGAGGCGGATCGGATCTTCTCCGACGCGAACCGAGTTCTGGCGGAGTTCGGCGAGACCGTGGATGCGGCCGTGTCGCATCCGCAGGCCACCTCGGCCATCCTGGTCGGCAACCCGGCAGCGGCTGTGAGCCACCTCCGCGAGGGCCGGGAACGCCTGCGGCGCATGGGCGAGCGGGCCGTGCTTGTCGGCACGGACGGCTATCTCGCCGAGGCCCTGTTCATCTGCGGCGACGTCCGCAGTGCGATGCGGCTCACGCGCACGTGCGAGGCAGAGGCCACCGCCGACGACGTCTCCGCGCAGTTGACCTGGCGGAGAGTGAGAGCGCGGATCCTGGCGCTGCGCGGGCGTACCGCCGAGGCCGAGCGCCTTGCGCGCGAGGCGGTGGCGCTCTCACAGTCCACCGACTGGATCACCCTCACCGCGGAGGCGCTGGTCGATCTTGCCCACGTGCTGATGCTGAGCGGTCGGGAAGCTGAGCGGCGTCGCACGTTTCGGGAGGGCATCGCGCTCTACCACGCAAAGGGGAACGTGGCCGGTGCGCGCCGGGCCGCGCGCGAGATGGAAGCAGGACGCCGCTCGGCACGTCTTGTGTCCGCATGACACAATCGCACGGACGCAGGAGGTGAGGACGATGACGTCCAAGGTGGACAAGCTGCTGTGTCTCAGGAACGGAGGCACCGTCGTCGACGTGACCGGGCCGGTCGCGTGGGAGGACGACGAGGTCAGCGCCGTGTTCTCGGTGACGATCTCGCAGCTCGACGAGGACGGCGTGACGCACTCTGCCGGCGGCTCGTCCGTCCGGTACGCGAGCGGTGTCACTCAATGGCAGGCGGTTGCGCGGACGGCCGAGGAGCTCCCGCTTGAGCCGGGTCCGGCGACGGCGTTCGCAGTCGCCACGGTGGAGGGGCAGGACGGGCAGGTCGTGGAGACCTACACGTGGACGGTGCTGACGCACCTGCGCCACTGTCACTAGACCCTCGAACAAGGATTCCAGATGACCTCGAAAGTCGACAAGAAGCTGTTTCTGAGCGGCAATGGACGAACCGTTGCCGTGACCGGACCGATCACCCGGTGGGAGCCGGGCGAGACGTCCGCCAAGTTCGCCGTCGTGATCGCCCAGGCGACCGACGACGGTGCGATCCTGTCTGCCTACGGCGCCCCCGACGAGGTGTACGGGCGCGGATCGGCGGGCTGGGACGCGAAGGCATCCGTCGAGTACGACTCCCCTCCGCTGACGCCGGGCCCGGCCACGGCATTCGCGGTCGCGGCGATTCAGAACGGGCATCGTGAGCCCGAGATGTACTACTGGTCGGTGCCCGTCACGCTCCGGGTCCGAGAGCGCGCCGCTGCTCATCGATAAGGAGGCCGACACATGACATCGAAGGTCGACAGTCCGCTTCACCTGAACGATGACGGCTCGCAGATCAGCGTCACAGGGCCGATCGAGAGGTGGGATCTCGGCGAGCAGTGGGCGACGTTCGCCGTCGTCATCGCACAGGTGAACGACGCAGGCACGATCGTCGCGGCGTCGGGCACCTCCGAGTCCTACGAGAGCGGCGCCACGTGGTGGGACGCCTCGGCGGCCGTGGCGGACTCGTCACCGAGGTTCGTCGCCGGTCCGGCAAAGGCGTTCGCGGTCGCCGCGATCGAGGTGACGGGCGCCCCGCCCAAGCCGTATTACTGGGAGGTCGACATCGAGCTGCGTGCCCCGGGCACCGCGGCGTAGATGAGCTGGCCCTCGGGCGCGCGCTGCGCCGTCGCGTTCACCTTCGACTTCGACGCCGAGGAGGTGTGGCTCGCAGGCGACCCGGACGCCGCGTCCAAGCCGGGGCTGCTCTCGATGGGTGCCTACGGTGCGAACGTCGGCGTGCCGGAGATCCTGCGCCTGCTCGACCGGCGTGGGCTTCCGGCGACCTTCTTCGTCCCCGGCCGCGTCGCCGAGATGCATCCCGACCGGGTGCGCGACATCGTCGCCGCCGGGCATGAGGTCGGCGCGCACGGATACACGCACCGGTCGCCCACCGGGCTTTCGCGCGCCGAGGAGGAGGACGAGCTGGTCAAGACCAAGGCGATTCTCGAGGGCTTCGGCACCGCGGTGCGCGGCTACCGATCACCGGCGTGGGAGTTCTCGGTCAACACCCTTGATCTGCTCGCGGCGCACGGGATCGGCTACTCGACCAACCTGATGGACCGCCTGCACCCCTACCGGCACCCGAACGGGGTGGTGGAGCTGCCGGTGCAATGGCTGCTCGACGACGCCGCCCACTTCTGGTTCTCACCGGACGAGTGGGTGAAGAAGATCTCGACGCCGTCGGAGGTGCGCGAGATCTGGGAGGAGGAGCTGCTCGGGATCCGCGACCTCGGCGGCCTGTGCGTCATCACGATGCACCCTCAGGTGATCGGCCGGCCGTCGCGGCTGCGCTTCCTCGACAGCTTCATGGGGATGGTTCAGGAGCTGGACGGCGTCTGGGTCGCCGGTTGCGCCGACATCGCCGACACCGTGACTAGCTCGTAGCCGCGGCGCCGAAGCTCGGGAACGATCTCCCGGAGCGCGTCGGTCGTCGGCGTGCGGTCCTGGATGCCCGTGTGGTGCGACGGCCAGCCGTCGTGGAAGTCGACGATCGCGCCGTCGTGCACGCCGTCGAGCACGCGCCGCACGATGCGCTCAACCTTCCGCTCGCGCCAGTCGATCGGGTCGACGTCCCAGAGGATGCACGCGAGCCCCAGCTCGGCGCCGACGACGCCGACGCGCTCGGCGTCCTCGCCGTAAGGCGGGCGCACGAGGACGGGCGTGCGGCCCGAAGCGTCGGCGATGGCCGCCTGGCCGCGCGCCAGCTCCTCGCGCAGCGCCGCCTCCTCCAACCGGCCGCAGTGCGGGTGCGAGTAGGTGTGGTTTCCGAGCTCGTGCCCGGCGGCCACCATCCGGCGCAGGAGCGGCTCGTGGCCCGGAATCCTGTCGCCGAGGACGAAGAACGTGCCGGCCCCGCCGTGCGCCGCGATGAGGTCGGCGATGGCCTCGGTGTGCGGGGACGGGCCGTCGTCGAAGGTGAGCGCTACTCGGGCCACCGGTAGCTGAAGTAGAACTGCCGCCAGGCCGTCCACCAGTCGCCCGCCTTCGAGACGATGGTGCGGCCGTCGACGATCTCGACGACGGGATGGTGGCGGAACTGCTCCGTGTGGTCGGGCGTCGCCAGCTCGACGCGCACCTCGCACGGCTTCCCCGGGTCGTACGGAGGCACCGCCTTCAGGTCGGCGAGCGCCGCGTGGGCGCCGTCCTCGATCATGCGGCGTGCGACGGCCGGCGTCTTGTGCCGGCCGCTGAACCGGCCGAGCGCGGTCTTCACCTGAACGGTGGTGAGGCCGGTGCCGAGGAGCTCGCGCCCCTCGCGGCAGGCGGCCTGGTCGCCCGTCACAAGGAGGACCGGGCAGCCCCACGTTCCGCAGAGAGCGGCGTTGATCCCGGTCTCGCCCACCTCGGTGCCGTTGAAGCGCACGCTGCGCCACTCCGTTCCCGAGACGGTGTGGGTCATGAACCCGTCGCTCGTGCCGGCCATGGCGTGCATACCGATGAAGAGGGCCGCGTCGCACCCGTCCTCGAGGAC
The DNA here is from genome assembly GCA_035456145.1 of Gaiellales bacterium. Taxonomy (GTDB): domain Bacteria; phylum Actinomycetota; class Thermoleophilia; order Gaiellales; family JAICJC01; genus JAICJC01. The sequence goes on along the minus strand of DATIDU010000255.1, from coordinate 17,496 downwards.
GCCCGTGTACTCCGTCCACTCGTGCTGCACGACGAACTCGCACCCCTCGTCGAGGTCCTCGGGGATGAGCGAGTTGAACGACCAGCCCTTGCCCGCGCCGTGGCAATCCATGACCACGATCTCCGAGGCACCCGCGGAGCGGGCGCCGCGGACGGCCGCGTTGATCTCCTGCGTGTAGAGCTTGCGCCCCTCCTCGTAGAGGGACTCGCCACCGGAGACCTGCTGCCAGTTCGAGATCCCGGCAACGCCCTCCATGTCGCTCACGATGAAGACCCGCATTGCGGCGGCCACTCTACCCGGAACGTCGCAACGTGCGCGAAAAACCTGGTTGCAGACGGTGGACGCGTGCCGTAGCTTGACGACTGCGCCGTCCAGGGCAGCCGAGTAGGTCGAAGCCGGGCGGAGGAGCGGGTAGAGGTGACTCGAACGCTCTTTCGCCCGGGGGACGAAAGGTCAGCCGGGACGGCGAATCCTTTTAAGCCGCGCGATAGGCTCCGCGGGGATGGAGCCGGGTGGGATCACACCGTGGGGCGAGTCGCCGAAGGGGCTGCGCGGGTGGCTGCGGTTCCTGTTGCGGCTGATCGTGCCGAGCCGGCCGCGCCACTAGTCAGCTCAGCTGCACCGAGCCGTCGTTGCGGATCGTCCAGTGCGGGTTGTGGGCGACTTCCCAGGGGTGGCCGTCCGGGTCGGCGAAGACGCCCGAGTAGCCGCCCCAGAACGTCGCGGCCCCCCCGCGCAGCACGGTGCCGCCGGCGGCCCGCGCCTCGTCGAGGACGGCGTCCACCTCGGCGGGCGACCGGGTGTTGTAGGCCAGCGTCACGCCGCCCCAGCCGCCGGTGTCGGTCATGACCGAGTCCTCGGCGAGCTGCTCGCGGCCCCAGAGCGCGACGACCATCCCGCCCGCCTGGAAGAAGACGACGTCGTCGGCGGGCGCCGCGCCGCTCGTCCACCCGAGCCCCTCGTAGAACGCCCGCGCCCGGCCCAGATCCGAGACCCCCAGCGTGACGAGGCTGACCCGCTGCTCCACGCGCCCAATCTACCCCGTGCCGAGGATCTCCGACGCGAGCCACCGCCCCTGCTCGTTCAGGCGGCCGTGCGAGACGAGCCCGAACGTCGAGACGCAGTCCAGATCCCACCGAGCCCAGCTGATGCCCTGCCGGCGGAAGATCTCCTCCATCTGCTCGTTGTAGACGTGGTTTCGCACGTCGTCGTTTCGGGCGCCCCATTCGCCGACGATCATCGGGATCCCGAGCAGGTGCGTCCTTCGCCACGGGATGGCGAGGTTCAGCCACTGGTTGCGGGCGGTGCCGTGGTAGCGAGTGCTGAGCTGGTTGTGCGTCGCCGACCAGTTCGGGACCCAGTTGTCGTCGGTGGCGTCGAGGCCCGATCCGCAGCAGCCGTTGTAGAAGTCATGCCAGTCGAGCACCGTGTGGGCGAGCCGGAACCCGGCGCACCGGAAGCAGGCCTCGGCCCCCAGGGCCCCGCCCCGGACGTTGAAGAAGACGGTCGTCAGGGGGTCGATCGCGAGGATGGCGTCGCGGATGCCCGCCTGCCATTCGAGCATCTGGCGGTCGAGGCGCAGCGAGCCCTCGACGCTGCCGAGAGCCGGCCGGGGCTCGTTGAAGATCCCGAACCCGATGACGCGCGGGTTGCCCATGTAGCGCTTCACGATCATCCGCACGAAGTCGAGGTAGGCGCCGCGTGGCGCCGGGGCGTGGCGGACGTGGAAGCGGCCGAGGTTGACCCAGCGCGGGAGCTCCCTGCCGCGCAGGTCGAGCTCGACGTTCACGTGGTGGGCCGTCAGGTACGCAACGAACGTGTCGAGGCTCCGGAGCTCACCCGTGTCGAACCGCCCGCGGCGGGCCTGGATCTCGACCCACGGGACGCGGACCCGGGCGAAGTTCGCGTGCAGTTCGACCACCTTCTCCGCAAGCCGCGATTGATAGCTGACATCGACCCCGCGGAGGATGACGATCCTGCCCGCCCGGTCGACGAAGTGGACGCCGCTCGTCGTCACCGCGGGCGACACGGGCTCCGCGGCCCGCGCAGGTGGCGAAAGGAGGAGAGGGACGAGTGCCGCCAGCCCGAGGCTCGCGATGGGACGACTCAAACGGCGGGCCAACGACCCGGTTCGCACGCTCCCCTCCTTGTGCCAGGAAGGCTATGCCAGCCACGGTCCCAGGCGCATCGGGGGCGTCGCCGATCCTGTGCGTGGCGGACTACGGACGGCTGCCGAATATGCTTGCGCGATGCCACAGACGATCCGCATCCCCGCCCGCGAGGGCCACGCCGTGCGCATGTCCGCCGGCGATCGCATCCGCGTCATCGACCCCGAGGGCGGCCAGGTGGCCGACGTGTTCGCGTTCTGCGCCGACGACCTCTCGGAGTACCACTCCGCCGAGCACACCCGCGTCTTCGTGAACCGGCTCTTCCCGCGCATCGGCGAGCAGTTCGTGACGAACCGGCGCCGCCCCATCCTGACCCTCGAGGCGGACACGTCTCCGGGCATCCACGACATGCTCTGCGCCGCCTGCGACCCGAGCCGCTACGCGGGCCTCGGCGTCGAGGGCTGGCACGCCTCATGCCAGGAGAACCTCCAGATTGCCATGGCCGAGCTCGGCTACGACGGCATCGAGATCCCGCAGCCGATCAACCTCTTCATGAACATCCCGGTGCGGGACGACTGGGAGATCGGCTGGGAGCCGGCGCCGACGCGGGCCGGCGACGCGGTGACCCTCCGCGCCGAGCGCGACATCGTGCTCGCCGTCTCGGCCTGCCCGCAGGACATCGTGCGCATCAACGCCGGCAGCCCCGGCCCGATCGACCTCGAGCTGCTCTGACCCCAGGGTTCTGTCGCGGACGACAACCGGGGGCCAGGCACCGGTCGGTGCCTGGCCCCTTGGGGGGAAGGCCCCGCGGGGGAACCCAGGTTCCCCCGCGGGTGGGGTCGGTCTACCGGTGGGAGTCTGCGTACGCCGCCAGCGTGTCGGCGATCACCTGGCAGGCCGCCATCGCCGATTCGCCGTTGTCGTACGCCGGGGCGACCTCGCAGACGTCCATCGCCACGATGTCCGCCCGGCCGATGACCGACACCATCGTCAGCGCTTCGCGCGCCGTAAGACCGCCCATCGTCGGCACGCACGTCCCCGTGCACACCGAGCTGTCGAGGCTGTCGACGTCGAAGCTGAAATAGACCCCGTCGGTGCCGTCCGACGCGATCCCGACCGCCTCCTCGGCGATCGTCCGCGCCCCGCGCCTGTCGACGTCGGAGACGTGGTAGACCGTGACCCCGGCGTCGCGCACGTAGGCGTACTCGCTCTTCGGGTTCATCGCCCCGTGCGGCCCGATGATGACGCACTTCGCCGGGTCGAAGGCGTCGAGCTCCATCGCCCGCGTGATCGGGCAGCAGTGGTTGATGCGCTCGCCGCCCACGTCGGGAGCCGTGTCGAGGTGGGTGTCGACCAGGATGAGCCCGTAGGTGCCGGCGGGCGCGTGCCGGTCGACCGCCATCGAGCCGCCGATCGTCGTGATGTGCTCTCCGCCGCACAGGACCGGGATCGCCCCGGCCTTGATGGCCTCGCCCATCGCGTCGGCCACGAGGTCGACCGTCTTGGGCGCGTTGGCGGGAACGACGGCGACGTCGCCCATGTCGGCAACCCCGAGCGCCTCGAAGAGGTCGAGGTCGTACTCGCCGTGGTAGGAGAGCAGGTGGCTCGACCAGTCGCGCACCGCCCGGGGGCCGAGCTGGGCCCCCGGACGGGCGATCGTCGTCGAGTCGAACGGCATGCCGAGGAAGGCCGCCTTCACGCCCGCCGCCCGCAGGGCGTCGGCGTCGGCCTCCACCTGCGGAGCGCCGAGGAAGGTGGCGATTCCGCCCACGAGGACGGAGTGCCACCCCTGGCGGGTCTGCTGCGAAGCGACGGAGCTCATCGGGTCCTCTCTCTCATTCCGGCGGGATCTCGGCGAACACCCTGTCCACCGCGACTCCGCGCTGCTTGCTCGTGAACCATGCGATGCCGTAGATGACGATCGCGGACGGGATGATCAGGGCCATGACCCACCGCAGCGTGGTGCCCCACAGGTCGAATCCCTGAACCGGGTCGTACCAGAACCAGTACTCGCAGAAGACGAGGCACGCGGTCGAGACCGCCCCGAGGATGGTGATGTTGGGGATCCCCAATGTCGAGCCGTTCCACGGCGAGGCCTTCCACAGGTCCGGGCGCCTGTACGGAAAGACCGTCGCCGCGATGGAGCACAGGACGAACGAGAGAATCCACGCGAAGATCCCGTTCAGGGTGTTGAAGATCTGATCGACGTACAGGTAGAGGCAGATCTCCGACATGATCCAGATGAACACGATCGCGTAGATCGGGGTGTGGTACCGCTCGTTCACCTCCGAGAGCTTCCGCGGGAACAGCCCGTCGAAGGCCCACGCCAGAATTGCGCGCGTGGCGGCCAGGAAGTTGATCGGAAGCCACACGTACGTCCAGAAGATGAAGCTCACGCCGAGCAGCAGGACGAGCCACCCCTGGTCTCGCACCATCGTGGCGATGACCTCGTTGTACGTGGGCAGGTTGCCGATCCCGAGCACGCTCGGCACGTCCTGCGGCAGCGGGTAGCCGAGCTGGCCGAGGAACGTCGTGCCGACCGCCGCGTTCAGGCCGACCACGAGCAGCAGCATGAAGACGACCACGTACACGATCGAGCCGGGCATGCCGATGAACTGCGACCGCTTGGCGTTTCGCACCTCGCCGCCGATGAAGCTCGACGTGATGGCGTAGAGCGTGATGAAGAGCGGCCACACCATCGCGTAGAGCGTCTGTTTCAGGTCGAACCCGCCCTGTTGCAGGTTGTCTGAGTACTTGCTCAGGCTGGCGGTCGCGTTGTCGACTCCGCCGACGCCGGCGATGTAGGCGTTGAAGCCGCCCGGCGTGTCGGTCTGGTTGTGGATCGCGAGGATGATGAGGCCGACAACGACGCCGGACATGGCGATCACGAACGTGACGGTCTGGATCTTGAAGTAGAGCCGCGTCCCGAGTGCGAAGACGATGGCGAAGAACGTGAGCAGGAGCGATCCCGCCACGAAGATCCACCACTTGCGCGAGAAGTTGTCGCCGTAGCCCACGAGCGTGGGGCTGTCGAACACGTAGCCCGCCTCGCGGCACAGGCCCGAGAGCCCGTACTGGGCCAGGTACGCCGCCGGGATGCCCGTGTAGGTGACGAGCCAGACCACCCAGTTCCACGACGACAGGAAGCCCAGGAACGGATGCAGCGTGCGGCTGATGTAGACGTAGTCGCCGCCCGAACGGGGCATCGCCGCCGAGAAGTAGGCGTAGACGCCCGCCATGGGGAGCGCCAGGATCCCGGCCAGGATCGTGGCGGTGACCATGCTCCCACCCATGTAGAGCGCGGGGATCAGGAGCACCATGAACGTCACGCCGATTCCGACGTTCTGGTTGTTCGTGTTGTAGATGAAGACGTCGCGGGCGGATGCCTCGCGCCGCAGCCCCGTCGCCTTCCTGGCGAAGACCTGCGGTGGTGCACTCGCTTCGGTGGCCATGGGCGCTTCCTCCTTATCCTGTGACGAGCTGGCAGGACCGCACCCGGTCCTTGCGCAGGTCGATGACGGCCCCGTCGATCACGCCCTCCGAGTAGGCGCTTCCGGGGTTGACGCAGGTCGTCTTTCCGATCTTCGCGATGGCCTTGGACTCGTGGATGTGCCCATGCAGCGACAGCACGGGCTGCACCTCCTCGATCAGCGTGCGGACGGCGGTGGAGCCGACCGAGACGATGCGCGGCTCGCCGCCGTCCAGCACGACCTTCAGGTCGGCGGTGAGCTGCGGTGCCCGGTCGAGCATCGTCCCGTGCGGCGGGCAGTGCAGGTTGAAGATGACCGGCAGGTCGGGGTCGAGCTGGGAGGCGAGGCCGTGGAGCCGATCGAGGAGCGCCTCCTCGGGTTCCTCGCGCGGACTGTCCCACGGCGTCGGGTTCGTCCACGAGCACGAGAGCATCTGAGCATCGTCGTCGATCCGCACGACCTGGTTGTCGGGGTTGACGACAGTCGTGGACTCGAGCGCCTCGTCGATCGCGAACTCGTCGTCGTTTCCGGGCATGACGAAACAGCGGACGCCGGTGCCGGCAAGCCGCTCGTCCGCGAGTGCGATCCAGCGCCGCACCTCGGCGGTCATGAGCCGGGTGAACGTCTCCTCCCGGTAGGCGGTGTCGGAGTTCAGGCGGTCGTACTCGGCCCGGTCGCACCGGTAGGGGTAGAAGCCGTTGAAGCGGATCCGCTTCTCCATCTCCTCGAGCTCGTCGGCGGAGACGATCTCGTGCCGCCCGAGCACGCGGGCTTCGTGGCGCCCGTCCGCCGTCTCGACGACCGGCACCATCAGCTTGCCGGTGATGTCGCCGCCCATGATGATCGTGTCGGCCTCGTAGAACTTGGCGGCGTTCAGGAACTTCCGCCAGAGGAGCTCCGAGCCGTGGACATCGCCGGCGTAGTAGAGCTTCACGTCGCCTCCCGGGCGCGGGCGAGGGCGTGCAGCGAGATGATCTCCCAGGCGATGTTGGCGGCGAGGAGCGCGGTCGGCTGGCCGGGCGAATCGTAAGACGGCGACACCTCGACGACGTCGCACCCGACCAGATTAATGCCGGTGAGCGCGCGGACGAACGCCTGCGCCTGCCCCGACGTCGGCCCTCCCACCTCGGGCGTGCCGGTGCCCGGCGTGTAGGCCGGGTCGCAGAAGTCGACGTCGAACGTGAGGAAGGCCGGCCGGTCGCCGACCCGCTCGCGGACGAGGTCGCCGTAGGCGGCCGGGCCGAGCTCGAGGAGCTCGCGCGTCGAGAGCACGACGAAGCCCATGTCGCGGGCGTCGCCGATGTCGGACGGTGCGTAGAGCGACCCGCGCATTCCGGCCTGTACCGACGCGGCCGGGTCGATCACGCCCTCCTCGGCCGCCCGCCTGAACGTGGTGCCGTGGTAGAAGCGCTGGCCGAAGTACTCGTGCCAGGTGTCGCCGTGGGCGTCCAGGTGGACGAGCGCCAGCGGGCCGTGGCGGGCCGCGTGGGCCCGGAGCTCGGCGAGGGTGATGGCGTGGTCGCCGCCGAGGACGACCGGGAACACGCCGGCGTCGATGAGCTTCCGAAGCCCCTCCTCGGCGAGCGCATACGTGGCGACGGTGTCGCCGGGCGCGAGCTGGAGGTCGCCCGCGTCCACGCCGGAGAGGTGGGCGAAGATGTCGATGTCCTGCTCCGGGTTGTAGGGCCGAAGGAGCGCGGACGCGGCCCGGATCGCCTCGGGGCCGAAGCGCGCGCCGGTCCGGAAGCTCGTGGCGGTGTCGAACGGCAGGCCGACGACGGCGAAGTCGACGCCGTCCATGTCCGTCACGTACGGCAGCCGCATGAACGTCCGGATTCCCGAGAAGCGCGGGCTGCGGAAGGCGTCGGCGGGCTGGTAGCGGGTCACAGCGTGCCTCCGTTCACCGAGATGATCTGGCCCGTGATCGTCGCCGCGGACTCGCTCACCAGGTGGGCGATCACCTCGGCGATCTCCGCCGGCCGCCCCACCCGGCCGAGCGGCACCTGGCTCCTGTAGTGCTCGAGCATGCCGGCAAGCGGCAGCCCGGCGTCGTCGGCGTCGACCTGGAGCTGCGGGGTGTCGACGATCCCCGGCGCGACGGCATTCACGGTCACCCCGCGCGGCCCGAGCTCCCGCGCGACGGCTTTTGTGAGCGAGATGATGCCGGCCTTCGAGGCGGAATAGGCGGTCGCGCGCGGCCAGCCGGTGATGCCCCACTCCGACGTCACGCTCACGATCCGCCCGAACCCCTGCTCCGCCATCCCCGGGGCGCACGCCCGTATGCACGAGAACGTCCCGGTGAGGTTTGTGTCGATCACGCGCCAGAAGTCGGCCGCATCGACCTCGCCGATCCCTCCCATCACCATGTGGGCGGCGTTCGCCACGAGGACACTGACGGGGCCGAGGTCGCGGGTGACGTTCTGGACCATCCGCCCGACGGCGGCCGGGTCGGACACGTCCGCCTCGGCGGAGTAGCCCGAGATGCGCTGCCCGGGCAGGTGGTTACGCGCGACCGCATAGCCGCGCGCCTCGAGCAGGTCAGCCGTGGCCGCGCCGATCCCGGTGGCGGCTCCGGTCACGAGCGCCACCCTCACACCACCGCCCCCGAGTTGGGCGAGACCACCTGGCCGGTGACGTACGAGGCGGCGTCCGAGGCGAGGAACGCGATCGTCGCACCGATCTCGGCGGGCGTCGACAGCCGTCGCACCGGCAGGGTCGAGATGTACTCGGGCGTGCGCCACATGTCGGTGAGAAGCGACGTGTCCGTCGCACCAGGGGCGACCGAATTGACGCGCACTCCGTGCGGGGCGAGCTCAAGCGCGAGCGACTTCGTGAGCCCGACGATCGCGCCCTTCGCCGCGCAGTAGTGGGCGTGCAGCTCTGCTCCGCAGAGCGCGAGCTCCGAGCTCACGTTCACGATCGATCCGCGACCGCGGGCGGCCATCCGCGGACCCACCGCCCGGCAGGTGTGCCAGGTGCCGCCGAGGTGGACCCTGAGCATCCGGTTCCACTCCTCGTCCGAGATCCGCTCGATCGGGGTCTCGACGAGGTGGCCCGCGCAGTTCACGAGGACGTCGATCGGGCCGCGCCCGGCCTCGGTGTCGGACAGGAGCCCGGCGACCGCGTCCTCGTCGGCGACGTCGAGCGGGAGATCCGTGCGGACGACGTCGTGCCCGGCCGCCTCGAGGGCTTCGGCGGCGGCTCCGCCGATGCCCCCGGCCGCTCCCGTCACCAGGGCGACCGGCCTACTCAACCGGGATCTCCTTGAAGCGGCGCTCGATGTCGACCCCGCGGGCGCGGTTGATCGCCCGGGCGACGAAGTAGATGACGAAACCGGAGAGGAAGATCGCAACGTTGTAGAACACGCCCCACCAGTAACGGGAGCCGTCGTTCAGATTGCGAAGGCCGGCGTACGGGTCCTTCCAGAAGATCACGAGCGCGGCGACGCAGGCCACGAGCGAGACCACGCCGACGATCGTCATGACCGGCACGCCGCCGACCCGCCAGCGCACCGGCGAGGACTCGAAGACGTCGGGAAGGCGGTAGGGGAACGCGATCGCGGCGATCGAGACCAGGCAGAACCCCAGGATGAACCCGAAGATCCCGGTGAGCGTGGCGAAGATGTGCGTGTAGACGTAGAGCACAAGGAACACGATCGACCCGATGCCGACCGACCACACCGCGACCAGCGGGGCGTGGGTGCGCTCGCTGACGTAGGCGAACTGGCGCGGCATGACGCCGTCGACGGCGTAGGCCACCAGGTTGCGCGACGCGTTCAGGATCTGGCCGGGCAGCCACGTGTAGCTCCAGAAGACGAACCCGCCGAGGATGGCGATGCCGATGATCGTGGAGCCGCTGGCGACGGCCGCGATCTCGCTGTAGACCGGCGTGGACGAGAGCCCGAGGCTCGCACCGAAGTCGTTGCCGAGCCCGCTCCAGAGCGTGAAGCCGACGGAGTGCAGCGCCGCCCACGTGAGGAGCATGAGGATCGCGGTCGAGATCACTGCGGCCGCCGGCATCGACCAGAGCTGGACGCGCGACGCGCGCCGCACCTCGCCGCCGATGTAGGCGGACGACTGGTTGAACACCAGCTCCAGATAGAGCCAGGTCATCGGCAGGATGGTGTTTCGCAGGTCGAGCGACCCCTGCGGCGAGCCGGACTTGAGCGCGCCCTCGACGCTGCCCGAGCCGAACGTGGAGTTGATCGCGTTCACGACGTCGCCGCGCCCCTCCACCAGGAACACGATGATCGAGAGCAGGATGCTCGCCATCGCCAGCAGGAAGAGCGTGTTCTGAATGCGGAAGTAGAGGCGCAGGCTCTTCGAGAAGACCGCACACAGGACGACGATCAGGATCGCGCCGGCGATCACGGTGCCACGCTTGCCGACGAGGGTGTTCCCCCAGTCGGTCAGCGTGCTCGAGCCCGACATCTCACCGACGGTGCGCAGGAACGGCCCGAGGCCGTAGCGCGCGAAGAACGCCGACGGCACGCCGCCGTAGATGAACCACCAGACGGTGTTGTTGAACGACGACATCATCCCGAGCGCGGGATGCAGCGTCCGCGAGACGTAGACGTAGTCGCCGCCCGACCGCGGCATCGCCGCCGCGAACATCGCGAACACGAGCGAGAGCGGGATGATCAGCGCGAAGGCGATCAGCTCGTTCAGGTACACGTTCACGCCCGGGTAGAACGGGATGGTCGTGTTGAAGAGGAACGCGGCCATGAGGCCGATCGAGATGAAGTTCAGGTTGTAGACGAGCACGTCAAACCAGCCCGCCTCGCGGACGAGGCCGGTGGCCTGCCGTTCGAATGCCGTGGGTGCCGCCGCCTCAGCCGCCATAGACGTCCTCCTCGATCTCGACGGGCGTGACCGCGCGAGCGTCCTCCGGAGCGATCGTGCCCTTGACGTGCGCCGCGATCTCGCCCGCCGACGCGATCCAGATGCCGCCCAGCACGCGGGCCCGCTCGATGATCCGCTCGAGCGTCGCCACCCGGGACGGCCGCCCCGACAGGAACGGGTGGCTCGTGTGCACCATGAGGCCGCCCTCCCCGGTGATCGCCTCGAGCTCGGAGCCCCACAGGTCGAGCACCTTCGCCGGCGACTCGATGACGGCGCCGATGTTCGGCTCGGGCAGGTAGGCGTACTGCTCCCAGTCGTCGAGCATCCAGTGCACCGGGAGCTCCGCGAGCAGGCTCGTGCCGGTGTCGAGCAGGTAGGGGCGGTCGTCATCCATGAGGCTCGAGTCCCAGGCGAACCCGAACTCGGAGAGGATCCCGGGCGTCGAGTTCGTGAGCTCCCACCAGGGCGCGCGGAAGCCGTCGGGCCGCACGCCGCCGCTCGCGCGCTCGAGGCTCGCGAACGCGCGCTCGATGTCGCGCCGCTGCTCGTCGTCGGACATGCGGTGGTAGGGGACGTGCGAGTAGCCGTGGTGGCCGAGCTCGTGGCCGGCGGCGAGGACCGCCTCAACCATCTCCGGATGCAGGTCGGCGGTCAGGCCGGGGACGAAGAACGTGGCCCTGACGCCGGTGCGCTCGAGCATCCGCAGGATGCGCGGGACCCCGACCCTGGGGCCGTACCGCTGGTGGCTCATCGTCGAGAGCCGGCGGGCATAGACCGGATCGACCGCGAGGATCGCCGACTCCGCATCGACGTCGAACGTGAGCGACAGCGCTGCACGGTGGCCGTTCGGCCAGGCGAGGGGCGCCATGGGCGGGCAGTCTGGCCGATCGTTTCGGACCGGACAAGGGTGCGACCCTGCAACGCTGTACGATCGGCGTTGGAGGATCATCCAATGCCGATGACGGTGCGCGAGCTGGTGCAGGATCCGGACCTGGGGCTCAGGGTCGTGGTGGACGGCGCCCTGGACCGGCCGATCCGGTGGGTCCACACGACCGAGCTCGCCGACCCGTCCCGGTATCTCCAGGGCGACGAGCTGATCCTCACCACCGGGGTCTGGCGCGACGCCGGCATCTCGAGCGAGCGGTTCGTGGCGCCGCTTCGGACGATGGACGTCGCCGCGCTCGGCTACGGGATCCCGACGGCCGGCGGCGGTGTCCCCGGCGATCTCGAGCGGGCCTGCCGCGACGCGGGGCTCCCCCTCATCGCCGTGCCGTTCGAGCTGCCGTTCATCGCGGTCACGCGGACGTTCGTGGACCGGGAGTACGGCGGCCGTGAGGATGCGCTCCGGGCCCGAGTGCGCCGAAACGACGAGCTCGTGCGCGCGGCCGGCTACGGGTCGGGGCTCGACGGCATGCTGGGTGTCCTCGACCCGCGGCTCGGCGCGTGGGTCTCGGGGCCCGGCTCGCAGGTGACCGCCTGCGGCGCGCCGCCGCCGGACGAGGACGTGGCGGCTGTGCGCGCCGCCGTGTCGGGCCTCCAGCCGGAGTACCCGGTCGCCGCCGGACGGTGGCTCGCCTACCCGATCGCGACGGTCGGAAGGACCGAGGCCCACCTGGTGGTCGACGCGGGTGGGCGCGCGCTTGGCGAGGACGACCGGGCCGCGATCGACCAGACGCTGCCGTTCCTCGGCCTGGAGCTGGCGCGGCGGCGGGCGATCCGCGAGAGCGAGCGCCGGCTGGCGGCCGAGCTCGTCGACCTGATCATGGCGGGCCCCGGCCAGCAGCTGGCCGCGGCCGCCCGGCTTGAGACGTTCTCGCTCGACGCCGGCCGCCCGCTGGCCGCGATCGTGTGCGAGGCCGCGGATCCCGACGCGGCGCTCGACCCGGTCGAGCTGGCGCTGGCGGACGCCGGCGTCACCGCGGTCGCGGCGGTCAAGGCGCCCGAGGTCGTGGCCGTCGTCCAGTGGGACGCCGACGAGCCCGGCCTGGCGACGGTCGCCGCGGCGCTCCACGCGCGGCTGGGGGAGGCGGTCGGCGTCGGTGGGCTCGCGCAGGACGCGGCCGGCCTTCGCACCTCCATCGTCGAGGCCCGCCACGCGTGCCGCTTCGCCCGCCTTCGCCGCGACGCGGGTTGGGCCACCCACCACCAGGTGGGGACCCACTCGCTGCTCCTGGCGCTCCAGGACGAGGACGTCCTCGCCGCCTTCCGGCGGGCCCTGCTCCAGCCGCTGGAGGAGCACGACGCCCGGCGCCACTCCCGGCTCGTCGAGACGCTCGACCGGTTCCTCACGTCCGGATGCCGCTGGCAGCGCACCGCCGAGGAGCTGCACGTCCACGTGAACACGCTTCGCCACCGGCTTGCCCGGGTCGAGCAGCTCACCGGCCGCGACCTCGGCTCGATGGAGGACCGGGTCGACCTCTGGATCGCGCTGCGCTCCCGGGGCTGACGTCCGCGCGGCTGATATCGTCCCGCGTGGCATTCGTCACGTCGTGAGGGGGAGTGGGCAATGAGACGGATCCTTCTTCTGGCGGCTGCGGTTGCGGCTGCCGTGTTCGCGGGGACGAGCACGCGGGCCTCGGCGGCCGTCGCGCCCAGCTGGGCGCTGCTGCCGATCGGGCCGTTCCCGCACTGCAGCCTCGTGCTTGACAACTGCGACCTCGACATCTGGAGCTCCGACGTCAACGCGAGGGGATGGGTCGCCGGCGGAGGCTTCCCTGACCTGCACCGCGCCTGGATCTGGAAGGGCGGATCGCTGATCCAACTCGGCGAGGGGAGCGGAACCTTCAGCTTCGGCGCCGACGTAACGGCGATGAACGACGCCGGCGACGTCACAGGGCACGTTGAGGACGTCGGCGGGATCCAGCACGCCTATCTCCACGTGAACGGCAGCGCGACGTTCACCGACATCGGGACGCTGGGGGGCGCACAGTCGAACGGCGAGGGGATCGACGCAAACGACGTGATCGTCGGCAGCTCGGACACGGCCGCGGGCGCGAGCCACGCGTTCCGCTGGGCCGGTGGCGTCATGACGGATCTCGGGACGCTGGGCGGCCAAAACAGCCGGGCGACCGCGATTGCGTCCGGCGGCCTGATCGCCGGCTCGGCACAGACCGCGGCGGGCCACTGGCACGCGTTCCTGATCCGAGCCGGCCACATGACCGACCTGGGGTCGCTTGGGGCGCTCGACAGCTTCGCGCTGTCGGTGAACTCGGCCGGCACCGTGGTCGGTTTCTCGGAGACGCGCACCGGCGTGCGTGACGGGTTCGTGCTCCGAAACGGGCAACGCACCGACATCACCGCCCGCCTGAAGGCCGCCGGCCTGCCGGCCGTCTCGAGTGTGGCCGCCGACATCACCGACGCCGGGGACGTGGTCGGCTCGGCAACCCGCGCCGACGGGACGCGGTTTGGCTACGTCATCACCGGAGGTACCGTCCTCAGCCTCGACCGGCGCACGGTCACCTGCTGCGCCGCGGTGCGCCCGGGGGCGCTGAACAGCGCGCTTCAGATCTCGTCTGACGGCGACATCGACCAGTTCACGGCCAAGGTGTGGGAGCCGGTGCAGGTCGTCGACGACGGGAGCCCGGCGCTCGTCTACACGGGCAGCTGGACGCGGCTCGCCGAGAGCGGGGCGTGGCTGGGGCACGTGTCGACCTCGACGCACGCAGGCGACTCGGTCAGCCTCTCGTTCACCGGGCGGCGGGTGTGGTGGGTCGCTCCGATGGGTGTCGGCGGAGGGATTGCACGCGTGTTCGTCGACGGCACGCTCGCGGCGACGGTGGATCTCTCCGAGACGCCGACGGGCATCCACCGCCGCCAGACCGCGTTCCAGAAGTCGTGGCCCGCGGTCGGGCACCACACGATCAAGATCGTCGTCGGTACGAGGGTACCGAGGGTCGACGTCGACGCGTTCGCCGTGTCGAACCGCTAGTCGACCTCTTCGGGCTCCTCGTACCAGCGCACCTTGTCGCCGACCCGGTTTCGCATCTTCCACTTGGTCGACTTCGGCTCGCGCTCGATCCGCTCCCACAGCCGCTCGAGCCGGTCGCGGACGACGGCCTGCTGCTCCGGCGCGAGAGCCGACCCGGCGAGCGCGTCGCGCGTGCGCTCCACGTTCAGGCGGGTCGTCCGCCAGAGGCCCCAGTCGGAGGCGCAGAGCTGGGCGACCCGGGCGCCGTTCACCGCGTCCCCGCCCCCGTCGTCCTCAGCCACCTCGTGGTGGTAGAGCATCGTCAGGATGTCGGCCTGGTCCTTCGCGTTCAGCTCGACGATCTGCATCTTCGTCAGAAGCAGCTCGGCGAGCGGGATGGCCGACGCGTGGAGCTCGATCCGGTCGGTGATCGGGATCGAGTGGCACATCTCGAAGGCGCCGACGAACACGTCGACCTGGCGGCCGTGCGGCGGGTCGTAGTAGAGGAGGCGGCGGTGGCCGTTCGTGGCGTTGAACGGCCGGTCGGCCTCGTAGCCCATCGCGCCCATGAACTCGGAGACGCGCTTGCCGCGGCCCTTCAGGGTGACGAGGTCGATGTCCTTGTACTCCCGCGCGATGACGGGGTCGCCCCCGACGTGCATCCGCACCGCGAGCCCGCCGACCAGTCGGACCGGGACGTCCGCGGCGACTGCCGCTTCGAGCAGGCGGTCAGCCTCCAGGACGATGTCTGCGAGAGGGGCGTGATCGGACATCCGTCGCTGCGCCGTAGAGGGTACACTCGCCCGCGATGAAGATGCGTGCCGCAGTGCTCGAGGCCTTCGGCGAGCCGCTCGCGGTCCAGGAGCTCGACCTCGGGGAGCCGCACGCGGGAGAGGTGCTGGTGCGCCTCGAGGCGTGCGGCGTCTGCCACACCGACCTGTACACGGCGTCGGGCGCCGACCCGTCGGGCTACGCGCCGACCGTGCTCGGGCACGAGGGCGCCGGAGTCGTCGAACGGGTCGGCGAGGGCGTCACGCTCCTCGCTCCCGGTGACCACGTCGTCACGCTCTTTTCTCCCCAGTGCGGGAGGTGCATCCACTGCAGGAGCCCGCGCACGAACCTGTGCCTGGCGATCCGCGACAAGCAGGGCCAGGGCTACCTGCCCGACGGCACCGCCCGGCTCTCCCGCGACGGCGAGCCGATCCGCCATTTCATGGGCTGCTCGACCTTCGCCGAGTACACCGTGATGCCCGAGATCGCGCTCGCCAAGATCACGCCCGAGGCGCCGCTCGACCGGGCCTGCCTCTTCGCCTGCGGCCTCTCGACCGGCCTCGGGGCCGCGCTCAACACGGCCAAGGTGGAGCCGGGGTCGACGTGCGTCGTCTTCGGCGCGGGCATGGTGGGGCTCGGCGCGGTCGCCGGCTGCCGGCTGGCGGGCGCGGAGCGGATCGTGTGCGTCGACCTGTCCGAGGACCGGCTGGAGCTGGCCCGTGGGCAGGGTGCGACCGAGACGATGATCGGCGGCGATGACATCGTCGAGCGGATCGTCGAGATGACCGGCGGGTTCGGCGCCGACTACACGTTCGAGGCGACCGGCAACGTCAGGGTCATGCGCCAGGCGGTCGAATCGGCCCGGATGGGCTGGGGCCTCTGCACCGTCGCCGGCGTCGCGGGGAAGGGCGAGACGCTGGACGTCATCCCGCGCTTGCTCATCACGGGGCGCCGGATCGCCGGCTCGTCGTTCGGCGGCGTGAAGGGCCGCGAGGGCGTGCCCGCGTTCGTCGACCGCTGGCTGGCCGGCGAGATCGACGTCGACCCGTTCGTCTCGCACCACATCACGCTGGACGAGGTGAACCGCGGCTTCGAGCTGATGGAGGCCCAGGACGGCATCCGCAGCGTGATCGGCTTCGGCTGAGCTAGGTGCGGCGGAAGAGGCCGCGCCAGCCGGTGCTCTCGGCCTCGCCCACCGCCTCACGCAGCTGGCCGATCTCGACGCCGGCCGGGCGCTCAGGCGGCGACTCCGCCGCGTCGATCAGGCGCCGCACGCGGGCGAGCTGCGCCGCGTTGATCTCGATGAAGGCGCAGCCGAAGATCGTGCGGCCGTCGACGCCCTCGCGCATCGACGTCACCCGCACCTCCGCCTCGACGTGCTCGGCGAAGAACCGGCCGTTGAAGATGAGGCGGTCGTTCATGCGCAGCACGCGCCGCGTGGCGAACGCGACGCCCGACTCGCTGAGGTCGACGATCGTGCCCTCGATCTTGTCGCCGTCGACGACGTCGCGGCAGTTCACGGCGATGAGCCAGGCGACGCCGCCGGCCGGGACGCGGTGGGCGCGCCGGCGCGAGTGGTCGGTGCCGACGGAGACCGCGTGCAGTCGCACACGCGCCAGCTCGTTGGTGTGGAACGACGCATCCTCGACCTCGAAGCGGACGAGCCAGGGGTGCGCCTCCTCGGGCACGATGATGCGGCCGCTCAGCGTCATCCCGGTGGAGACGGCGAGGCGGGGCGCGGTGGCCCAGACCTTCGCGCCCTTCATCCCGGTGGCCTGCATCGGGATGCGGGCGCCCGACTCCGATTCGAGCGCAGCCGTCATCCCCGCGAAGAGCATGCGCACGGCATCCGAGGGGTTGAGACGTGGCATCTGGTGAGGTATCGGCCGAATCGGCCCGCGACCTGAGAGCCACCGGGGAGCTCGTCGTCACGCTCGTCCTCTTCGGAAGCTCCTTCCCCGCGTTCAAGCTCGCGACGGAGGGCTTCGGCGTCGGCACGGTCGCCGGTATCCGGTTCGCGCTCGCGACGGCCACGCTGCTTCTGATCGGGCGCGGGCTGCCGTCGCTCGATCCGCAGATGTGGCGCCGGCTCCTCATGATCGGCGCCGTCGGGCTGGGCGGGCAGGCGGTCGCGATGACGGCCGGGATCGACGCCAGCACCTCGACGCTCGGAGCGCTCGTGCTGGGCCTGGAGCCGATCGGGGTCGCCGTCGCCGCCGTGCTCGTCGCCCACGAGCGGCCGACACCCGCGACGCTCGCCGGCCTCGCGCTCGGCCTCGCGGGTGTGGCCGTCGTCTCGGGGCTCTTCACGGCGGGCGTCTCGGGTGCCGGGCGGCCCGTCGCGTTCCTCCTGCTCACCGTCGTCCTCTTCGCGGGCTACACCGTCTCGGTCCGCCGCG
>DATIDU010000254.1:0-2741 GCA_035456145.1 Gaiellales bacterium | reverse complement strand
CCGAGGCTCGAACGGCCCCGTCATCCCCTCGATGCCCACCGTGTCCATGTGCGCGCACAGAAGGAGCGAGCGGCCGCCGCCGGCTCCGCGCGCGGTCGCGATCGCGTTCGCGCGCCCCGGGGCCACCTCGTCGACGCGGGCGTCGAGTCCGCGCTCGCCGAGCCAGCCGGCCACGAACCGCGCGATCTCGCCCTCGCCGGCGCCGCCCGGGACGAGCGCCGGGTTGATCGAGTCGATCTCGACCAGGCGGGCGAGGAGGTCGGTCGTCTCGCTCACGCCGCGGCAGCTTCGAGCGTGATCGCGGGGAGGCCGGGGTCGCGCGCGGCGCCGGGGTGGAGGATGTGGGCGAGCTGAGCGACGCCGTGGGCCAGGCGCGGCGCCGGCCGCGAGTAGTACGAGTCGGCCTCGACGGCGACGGCCGGGCACGGGAGGGCGATGCCGGCCGCCTCGGCCGCGGCCCGCTCCGCGCCGAAGCCGCACGGCGCGACGACCACCACGTCCGGGCCGGCCTGCGCCACGTCGTCCCATGTGACCGGGTACGACGGGCCGCCGGGCCGCCCGAGCACCTCCCGGCCTCCGGCGAGCGCCACCATCTCGGGCACCCAGTGGCCGGACGCGAACGGTGGGTCGAGCCACTCCGCCACGAACACGCGCACCGGCTCGCGGCCGGCGACGGCCGCGGCGGCGACCGAGATGATGCGGCGCATCCGGCCGACGACGTGCCGCGCGGCGGCGGCCGCGTCCAGCCGTTCACCGAGGAGCTCGACGGTTGCCTCGACCTCGGCGATCGTGCGTGGGTCGAGCGACACCACCTCAGCGTCGAGGCTGCGGATCCTCCCGACGTCGTCGCCCGAGACGGCGCAGACGTGGCACAGATCCTGGGTGATGACGAGGTCGGGAGCGAGCTCGCGGATCAGTGCCTCGTCGACCGCGTAGAGCGCCTGCCCCGAGAGGACCGCGTTGCGCACGGCCTGGTCGATGTCGCGGCTTGCCAGCGCCGACGTGTCGATCCGGGAGGCGGTCACGACCGGCAGTCCCTCCACCTCGGCCGGGAAGTCGCACTCGGCCGAGCGCCCGACCAGCCAGTCCGTCCGGCCAAGGGCGCCGACGATCTCGGTGGCGCTGGGGAGCAGTGAGCAGATGCGAGGAGCCAGGCCGCCTAGCCTAGCTTCTGCTGTCTCTAGCCGAGCGCGGCCACGAACGCCGGCGCGTACGGCGTCCCGAGCCCGGTGACCGGATCCCAGCCGGTCGCGGTGTCGAGCGAGCTGTCCCGCTCGAGCGAGCGCAGCCGGGTGACGATCTGGTTGCCCACGAGCGCGTTTCGCAGGACGGCCAGCGACGTGTGGCCGCCGGTGACATCGCGAATCGCTCCAGTCCCGCGCATCAGATAGAGCGTCGGATTGATGAACCCGTGCGGCATGCCCGCTCTCTGGTCCGCCAGGGTCACGAGTCCCGCCAGAAGCGGCGCGGAGAGGCTGGTGCCGCCGATCCAGGAGTCGATGATCCGCTGGTGGCCGGAGGCCGTCACATAGGTCTGCGAGAAGGTGACGCCCGTCTGCGGGTCGGCCACCATCGAGATGTCGGGCTCGACCCGGCGCAGCTTGCCGTTCCACGTTGCGTCGGCGGGCGGAACCTCCGCGGCCTGGTAGCCGGGCATGGCGAAGACGTGGCTCGCGCCGCCGCCCGATCCGTACAGGAAGGGCCCCGGCGCCGGCGGCTGCCAGTGGTCGTGGTTCCAGTCGGTCGAGGTCGTGCCCCAGCCGGCCTCCCACAGGTACTGCCCGCGCGAGCCGATGCCGAGGCTGGTGCCCCCGACGGATGTGACCCAGGGACTCGAGTCCGGGAAGCCGGCCGAGCGCGCTCCGACGACGTCCTTGTTGTCGCCGTCGTCGCCGGATGCGAAGTAGACGCCGGTGCCCTGTGCGGCGGCCTGCTGGAAGACCGAGTTCAAGGCCATGATCTCGCCGCGCGAGACGAACGCCTCCGGCAAGCCCCAGGAGTTCGAGATGACGTCGGCCACGTGGTTGTCCACCGCGTAGTTCAGCGCCAGGTCAAGGCCGCGGGCGTCGTTCGCCGCGCCGACGTAGACGATGCTCGCCCGCGGGGCGATCGCGTGGGTCCACTCGACGTCGAGCGCCTGCTCGATGTACCAGCTCTGGGTCTCGGCGGGGTTCTTCGGGAACCGCTGCGTACCCGGCGCGGCGATCTCGCGGTAGTCGAACCCGGCCGAGCCGTGGTGGTGGAAGCCGTGGCCGTCGAGGCGGAACCGGTGCGAGAAGTGGGCGACGTCCTGGCGGATCGTGGGCGAGAAGAACGCACCTGTGATCGCGATCGTCTGGCCGCGGCCGTCGAGACCGGCCGCGTGCAGCCGGTCGATCCCGTAGGCCGAGTCGATCTGCCGCGGCTGGTACCCGCAGATGATCCAGGGCAGCAGCCCGGGGCCGTACGGGTTCGTGAACGCCGAAGAGGTGCGCTCCGCCCAGTACCTCGAGCAGGGGCCGACGGACGTCCCTGCGGGCGGCGGCGGCGTGTCGACGTTGGGGTGGGCGAGCGCCATCGCGCCGTCGAGGCCGGTGATCGCGCTGATGAGCGGCGCGACGGCGGCCGGCACCACCGGGTCGTGGTTCGGCGCGCGCAGCACCAAGCCGTCGACGCGGTACATGTTCTCGTTTACCCCGAACGCCTGCTCAACCTGGCCCACCGAGCCCTCGGCGGTCACGAAGAGGCGGTTCTGCGGCACG
>DATIDU010000253.1:0-8811 GCA_035456145.1 Gaiellales bacterium | reverse complement strand
AGCGGTGGCGCCGGTCGTCCTGGTCGTAGCGATCCGGGTGCGGCCGCCCCAGCCGACCGATCCAGGCTCGCCGTTCTTCCTGCGCTTCGCGGTGGAGTCGGGGCTCGCCGTGCCTCTTCTCATGCTGCTCTTCGCCTCGGTCTGGCTCTTCCCGCTTGTGGCCGCGCTCGTGGCGGGCGACATCATCGCCGCCGAGGACGGAAACCGCACGCTGAAGACGATCCTGACCCGCTCGGCCGGGCGAAGCACGATCTTCGCGGCCAAGGTCGGCGCGGCGTTCACGTACGTCCTCGCCGCCCTGCTCACGATGGTGGTCGCGAGCATCATCGCCGGCGGTGCGGCGAGCGGGTTCGACCCGCTGCCGACGTTCTCGACGGTCGTCTCGCCGTCTCGCGCGCTGCTTCTGATCGCGGGCAGCTTCGCCGTCTACGCGCTGCCCGCCCTCGGGATCGCCGCCATCGCCGTCCTCCTCTCGACGGTGAGCCGAAACAGCGCCGGGGCCGTGGTCGGCACGCTCCTCGCCGCATTGCTCATGCAGCTGACGCAGATCGTGCCCGTGCTTGACGCCGACGCGACACAGCGCTGGATGCTGACCGCCCAGCTCCAGGCCTGGCAGGCGCTCTTCCGCACACCGCTCGACTGGGGGCCGGTCGTGCATGCCGCCTATATCTCGGTCATATACGCCGTCCCGGCGCTCGCGATAGCGTGGATCCACTTCATCCGCAGGGACGTGTCCGGGTAGCGGACACTTGGATCCGAAGGCGATGAACTGCGCATGAAAAGCGGGGAGAGCGAATACCGCATAACGGGGAGGGCACCTTATGGAGGCCGACTGTGACAATCCCACGTGGTGGCAACGCAGCCTCCTGACCTCCGTAGTCCCAGTCGGTTCTCCGTCGTGAACGGAAGATCCCCCTCCCTCTCCTCACATGACGTGCCGGCGGGGCTGCGGATGGTCAGGGCGCTTGACCGCGCCGTCCTGGAGGTCGCACGCGGGCTCGATCTGCGGCCGATGGAGCTCTATGCGCTCCTCCTCCTCCACGGCGCCGAGCCGATCGAGACCACCCGGCTCGCCGAGCAGCTCTCTGCCAGCCCCAGCCAGGCCAAGCAGCTTGCGCTGCGGCTGTGCGGGCGCGGCATCGCCATGCGCCGAGGGGCGTTCGGACGCACCGAGCTGACCGACGCCGGCCGCGACCTGGCGGTCGAGGCCGAGGCCCGGCTCGAGGGCGTCGTCGCCGGCCGTATGGCCGGGATGGACCCGACGCTGCGCGTGCTCGGCGGGGCGACCCTCGCCGACATGACGCTCCCGTCGCTCGCCTGATCCGCGCCCGGTAGCGTTGCGGGCATGTCACGGCTGGCGGGGAAGGCCGCCCTTGTCACGGGCGGGACGTCGGGGCTCGGCGCCGAGATGGTGCGGCGGTTCGCCGCCGAGGGCGCGGCGGTGGTCTTCACCGGACGCGACCCCGAGCGCGGCGAGAACGTCGCGCGGGCGGCCGGCGCCACGTTCGTGGCGGCCGACGTCCGATCGGACCACGATGCAGCCCGGGCCGTCGCCACGGCGGTCGAGACGCTGGGCGGGCTCGACGTGCTCGTCTGCAACGCCGGCACGAGCCTCGTCAGCCCGCTCATCGACACTCCGTCCGAGGAGCTGAACCGAATCCTCGACGTGAACGTCACCGGCTGCCTGCGCTACGCGCGCGCCGCTCTTCCCCACCTCGAGCGACGCCGGGGCGCGATGATCCACATCGCGTCGGATGCCGGCGTGATCGGCGAGGATCCGATCGGCGCCTACTCGGTCTCGAAGGCGGCCGTGGTGATGCTGGGCAGGATGCTCGCGGTGGACTGCGGCCGGCGCGGGGTGCGCTCGAACGTCCTCTGCCCCGGCGACATCGCCCCCGGAATGCGCGAGATGCTCGCTCCGGGCCAGGCGAAGCGAGCGGACGACCCATCGTCATGGCCGGTCCCGCCGATCGGGAGGGTCGGGGAGGCGGCGGACGTCGCCGCCGCGGCGGTCTTCCTGGCGTCGGACGACGCGGCGTTCGTGAACGGCGCGGTCATCCTCGTGGACGGGGGTATGCGGGCGGCGATGCGGGCGGCGGAAATTCGCCCCTAGCTTTTTTGGGGGGTTTCCGCCACACTCCCCTTGTCATCTCGCG
Source organism: Gaiellales bacterium (assembly GCA_035456145.1). Classification (GTDB taxonomy): domain Bacteria; phylum Actinomycetota; class Thermoleophilia; order Gaiellales; family JAICJC01; genus JAICJC01. The sequence continues at coordinate 6,655 of DATIDU010000253.1, read as the reverse complement.
CCCCGGCCGGGGCGGGCATTCTCATTGGGAGGAACGGATGTCCTCATCGGAACCCTTGGAGGTCGAGCACACGACCGCCATGGCAGTCGAAGAGAAGGCCAAGCTGCACAAGAGCCTGCGCCGCTTCGACATGCTCTTCTTCACGGTGTGCGCGCTCGTCGGGCTGGACACTCTCGGCCAGGTGTCGGGATACGGCGCGCAGACGTTCACCTGGCTCCTCGTGCTGGCCGTCTTCTTTCTCTTGCCGTATGCGCTCACAATGTCCGAGCTCGGGACATCGTTCACCCAGGAGGGTGGCCCGTACGAGTGGATGAAGCTCAGCTGGGGGCGGTTCGCCGCCGGCATCGGCGCCGTGCTGTACTGGGTCACGAACCCATTCTGGGTCGGCGGCTCGCTGGCGTTCATCGCCACGGAGGCGTGGAGCGACAACATCTCCAGGATCGGCACCGGCACGGTCGGCGACTACCTGTTCAAGCTCATCTTCATCTGGTTCTCGATCACCGTCGCCATCGTGTCGCTCCGGCGGGGGAAGTGGATCCCGAACGTCGGCGCCATCCTCCGCATCTCGGTGCTGGCGTTCTTCTCGATCACTGTCGTCATTTACGCGATCGAGCACGGGCTGCACGGCTACGCCGCCGGCGACTTCCGTCCGTCCACGGCGGTGTTCCTCGGCCTCGTGCCGCTGCTCCTCTTCAACTACGTGGGGTTCGAGCTCCAGAACGGCGCCGCCGAGGAGATGGTCAACCCGCAGCGTGACGTTTCGATCACCGTCATCCAGAGCGGCATCATCACCGTGCTCGCGTACGGGATCCCGATCTTCGGCATTCTGGAGGTGCTGCCTACGAGCCAGATCTCGGGCATCGGCGGGTTCCTGGACGCCGTCCACACGACGTTCAGCGTGTACGGCGGTGCCCAGAACTTCCTCGCCGATCTCATGGCGCTCGGATTTATCTTCGCGCTCCTCACGTCCGGCGCGGTGTGGATGATCGGCTCCGACCGAATCCAGGCGGTGGCGGCGTACGACGGCGCGTTCGCCGGCTGGTTCGGCGTCTTCAACGCCAAGCTGGGGACGCCCGTTCGTGTGAACGTGATGTCGGGCATCGTGTCGACGATCTTCATGATCGCGGCCCTGCAGTTCTCGACCGGCTCGAACGCGGCGACGTTCACTGTGGTCCTCTACCTGGCGACCTCCACGACGCTGCTGTCGTACCTCCTGATCTTCCCGTCGGTTATCAAGCTGCGCTACAGCCACCCGCACGTCCACCGGCCATACGTCGTGCCGGGCGGCTCGGTCGGGCTCTGGATCTGCGGGACCCTCGTGTTCCTGTGGATGCTGCTCGGGTCTTGGGTGGCGATCTTCCCGAGCACGATCGAGTCGGCCCTGACGTGGATCCACGACAACGTCTGGAGCGCGATCCCCGCTGTCGACTACGGGAACTTCCGTGACGTTTGGGGGGTCAGTCAGTTGCGGTTCGAGGTCTTCACGCTCGGAACGCTCGCGCTCGTGATCGCCTTCGGGGTCGCCGGCTACATGGTCGGGTCGCCGGTGCGGAGGCGCCAGGTCGACCTGCCGCTCGAGACCATCCTCGAGCCGGCGGCGGGCGACTAGAAGAACGGCACTACGGGGCGGCCGCGTGGCGCTCGAAGCACCGCTTCAGCTCAGCGGCCGCCCCGGCTGCCTCTGACGGGCGCAGCACCGGCACGTCGTAGCCGAGGACGCGCCGGAGCGTCTCGGCCGTCTCCTGGGTGAGCGTCACCGTCCCGTCGGGATCGATGCGCTCGACGCCGTCGAAGCGGCCGCCGGCCTCGTTCACGGCGATCGCCTCCTCGACCGGCCAGCGCAGGTCGAGCTCGACGCGCATGCCGCCGGCCAGCACCGGATAGCCGCCGGGCAGGCCGGCCGGGGTGGGCACATGGTCGGGCGTCATGCCGTCGCCGAGGAGCGCGGCGAAGAGCCGCGCCGCGGCCGCCGCCGTCACGCGGTTCATGTCCCGGTCCGTGAGAACCGGCCAGGGCGTGCGGATGATCGCATCGGCCTCGTCCTTCGGCATGTCGACGAGGTACGGAGGCAGGTCGCCGCCGAAGCTCCCGTAGCTCCCGAAGGCATGCGGGCCGAGCGAGTGGTGGGCGACCAACCGCACCGGACGCGGGAACTTGGCCGCGACCTCCGACACGTTCCCGAGCCCGCAGCCGACCCGGTGGCCCATCCCCGTCAGCACCGGCCCGGTCAGGTCGGGAAACGACACGATGACCGAGAACGGGTCGCGGCCGAGCTGCTCCATCACAGCGATGAGCGGCGCCAGCGGGAAGGGGAGCCATGCGGCCAGCCCGAGCTCGCGGAGCGGCGCACGCGCCGGCTCGGGCAGCTCGTTCAGGACCCACCACGACTGGAGCGTCGGCGCCAGGACGGCCAGGTCGACCCCGTCGCCGCTCCAGTCGGGAGCCGCCGCCGCCACCTCCGGCCGGCGGCCGTGGATCGACGCGATGAGGCGCGCCTGGCCCGCCACCGCCTCGCAGCGCTCGCGCCGGCGCCCGGCCACGATGAGCTTCCCGACGGCCGGCTCGATCGCCAGCGCCTCGGCCAGCATGGCCCCCAGGTTGCCCGGGCCCACCACCATCGCGGTCACTCCGTCCATGGCGCTACTGTAATCAGTCGTGACATTCACGCTCGACCGCTCCCGCGCCCTGTTCGATCGCGCCCGGGAGACGCTCGTCGAGGGGGTGTCGTCCCCGTCTCGCGGCCGGGTCAACTACGACGTCCCGATCTTCATGGCCTCCGGGCACGGCGGCCTGATCGCAGACGCCGACGGCAACGAGTACGTCGACCTGATGATGGCCTACGGCGCCCTGCTGCACGGCCATGCGCATCCGCGCCTCGTGGCCGCGGGCGAGCGCGCGCTCCGTGAGGGAACGCTGTTCGCGACCGCGTCGGAGATCGAGGTTGAGGTGGCCGAGCGCATCGCGCACCTCGTGCCGGGCGCCGAGCGTGTGCGGTTCGCGAACACCGGTACGGAGGCAACGATGGCGGCGATCCGGATCGCGCGTGCGGTCACCGGCCGTCCGCTCGTCGTCAAGTTCGAGGGCCACTACCACGGCTGGCACGACGCGTTCCTCGTGAGCTCGCACCCGCGCGACCCCGCGACGCTGGGCGACCCGGCCGACCCGCCGCGCGTGCTCGACTCGCAGGGCCTGCCGGATGGGGCGGTGGCCGACACCGCGCTCTGCGCCTGGAACGACGCGGAGCTCCTGGCCGCGTGCCTCGAACGTCACCGCGACCGCGTGGCGGCGGTCATCACGGAGCCCGTCATGGCGAACATGGGCGTCATCCCGCCCCGGCCCGGCTACCTGGACGAGATGCGGCGGCTCTGCGACGAGCACGGCGCGCTCCTCATCGTCGACGAGACGGTGACCGGCTTTCGCCTGCATCCGGGCGGGTGCCAGGCGCTCTACGGCGTGACCGGCGACCTGGCGACGTTCGGGAAGGCGCTCGGGGCCGGGCTGCCGCTGGCGGCGATCACCGGCCGTGCCGAGGTCATGGACGCGCTCGCCGGCGGGCGCGTCCTGCACTACGGCACGCAGAACGCGCCCAACCTGGCGCTCTCCGTCGCGGCCGAGAGCATCGACATGCTGACCGAGGCTGGAGGGGCCGCCGCAGCGGAGATGACGAGGCTCGGCGAGCGGCTCGCGGCGGGCCTCGCGGAGGCGTTCGCGGCCGCCTCGGTCCCGGCGCTCGTGCAGGGGGTCGGCCCGATGCTCCAGGTGCTGCCGCTTCGCGCGGGCCACGAGCACGTCACGGCGATCCACGATATGCGCGACTTCTGCACGCATGCCGATCCGCAGCGCTATCGGAAGTTTGTGCACGAGCTCTTCGCCGCCGGCGTGTACGCGAGCCCGGCGCTCCTCCTGCACATGATCGTCTCGACGGCGCACACCGACGCCGACATCGATCGCGCCGTCGCGGCGGCCCACACGGCGGCAGGTCGCCCATGAGCCGTCCCACCGTCGGGCTCACGAGCTACTGGACGCAGGCCGCGATGTCGCACTGGTCATGCGACGCCGTCCTCGTCTCGCAGGGCTACGTGGAGGGGATCCGCCTGGCCGGCGGCCGGCCCGTCGTGCTGCCGGCCGACACGACCTGGATCGAGGAGCCGGACGACGTGCTCGACATCGTCGACGCCCTGCTCGTCGTCGGCGGTAACGACATCGACCCCACCCACTACGGGCAGGAGCCGCACGCCTCGATCGGGACGCTCAGCCCGCGCCGAGATGCGGTCGAGCTGGCGCTCGTGCGCCGCGCGGTCGAGCGCGACGTCCCGCTCCTGGGGATCTGCCGCGGCGTCCAGGTGCTGAACGTCGCGATGGGCGGCACGCTCGACCAGCACCTGGCCGACTCGATCGACGTGAGCCCGCACCGGGCGTCCGACTCGGAGTTCGGCGTGCACGAGGTCGTGACCGTTCCGGGCACGCTCGCGGCGCGCCTGATCGGCGACCGCCTGCGCGTGCACTCGCACCACCACCAGGGGATCGACCGGATCGGCGAGGGCCTCGTCGTCTCGGCCCGGGCCGACGACGGCGTCATCGAGGCGATCGAGCATCCGGACAAGCGGTTCTGCGTCGGCGTCCTCTGGCACCCCGACGCCGAGCACGATGGGCATGGGGCGCCCGTGTTCGAAGGGCTGGTATCGTCGGCCCGGTGAGCACGCACCTCTGGCACCCGTTCGCCGACATGGCGACGGTCAAGGACGAGGAGGTCGTCATCGTCCGCGGCCGCGGGGCGCGGGTCTGGGACGCCGACGGAAACGAGTACGTCGATGCCCGCGCCGGGCTCTGGTACTCGGCCGTCGGCCATGGGCGGGCCGAGATCGGCGACGCGGCCGCCGCCCAGATGCGCGAGCTGGCCGCCTTCGACACGTTCGACCGGCTCGCCAACCGGCCGGCGCTCGAGCTCGCCGACCGCGTGTCGGCGCTCGCGCCGTTCCCGGATGCGGCCGTCTTCTTCGGCTCAGGCGGCTCGGATGCGGTCGATACCGCCGCCAAGCTCGCCCGCCGCTACTGGTACGCGCTCGGGCAGCCGGACAAGCGCCTGATCGTCCACCGCCAGCACAGCTACCACGGCATGAACGCCTACGGCACGAGCCTGGCCGGGATCGCCACGAACCGGGAGGGCTTTGGCACCCTGATCGCCGACGTGGCCAGCGTGCCCTACGACGACCCCGGAGCACTCGAGGCGCTGTTCCGGGAGCAGGCGGGCGACATCGCCGCCTTCATCGGCGAGCCGGTCATCGGCGCCGGCGGGATCCTGCACCCACCGGAGGGCTACTGGGATGCCGTCCAGGCGCTCTGCCGCGAGCACGACGTGCTGCTCATCGCCGACGAGGTCGTCACGGGGTTCGGACGGCTCGGCCGGTGGTTCGGGTGCCAGCGGCTCGGGATCGACCCGGACATGATCACGTGCGCGAAGGCGATCACCTCGGGCTACCTGCCGCTGGGCGCGGTCATCATCTCGGCCCGCGTGCAGGAGCCCTTCTGGTCGGAGCCCGGCCGGGCGATCTTCCGGCACGGGTTCACGTACTCCGGGCACCCGGCGGCCTGCGCAGCCGGCCTTGCGAACCTCGACCTGATCGAGCGCGAGGAGCTCGTCGACCGCGTCGCCGAGATGGAGCCGGTGCTCGCCCGCGCCGTCGAGCCGCTGACGGATCTGCCGCTCGTCAGCGAGGTGCGCGCCGGCCTCGGCCTCCTGGCGGCCGTCGAGATCGACGCGGAGGCGCGCGCCGCCGACCCGGGCCTCGTCGAGCGAATCGTGGCCGGATGCCGCCAAAACGGCGTCCTCACCCGCGGCCTCGCCGGCCGCGCGCTCCAGATCTCACCGCCCTACGTCATCTCCGAGGACGAGATCGGGAAGGTGGTCGAGGCGATGGCGGCGGCCGTCACTCAGGCCACGCCGGCGCACGCGTAGCGATCGATGATCGATCGATAACTCCCGTGATGTCCTGGGCGGCGAGAACCGAGCAGCGCAAGGACGCAGGGAGGCCCAATATCAGGTGATATTGGGCCGACCGAGGACAAGCTGCAAGGCGAACGCCTTGCGGCGCTCGCGGGAAGAGCTGCTATCCAAGCAGGTCTCCCGTGGATGCGATGGTTCGCACCCGCAGCGCCGCCGGGTCTGACCCAGACAGACGCGTGGCGTCCAGGCGCGCGGGGGGTATCGGTCGATCATCTTACGCGGCCAGGAGGCGCTCGACCCGCCGGAGCCGGTCCTCGGACGGGCGCGGGTCGGAGAGCAGCCACTCCAGCTCAACGACCGCGCGGACGTCGGCCGAACGGCGGTCGAGGGCGGCCGCGATGCGATCGGCGACCTCGGCGTGACACGCGAGCAGGCGCCCCACCGGTGGCTGCGGCACGAGCAGATGGCGGCGGCCGTGGGCGTGCGCGCGCACGGCGTCGGCGAGCGCACGCTGGCGCTTCGGCGCCGTGAGGGCCTCCGACCGCCGCCTGAGCACCGCCGACATCTCAGCGTCACGGGTCGGAACTGTGAATGCTTCCGCGTGCAGCATGACGTCGGCGTCGCTGCGGGCCCGGAGCTCAAGCACCACAGCCCCGCCGGCAAGGGCGAGGGTTCCCAAAGCGGCCGGGACGGCCAGCCAGGGAAGCCCGG
>DATIDU010000252.1:0-13160 GCA_035456145.1 Gaiellales bacterium | reverse complement strand
GCCGGCCGTGGCGTCGTGGACCGTTCCCGGAAACGGAAGCGGCGGGGCGCAGGCCAGCCCTGACTTTCACGCGCCGAGCGTGAACAGCGCCACGACCGCCCCGGTCGGGATGACCGCGGCGGGCGGCGGTGTGCGGGCCGGCGGCCAGTTCGTGGTCTACGCGAAGCTCAGCGATCCGGGCGGGACCGGCGTGGCATCGGCGCGCGCCGACGTGTCGGCCCTCACCTCAGGGGCGTCGTCGGTGGCGCTCGGCCCGTGCGTCGCATCGTGCACGATCGGATCGACGACCTACACCTGGTCAAGCGCGCCGGTCACGGCCGATGCCGGCCTCACCGAGGGCACGAAGTCGTTCTCGGTGTGGGGCACCGACAACACGTCGAACACTGGCTCGCCGACGCCATTCCCGGTGACGGCCGACAACACCAATCCGACCGCCTCGGCGGCGGTCGTCGTTGCGTCCGCCACCTCGGGCGTGGGCTATGTCCGCCAGGGTGGCACCTACGTCGTCTACGCCTCGGCGTCCGATGCCGGCAACCCGGCCAGCGGGATCGCAACCGTGACCGCGGACGTGAGCGCCGTGAACGCCGGTGTGACCGCGCTGTCGCTTCCGAAGTGCACGAGCAGCTGCTCGGTGGGCGGCGTCACCTATGGCTACAAGAGCGCCGTCACGGCGGCCGGCTCGCCGCTCGCCGAGGGCGCGTTCTCCGTGCCGGTGACGGCGACGGACAAGGCGGGCGGCACAGGGTCGTTCACCGCCTCCGGCGCCGTCGACAACACCGCTCCCAGCGTCACCGCCGCGGCCGTCGTGACGAGCGCGACGTCGAGCGCCGGCTATGTCAAATCGGGCGGCACCTACATCGTCTACGCCAACGCGTCCGACGGCGGCGCCCCGGCGAGCGGCATCGCGACCGTGAAGGCCGACGTCAGCGGGATCACGGCGGGCCAAACCGCGCTCACGCTCAGCGCCTGCACGTCGAGCTGCACGATCGGTGGCGTGACCTACGGCTACAAGAGCACGAGCAAAACCGCCGACACTCTGAACGCGAGCTCAATTGGCTTCACCGTCACGGCGACGGACAAGGCGTCCGGGGCATCGACGGGCTCGTTCTCGGTCGCGGTCGACAACACGGTGCCGGTTGTCACCGCGGCCGCCGTCGCCACGACGACGACCGGCGTTCCGGGCTGGCTCCGGAAGAGCGGCTCCTACAACGTCTACGCCAACGCGACCGACGCGAGCGGCGTCGCGACGGTGAAGGCCAACGTCTCGACCATCACGAGCGGCCAGACCGCCCTCGCGCTGACGGCGTGCACGACCGGCTGCACCGTCGGCGGCGTCACCTACGCCTGGAAGAGCGCGAACAAGACCGCGGGCTCGACGCTCGCGGCCGGCGCGGTGAGCTTCACCGTGACCGCGACGGACAGGGCCAACAACTCGGCCACTGCGAGCGGCGGTGCCACGGTCGACAACACGGTGCCCACCGTCTCGTCCGCCGCGGTGGCGACCGACGTGACGAACGTCCCGGGCTACGCCAGCCAGGGCCGCGACTACGTCGTCTACGGCGACGCGAGCGATGCGGCGAGCGGCATGTTCAAGCTGACCGCCAAGGCCAGCAACCTGACGACCGGCCAGACGGCGCTCGTGATGCCCGCCTGCGTGTCGTCGTGCAGCGCCGGCGGCGTCGCCCACGGCTATGCGAGCGCGGCGACCACGGCCAACGCGTCGCTCTCCGCCGGCTCCAAGACGTACACGCTCACCGCGACCGACAACGCCGGCAACACGACCACGACGGCGAACCAGACCGTCGTCGTCGACAACACCGCGCCGACCGTGTCGATCACCTTCCCGACCGCCGGGTTCGCCGGCGGCTGGCTTGCCGGCTGCGCCACCGGCGCCGTGGCCGACGTCTGCGGCACGGCGACCGACGCCACGGCGGGCGTGGCGAAGGTACAGGTGAGCTTCCGGCAGGCGGCCGCGCCGAGCCTCTACTGGGATCCGGTGCCGGCCACGTTCTCGTCGGCGAGCGAGGTGTTCTCGAGCGCGACGTTCGCGGCTCCCTCGTGGTCGCTTCCGATGGCTGCGGCCGCGTTCACGAACGCCACGGGCTACACGCTGCGGGCACTCGTCACCGACGCCGCCGGCAACACCGCGACCACATCCACGACCTTCACCTTCTCGCCGTGACGACGCGCCTCCTCGCCCTGAGCCTCACTCTCGTCGCCGCCTCGGCGGCGGTCGCATCGGTGACGCACGCCCACCACGCCGCGCGGCCCGGCAAGCCCGAGCTCGTCGCGTCCGTGAAGAAGCGGGTCGCCGTGACGGGCGTCCCGGTGAAGGGCCTCTATCCCGGCGCCACCCGGCCGCTCACGGTCAAGGTGACGAACTCCTACCCCTTCGCGATCATGGTGGCGCCGCTCACGACGAGGGTGCGGTCGAGCAACCGGCCCGGGTGCACCGGGGCGGCCACGAACCTCGTCGTCGTGTCCGCCGGCTCGCGCGGCCTACCGATCCGCGCGCACAGGTCGAAGACCGTCCTGCTTCAGGTCTCGATGCCGTCGACGGTCGCGAACGCCTGCCAGGGAGCGACGTTCTCGCTCGCGTTCAGCGCCCGGGCGACTCGCGCCTGAGCGCGGCGACACCCGCCCGGAGCGACTGCTCGAAGACCCAGACGTCGGCGAACGCAACGAGCTGGAATCCCTGGGCGGCCGCCGCGGCGCCGGCCTCCGCCGATGCCACCAGCTGGCCGAGCGGCGTTTCGTGCCTGCGGCACGCCTGGAGCAGCCCGTCGACCGCCTCGACGTAGCGCTCGTGCTCGAAGTCGCCCGGGCAGCCGAGCGACAGCGAGAGGTCGAACTGACCCACCCACGCTGCGTCGATGCCCGGCACCGAGAGGATCTCATCCGCGTGCTCGATCCCGGCCTCGGACTCGATCTGGGCGATGACGAACGTGTCGCGGTTGGAGCGGTCAGCGGCTGCGGCCGGCCCGCCCTCCAACTCGTCCGACATGACGACGCCGAAGCCACGCCGGCCGAGCGGCGGATAGCGGGACGACTCGACGAGGACCCGGGCCTCGTCCGCCGATTCGACCATCGGCGCCATCACGCCGCGCGACCCGGCGTCGAGCGCCGTCGCCACGAGCGGGTACTGGGCCCGCACGACCCGGGTCACGGTGTGGATCCCCGTCGCTCGTCCAGCGGCGAGGGTCCGCCGCAGCGACTCGGCGTCCCAGGCGGTGTGCTCCAGGTCGAAGAGCGCGAAGTCGACGCCGGCCGCCGCCAGGAGCCGCATCACGCGCGGCGTGTCGAACTCGAAGAGCATGCAGCCCACGGCAACGCCGTGGTCGGCGATCGCTCGGGAGATGGCGGTCTGGTTCATCTGCGGCGGCCTATCCTAAGCCCGACACGCCCTGGCGCCCACCGGCCGCCGGCAACCGCTTTCTGCGGCACAGCGCTCACGCATGTGCAACAGCCCTTGAAGCGGGGTCTGACCCCAGGCGGTCACCACCCACCCCGTCGGCGCCGCCCGCCTACCATGGAGCGGTGACGGCTTCCGACCAGCCGCTGATCGAGGCCGCGGGGGTGACGAAGCGGTTCGGCCAGGTGACGGCGCTCGACGACGTCACGACCGCGGTGACCAGCCCGGCGCTCGGGCTGCTCGGCGCGAACGGCGCCGGGAAGTCGACCTTGATGAAGGCGATGCTCGGGCTCGTGAAGCCGGACTCCGGCCGGGTGCGCGTGCTCGGCATGGATGCCGCCCACCAGGCCGGCGAGATCCGCCGCAGCCTCGGCTACATGCCCGAGAACATGTGCCTGCCGATGGGCATGACGGCGCGCGACTTCATCGTGCACATGGGGGAGCTGCGCGGGCTGCCTCGCCGAATCGCCGTGCTGCGGGCGTCGGAGGTGCTCTTCCAGGTGGGGTTGGAGGAGGAGCGCTCGCGGCTCATCCGCACGTTCTCGGTCGGCATGAAACAGCGCACGAATCTGGCCCAGGCGATCGTTCACTCGCCCGCTCTCGTCATCCTCGACGAGCCGACGAACGGCCTCGACCCGGCCGGGCGGGAGGAAATGCTGGCGCTCGTGCGGCGCCTCTCCGCCGAGCTCGGGATTGCCGTCATCATGTCGTCGCACGTTCTGGAGGACATCGTCCGCACCTGCGACGCCGTCGTCGTCCTGCGCCAGGGCCAGGTCGCCGCGACGCGCACGCTCACCGACGCAGCGGGTGCCAGCGAGCGTGAGGCGCGCGTGGTCGTCTCGGGCGACTCCGCCGCGTTTGCCGCCCGGCTCCAGGCGGCCGGCGTCACCGCATCGGTGCGCGACGACCACATCCTCGTCTCGGGCCCCGACCCCGACACGATGCTCCGCGCGGTGCGCGACGCCGCGGCCGACACCGGCGCCGGCCTGCGCGAGCTGCGGCCCGCCGGCCCCACCCTCGAGGACGCCCTGATCGGAGACCTGTCGTGATCGAGGGCAAGGTCCACGACGTCCGCTTCCACCGCTACGACGGTCCCCGCAGCGGCCGGGCCGCGGCGCTGTGGTCGATGGCCCGCTGGAGCGCGCTTCGGGCGCTGGGCGCCAGGCGCGGCTGGAAAGCGAAGGTGATCCCGATCGCCCTCACGTTGATCGCGTTCTTCCCGGCGCTCATCGTGCTGGGGCTGCGGGCGCTCTTCGCGTCGAGCATCGACACCAACCTGGCGACGGTGCTCCCGTACAGCGACTACGCCAACATCACCGGCCTCGTGATCCTCGTCTTCGCGGTCGTGATCACCCCGGAGCTGCTGTGCCCCGACCGCCGTGACGGCACCCTCTCGCTTTACTTCGCAACCGCCGTCGGCCGCGGCGACTACGTGCTCGGGAAGGTCCTGGCGGCGATCCTGCCGCTGCTCCTCGTCACGGTGCTCCCGCCGACGATCCTCTACGCCGGAAATGTGCTCTTCGCCACGCATCCGCTCGGCTACGTCCAGGAGCACACCCACGACATCCCGCGCATCCTCGCGTCGGGCACCGCCGTCTCGCTCTACTTCGCCTTCGTCGGCCTGGCGATCTCGTCGCTCACCGGCCGGCGGGCGTTCGCCGTCGGCGGCTACCTCGCGTTCCTCATCGTGCCGACGATCATCGCCGGGATCCTTGCCGACAATCTCGACAACGCCGACAACCTGCGGCTCTTCGCCTTTGCCGCCGTACCGATCCACACCGCCCGCAACCTCTACCCGGATTCGCCCACAATCGGCGATCCGACCGACACGGCGTGGGCGCTCACCTGGCTTCTGCTCATCGTCCTCTCGGCGCTCGTTCTTGTCTGGCGGTTCCGCGGAGACGAGGGATGAGCGACGTCCCCGCCATCGAGTTCGCCGGTGTCTCGCGCTGGTACGGCGACACCGTCGCGGTGGCCGACGTGTCGTTCGCGGTCGGCCCGGGCGTCACGGGGCTGCTCGGCCACAACGGCGCCGGGAAGTCGACCACCCTGAAGCTGTGTGCGGGATTCACGTCGCCGAGCGCGGGCGCCGTCCGTATCTTCGGCGTGGAGCCGCGCCGCAACCCGTCCGTCTACGGGCGGATCGGCGTCGTGCCCGACCAGAGCCCGCCGTGGCCGTTTCTCACCGCGCACGAGGTGGTGGAGCTCGTCGCGCGCCTGCACCGGGTCGCCGACCCGGGCGCGGCCGCTGCACGGGCGCTCGACATCGTCGGCCTGGCCGACGTCGCCGGGCGCAAGGTGGGCGGGTTCTCGCACGGCATGCGTCAGCGGGTGAAGCTGGCGCAGGCGCTCGCGCACGATCCCGACCTCCTGCTCCTCGACGAGCCGCTGAATGGGCTCGACCCGGCCCAGCGGCGCGAGATCATCTCCGTGCTTCACCGGCTCGGCGACGAGGGCCGGACGGTCATCGTCTCGTCCCACGTCCTGCACGAGGTCGAGCGGATGGCGCCGCAGGTGCTCGTGCTCGTGAACGGCCATCTCGTGGCGGAGGGCCAGACGAGCGCCATCCGGCAGCTGATCAGCGAGCGGCCGCGGACGATCCGCGTCGCGGCCGGCGGCGACGGCCGGCCGCTGGCGGGCGCGCTCGTCGATTCGGGCGCCGTCGACGCCGTGCGCTTCGAGGACGGCGCGGTTGAGTTCGAGACCGCCGACGTCGACGGCTTCAGCCGCGCCCTGCCGGCGCTCGCGCGCCGGACCGACACCCTCATCCGGCGCGTCGAGCCCGTTGGGGACGACCTCGAGAGCGTCTACGCGTACCTGCATGAGCGCGCCAGGGGAGCGGGCCGGTGATCATCGGGCCCGTCTACCGGCTGACCCTGCGGGCGCTCCTGCTCCAGCGGCGGACGATCCTCCTGGCGCTCCTCGCCGCGGCGCCCGTTGTGATGGCGCTCGTCTACGCGCTCGCTGCGAGCGCCGACGCGCACCACTTCCGGTTCTACTCGCACCTGGTGCAGGACCTGTTCATCCCGACGATCGCCGCCGTGGTCGCGCTCGTCATCGGCGTGAGCGCGATCGGCGATGAGCGCGAGGACGGCACGATCTACTACCTCGTCGCCACGCCGCAGTCGCGCATCGGCCTGATCGCCACCAAGGTCGCCGCGGCATGGACGGCGACGCTTCTCCTGCTCGTTCCGAGCCTCGTCATCTCGGCGCTCCTCATCCTGAAGGGCGCGGCCGACGCCTCGTCGATCCTGTGGCCGGTCGCGGGCGTGGCGCTCGCCACGCTGGCGTACTGCGGCGTCGCGGGCTGGCTCTCGCTTCGCACCCGCCGGCCCATCGTGATCGGCGTCCTCTACATCCTGCTCTGGGAGGGGTCGATCGCGACGTTCGCCGCATCGGCGTCGAAGCTCTCGATCGCCGCCTACGGCCGGGCGCTGGTGGCGGAGCGGCTGCCCGAGGCGGCGGCGCCGGTGGTCGGGCCCGCGCCGGCCGTCGTCATCCTCATCGCCGCGGCCGCGATCACGTGCTGGCTGGGTGCGCGCGCCCTCGTGCGGGTCGAGCTCTGATCTGCCAGCCGGCGCCGAGGAGTGCCGTCGCCGCGAGCGTGACCGCCACCAGGCTGACCGCGATGGTCAGGGAGACGCGGACGTCGAGCAGGCCGCTGGCGAGGACGGCCCCGCCGACGAGCGCGTAGATGCAGCTGATGAAGGCCGCGGTCACCTCGCCGCGGCGCTCCGGCGGCGCGATCCGGTTCAGCTCGTCCTGGGCGTTCAGAAAGGCCACGCCGTGGCCGGCCCCGACCGCGATCGCGCCGACCAGGAGGACGGAGAGCGAGTGGAGGTCGGATGCAGCCGCCAGGGCCAGGAGTCCCGCGGCGAGCAGGACGAGGCCCGCCGACTGCGCCGATCGCGGCTCCCAGCGCCGGCGCTGCGCCAGGATCTGCGCGGCGCACGAAGCACCGAGCGCGACCGCCGAGACGATGCCGAGGAGTGCAAGGTTGCCGGTGTCGAGCAGGTCGGCGGCATATCAGGGAACGATCGAGAGGCAGAGGGCGACGCTGGCCCACACGGTCGCGGCGGTCAGGCTGACGCGGGCGAAGTCGCGCCGGATGCCCGCGGGCACCCGAGGGCGCTGGATTCGCCACGGCTCGCGGTCGGCTCCGGCCGGCTCGGGGAGCGCGAGCATGAGGGCCGTACCGGCGACCGTCGCCACGAGCAGCACGAGGTACGACGCGCGCCGCGGGTCGGGGGCCCATTGGGCGAGCGGCCCGCTCACCAGGGGGCCGAGCGCGCTTCCGGCGGCCTGCGCAAGCCCCGCGAGGAGCGCGGGGCGCGCCGTCCCGCGCTCCGGGTCGAGCTCGACGAGAGCCGCGGTCGCGGCGCCGCTCACGGTCCCGACCGCGAGTCCCTGGAACGCGCGGGCGACGAAGAGCCACGCGGGTCCCTGCGCCGCGGCGAAGACGGCGAGCCCGACCACTCCGGCGGCCAGCCCGGCGACGATCACCGGCCGCCGCCCGAACCGATCGGAGATGCGGCCGAACAGGAGCAGCGGCGGCACGAGCGTCACCGCGTACGTCGTGAAGATGGCCGTCAGCACGAGGCTCGAGAAGCCGCACTTCGTGGCGTAGACGGCGTAGAGCGGCGCGGCGACGTTCGCCCCCGCCATCAGAACGAGCCACGTCCTCCAGACGGTGAAGAGCGGGCGCAGGTCGGTCATCCGGTCGCGGCTACCACGCGAGCGCCTGGCGCAAACACCGCGTGCCGGGGCCACCGACAGTTGTCGGTCGGGCGAAACGACATTCGCGGTGTTCTTTGACACCCACGCAACCTCGGGACTCCCGCTGACACCCTCGCCATCTAGGGTTGCCCGGAGCAGTGCAGCGCCACCCGAAGTACACGCGCGACCGCATCGCCCAGGTCGGCGACCGGATCCGCGCGCTCATCCGCGCCGACACGCGCGACCCCGACTCGCTGCGCGTCGCCGGCCCGGTCGACCGGATCCCGATCGAGGAGGCCGAGCGGCTCGAGTACCGCGACGCCGCTCTCGGCGAGCGGTTCGGGCCGCTGTGGGCGACGTACTGGTTCCGGGTGGAGGCGACGGTGCCGGCCGAGTGGGCCGGCGAGCGCGTCGACTTCGAGTGGGTGAGCCACAGCGAGGCCACGCTCTGGATCGGAGGGCGACCGGTGCAGGGCCTGAACTCAAGCCCCGAGGGCGCCCGGATCGACGCGCCCGTGCTCGACCGGGCCGCCGGCGGCGAGCGGCTCGACCTGCGCGTCGAGCTGGCGTGCAACGGGAAGTTCGGCGAGATGCCGCGCGTGTACGAGTCGCTCGAGCCGGTCGTGCTCGACCGCTGCCGGATCGCCCGCTTCGACCGCCGCGCGTGGGATCTGCACCACGACTTCGACGTCCTGCGTCGGCTCGAGGCCGACTCCGCGAACGGGCTCGACGAGTCGTGGGCCGGCAAGCTCCTCGCCGAGCTGAACCGCTTCTGCAACGTCTGGGTCGAGGACGACCGGTCGACCTGGGACGAGGCCGAGGCGGTTCTGAAGCGGCTCCTCGCCAGCACGAACGGCTCGCACACGCACGAGCTCGCCGCGATCGGACACGCGCACATCGACACGGCCTGGCTGTGGCCGCTCGCCGAGACGCAGCGAAAGATGGTGCGCACCTTCAGCTCGCAGACGGCCTACATGGACCGCTACCCGGAGTTCCGGTTCGCGTGCTCGCAGGCCCAGCAGTACGACTGGATCAGGACGCGTCTGCCCGACCTCTACGAACGGATCCGCCGCCACGCCGAGACGGGCCGCTGGGTCCCGGTCGGCGGCACGTGGGTGGAGCCGGACTGCAACCTGCCGTCGGGTGAATCGCTCGTCCGCCAGTTCCTGCACGGGCAGCGATTCTTCGAGCGGGAGTTCGGCCGCCGCTGCCGCGAATTCTGGAACCCCGACGTCTTCGGCTACAACGGCCAGCTCCCGCAGATCATGCGCGGCGCCGGCATCACGCGCTTCCTCACCCAGAAGCTCTCGTGGAACCGGTTCAACCGGCCGCCGCACCACACGTTCACGTGGCAGGGGATCGACGGCTCGGAGGTGCTCGCCCACTTCCCGCCCGCCGACACCTACAACGCCACCGCCCGGGTGGAGGAGCTGCGCCGCAGCGCGCGCGACTACAAGGACCACGACCGCTCGGGCACGAGCCTGCTCGTCTTCGGCTACGGCGACGGGGGCGGCGGGCCGACGCCCGAGATGCTCGAGACGCTGCGGCGCGTCCGCGACCTCCAGGGCGTCCCACGCACGCGGATGGTGACGGCCGACGAGTTCTTCACCGCGCTCGAGGCCGACGCGGAGGAGCTCCCCACGATCGTGGGCGAGCTCTACTTCGAGTACCACCGCGGCACGTATACGACGCAGGGTGCGGTCAAGCGGGGGAACCGCGACGGGGAGCGTGCGCTCCATGACGCCGACCTCCTGGCGGCGCTCGCGGCCCGGACCGGGGCCGCGGAGCATCCGTCGGAGCGGCTCGCCGAGCTGTGGCAGCTCCTGCTCCTGAACCAGTTCCACGACATCCTGCCCGGGTCGAGCATCGCCCTCGTCTACGAGGACGCCGCGCGCGACCATGCGGAGGTTTGGAGTGGGGCGGATGCGATCGCGGGCGCGGCGCTCGTCGCTCTGGCGGGCGAGGGGGGAGCGCCCGCGCCCTTCAACACGATCGGCTTCGACCGGGCGGGGGTGGCGCCCGGCCCGGACGGCCGGCTCGTCTGGGTCGAGGCGCCGCCGTACGGGTTCGGGGCGGCTGCGGACGCGCCCGCCGCCGTGTCGGTGACGGAGACCGGCGACGCGGTCGTGCTGGAGAACGGCATCCTGCGGGCCGAGCTCGGCCGCGACGGACGCCTGCGCTCGCTGGTCGAGCTGGGATCGGGGCGCGAGGCGCTCGCCGGGCCGGGAAACGTGCTCCAGGTCTACGACGATCGCCCGACGGCGTTCGACGCGTGGGACGTCGACCCGTTCCACCTCGAGACGGTCGCGGACTGCCCGCCGGCGTCGTCATGCGAGGTGCGGGCGAGCGGGCCGCTGCGCGCGGAGGTGGCGGTCGAGCTTCCCGTCGGCCGGGCGAGCTCGCTGCGGCAGGTCGTCCGCCTCGATGCCGGCTCACGGCGGCTCGAGTTCCACTGCGAGGCCGACTGGCACGAGTCGCACACGATGCTGAAAGTGCTTTTCCCCGTCACCGTGCGAAGCCCGAACGCGACGTATCAGATGCAGTTCGGCTTCACAGAGCGGCCGACCCACTACTCGACGAGCCATGACCTGGCCCGCTTCGAGGTGCCCGGCCACCGCTTCTCCGACCTCTCCGAGCACGGGTTCGGCGTCGCCCTTCTGACGGACTGCAAGTACGGCTACTCGACCCACGGGAACGAGATGCGGATCAGCCTGCTGCGCTCGCCGAAGGTGCCCGACCCGCAGGCCGACATGGGCCGCCACGTGTTCGCCTACGCCGTCATGCCGCACGCGGGCTGCTGGCGCGAGGCGGGAGTGGTGGGGGAGGCGGCCCGGTTCGAGACGCCGATCCGCTGGGCGCCGGGCGCCGCGGAGCCGGGCTCGGTCTTCTCGGTCGACGGCCCGAACCTCGTGCTCGACACGGTGAAGCGCGCCGAGGAGTCCGACGCGCTCGTCCTTCGCCTCTACGAGGCGCACGGCGCGCGCGGGACGGCCCGGCTTCGCGTCGCGTTGCCGTTCACGACGGCCGTCTCATGCAACCTGCTGGAGGATCCGGGCGAGCCATTCGAGACGGACGGCGATGAGATCGTCGTCCCCTACCGGCCGCACGAGATCGTGAGCGTGCTGCTGAGCTGAACCACCGGGGCCAGGCACCAAATGCGTTCGACCGCCGGGGCCAGGCCCCGGATGGGGCCTGGCCCTAGGGGGTTAGCGGATCGCCTCGCCCGTCTCGGGGTCGAAGAAGTAGAGCCGCTCGCGGTTCACCGCCAGCCGCGCCGTCTCGCCCTCCTCGAGCTCCACGCCGCGCTCCAGCCGGGCCGTGATCTCGAGCCCCTCCTGGCCACCGTCCAGGTACGCCATGAGCTCGGAGCCGAGCGACTCGACGCGGTTCACCTTCAGCTCGACCGTGCCGTCGGCGGCCGAGCGGAAGTCCTCCGGCCTGATGCCCACCTCGACCTCGCGCCCCGAATAGGCGGCGAGGCCCGGCCGGGCCGACACCGTTGCCGGCGGGATCTCGATCCGGGTGCGGTCGAAGATGACGCCGGTGCCGTCCATCCGCGCCGGGATGAGGTTCATCGACGGCGACCCGATGAACCCGGCGACGAAGACGTTGACCGGGTCGTCGTAGATCTCGTCGGGCGTCCCGAGCTGCTGGAGTACGCCGTCGCGGAGGATCGCAACCCGGTCGCCCATCGTCATCGCCTCGGTCTGGTCGTGCGTGACGTAGAGCGTCGGCGCGGCGATCCGGCGCTGAACGCGGATGATCTCCCCGCGCATCTCGACCCGCAGCTTCGCGTCGAGGTTCGAGAGCGGCTCGTCCATCAGGAAGGCCGCCGGCTCGCGCACGATCGCCCGCCCCATCGCCACCCGCTGGCGCTGGCCGCCGGAGAGCTGGCGCGGCTTTCGGTCGAGGTACTCGACGAGCCCGAGCATGGCGGCGGCCTCGTCGACGCGTCGGCGGATCTCGGCCTTCGGCATCCGCGCCATCTTGAGCCCGAACCCCATGTTGCCGCGCACCGACATGTGCGCGTAGAGCGCGTAGTTCTGGAACACCATGGCGATGTCGCGGTCGCGCGGCGGGAGCCTCGTTACCACCTTGTCGTTGATGCGGATCTGCCCTGCGGTGACGGGCTCGAGCCCCGCCACCATCCGCAGGGCCGTCGTCTTGCCGCATCCGGACGGGCCGACCAGGACGAGGAACTCGCCCGGCTCGACCTCGAGGCTCAGCTCGTTCACGGCGACGACGCCGCCGGGGAAGTGCTTCGTCACGCCCTCCAGGCTGATCGTGCCGCTCACGATGACCCCGCCAGCATGCCGGCGATCCGCTTGTTGAGGAGAAGCGCCACGATCGCCGGCGGGATCAGCGCCAGCACGCCCGCCGCGGCCAGGATCGGGTAGTTCGTCGTGTACTTGCCGACGTACTCCGTGATCTGCACCGTCACCGGCTTCGCGTTCATCGTGGAGGTGAGGAGAAGCGGAATCAGGAACTCGCCCCACACCGAGAGGACGAGGATGGCCGCGACGGCGGCGATGCCCGAGCTCATCTGCGGAACGACGACGCGCACGAACGCCTGCCACCGCCGGCAGCCGTCGATCAGCGCGGCCTCCTCGGGCTCCGGAGGCATCTCCTTCACCTGCGTGTAGAGGAGCCAGGTGGCGAGCGGCGTCAGGGTCGCCACGAACACGAGCACCAGGCCGCGCTTCGTGTCAATCAGGTGGGCGTCGGCGAGCACCTGGAAGAGCGAGATGACGATGACGAAGATGGGGATCACCATCGTCCCGACGAGCAGCGCCAGCACCGCGCCGCCGAACCTGAACCGCAGCCGTCCGAACGCATAGGCGGCCATGGTGGAGACGACCAGCGTGATCGCGGTCGTCTCGAGCGCGAGCTGCGTCGAGTTCCACATCGAGCGGCTGAACGTTCCGGCCTCGGTGACGGTGCCGCCGATCGCCCGGCTGTGCGAGCCCTGAATCAGCTCGTGGTAGGCGGTCGTCGTCGCGTCGCGCGGGAACCAGTGCGACGGGACAGAGGC
>DATIDU010000251.1:0-6291 GCA_035456145.1 Gaiellales bacterium | reverse complement strand
TCTGTTCAGCTTCCTGATCTCGGCCGCGCTCTATACGTGGGCCTGGGGCTGGGGATTCGGCGTGGGCTTCGTGTTGCTCCTGCTGATTCACGAGATGGGGCACGTCATCCAGCTCAGGCGGGAGGGGATCGACGCGTCCGCTCCCATGTTCATCCCGTTCCTCGGCGCGATGGTCGCGTTGAAGGAGATGCCGGGGAACGCCTGGACGGAGGCCAAGGTCGGGCTCGCGGGGCCGGTGCTCGGGAGCGCCGGCGCCCTGGCCGTGCTGATCTGGGCAGAGCAGACCGACTCCAACCTGCTGCGCGGGCTGGCCTACGTCGGGTTCCTCCTGAACCTCTTCAACCTCGTCCCGATCGTGCCGTTCGACGGCGGCCGGGCCGTGTCGGCGCTCCACCCCGCCTTCTGGTTCCTCGGGCTCTTCATGGTGGCGCTCTTCTTCTTCGCCTACCACAACTTCTTCGCGCTGCTCGTCCTCATCCTGGGCGGGTACGAGCTCTACCGCCGCTGGAACCGGCGCAACGAGCCGGAGTTCCGCGCCTACCACACCGTCACGTGGCCGCAGCGGACGGCCGTCGCGGCGGTCTACCTCGGGCTCGCGGCCGCGCTCGTCGTCGGCATGCACGCGGCGTACGTCACGCCGCCGTCGTGACCCGCTGAACGTGGGACGCACACCCGTCGCCGAGCGCGACGTGAAGCGCGAACCCCGGCGCGGCCTCGACAAGATCCAGGATCGTGCAACCGATCTCGAGCCGGGCCTCGAGGTACGCGGCCGGGGCGGCGACGATGCCGCACGACCCCACCGTGCCGAATGCCGCCCGGTGCACGTGCCCGGCGACCACCCGGACGACCTGCGGGTTGGCGGCCAGCACAGAGGCCAGCGCCAACCGCTCCTCGGCGGCGAACCCCATCCGGTCGAGCGAAAGGATCCCCGTGACGAGCGGCGGATGGTGCATCGCGACCACGGTGGGCCTGGGATCGACCGCGAGCTCGGCCTCGAGCCACATCAGCCGCTCGGACGAGAGCAGGCCGCCGTCCTCCCCGGGCCGGGTGCTGTCGAGCGCGACGACCCGGACCCGGCCGGCGTGCACCGCATAGCCGTGAGGCCCGTCCCAGCCCAGGTGGGCGGCCAGCGCGTCGACGTCGTCGTGATTCCCCGGCAGCACGTGCACCGGCAACCCGAGCGGCGCCAGGAGCTCGCGGGCCCGCTCGTACTCCCGCGCCGATCCGGACTCCGCGACATCGCCGGTCACGAGCACGGCGTGCGGCGCCGGGCTGAGCGCGCGGACCGCGGCCACCGCGGCCGCAGTGGCGCGGGCGGCGGCGCCGTCGCCCGGCCCGACCGCGATGTGGAGGTCGGTGAGCTGGGCGAGCAGGGTCGGAGCCTCATCCGTCATGGCGAAATCCCCAGTCGAGCAGGCGCCCTGCGGTCGCGAACTCATCCCCCTCGACGTGCAGCAGGACGACCACGATCGACCGGCCCTTGCGCCGGGCGGCAGCGGCGATGCAGTTCCCGGCCGCGGTCGTCTGACCTGTCTTGATCCCGATGGCACCACGGTAGTGCCAGAGCAGCGTGTTGCGGCTCACGTACGTGGCGGTCGGGCCGGCCGTATAGGCCTTCGCGGCCACCATGCGCCGCAGGAGCGGCTGATCGAGGATGCGCAGCGACAGCTCCGCCTGGTCCCAGGCGGACGAGTGGTTGCCCGCGTCGAAGATCCCCGACGGGTTCGAGTAGCGGGTGTCGGAGAGGCCGAGCGTCCGCGCCTCAGCGTTCATGCGGCCGACGAAGCGCGCGACCGACCCGCTCCGGTGCACGGCGAGCGCGTTCGCGGCATCGTTGGCCGACGCGATCAGCGCCGCGGCGAGCATCCGCCGCTCCGTCACCCGGTCGCCGGCTCGGAGGCCGAGCGTGTAGCCCGGCACGCCGGTCATCGCCTGCGTGATGCGAAACGTCGCATCCATCCTGCGATCGACGGCGACGGACGCCGTCATGAGCTTCGTCAGGCTTGCGATCGGAAGCCGGCGGTGCGCGCCCTTCTGCCACAGCACCCGGCCCGTCGTGCGGTCGACGACGATCGCGGCGCGGGCTCGGATTCGGGCCGGCCGCCCCGCCGGCGGACCGGCGACGAGCTTCACCGGAGCGGGCGCCGTCCCGCCGCCTCCGGGTGCCACGGTGAGGCCGGGCGCGTCGATCGCGCCGGCCGCCCGGTCGGTGAGCGGCCAGAGGCGATGGGTCACGAACGCCGCCGTGGCAAGCAGCGCCGACGCCAGCGCGACGGCGACCAGCGGTAGCGGGCGCAGCGGCGGTAGCCGCCGCGGCCGCCGCCGGCGGCCGAACGACTGCATTGCGTAAAGGGTCGGACGTCTCTGCCTCGGCAACCTGGACATAGAATTGCACCATGGCCGATCACCCGCTGCGAGGTCTGCCGTCGGTCGATGCCCTGCTCGGCGACGAGCGCGCGGCCGGCATGGTCGACAGCCACGGCCGGCCGGCGACCGTCGAGGCGATCCGGGCCGCGCTCGCCGACGCCCGCCGCCGGGGAACGGCCGACGGCTCCGACGAGCTCCTCTCTGACGCCGCCCGCCGGCTCGATCGCCCGCCCAGCCTGCGCCCCGCCCTGAACGCGACGGGCGTCATCGTCCACACCAACCTCGGCCGGGCTCCGCTCGCCACCGCCGCGGTCGAGCGGGCGGCGGCGGTCGCCCGCGGCTACTCGAACCTCGAGTACGACCTCGACGCGGGCGGGCGCGGTTCACGCCACACCCACCTCGCCGCGATCCTGGCGGAGCTGACAGGCGCCGAGGACGGCATGGCCGTCAACAACAACGCCGCCGCCGTCATGCTGGCGCTGGCCGCGCTCGCGGGCGACCGCGAGGTGCCGATCAGCCGCGGGGAGCTGATCGAGATCGGCGACGGCTTCCGCATCCCCGAGGTGCTCGCGCAATCCGGGGCGCGGCTCGTCGAGGTCGGCTCGACCAACCGGACGTGGATCGGCGACTACGCCGCGGCGCTCGGGCCCGAGACCGGCGCCGTCCTGCGCGTGCATCAGTCCAACTTCCGCATGGTGGGGTTCACGGAGGCCCCCTCGCTCGCCGAGCTGTGCGCGCTCGCCGCCGAGCACGGGATCCCCGTGATCGACGACCTCGGATCGGGTCAGCTGATCGACCTGCCCGATCTCGCCGACGAGCCCACGGCCCGGTCGAGCGTCGAGGCCGGGGCGGCCGTGATCTGCTTCTCGGGCGACAAGCTGCTCGGCGGGCCGCAGGCCGGCGTCATCGTCGGCACAGCCGCGGCCGTCGGCCGCATTCGCCGGCATCCGCTCGCGCGCGCCGTCCGCATCGACAAGCTCTCGCTGGCGGCGCTCGAGGCGACGCTCGAGCTCTACCGCGATCCGGCCCGGGCGCTGCGCGAGGTGCCGGTCCTGCGCGCGGTGGCCGAGCCGGCGGCGGCGGTGCGGGAGCGGGCCGAGGCTCTGGCCGCCCGGCTCGGAGGGGCCGTCGTGGCGACAACGGCACGCGTCGGTGGAGGGGCGGTGCCGCTCCTCGAGCTCGAGAGCTTCGCATGTGCACTCGAGGGCGGCGATGACCTCGCGGCCGCCCTGCGGGCCGCCGATCCGCCGGTCGTGGCGCGCGTCCAGGAGGGGCGCGTCCTGCTCGACTGCCGCACGCTCACTGACGAGGAGTGCCAGCGGATCAGCCTCTGACTCTCGGCACCGCCGGGCACATCGACCACGGCAAGACCGCCCTCGTCGCGGCGCTGACAGGCGTCGACACCGACCGGCTGCCGCAGGAGAAGGCGCGCGGGATCTCGATCGAGCTCGGCTACGCCCCGCTCGAGCTCCCGTCCGGCCGCCGCCTCTCGGTGGTCGACGTCCCCGGCCACGAGCGCTTCATCCGCGCAATGGTCGCAGGGGCCACCGGCATCGACCTCTTCCTGCTCGTCGTCGCCGCCGACGACGGCGTCATGCCGCAGACCCGGGAGCATGCGGCGATCGTGCGCCTGCTCGGGATCCCCGGCGGCGTCGTCGCCCTGACGAAACGCGACCTGGTGGAGGACGACGGCGCCGAGCTGGTCCGGCTCGAGATCGCCGAGCTCCTCGATGGCGGGCCGTACGCAGACGCCGAGGTGGTCGAGGTCTCGGCCCGGACCGGCGCCGGCCTCGACGACCTGCGCGCGGCGCTCGACCGGGTCGCGACGGCGGCCGCGAGCCGTCCGGCGGATGGGCCGGTCAGGCTGCCGGTGGACCGCACGTTCACGCTGCGCGGCATCGGCACGGTTGTGACGGGAACGCTCTGGTCGGGCAGCGTCGGCGCGGGCGACCGGCTCACGATCCAGCCAGGAGGCCGCGAGGTGCGCGTGCGCAGCGTCCAGGTGCACGACCGCCCGGTCGAGCGGGCCGCGGCCGGGCAGCGCGTCGCCCTGGCGCTCGTGGGGGTCGAGCGGACGCAGGTGCGCCGCGGCCACGTCGTCACGGCGCCGGCGAGCTTTCCGGAGTCGTTCCGGATCGAGTGCGACCTGCACGTGCTCGACTCGGCCCCGCGTGCGCTCCGAAACGGCGAGCCGGTGATGATGCACCACGGAACCGCCGAGATCCCGGCCCGGATCGCGATCCCGGGGGGCGGCGGGCTCGGTCCCGGATCGGCCGGCCGGGTGCAGCTTCGGCTGCGCGCCCGAACGGTCGCCGCCCGGGGCGACCATGTCGTCATCCGGCTGACCGGCCCAGCGGTGACCGTCGCCGGCGGGGTCGTCACCGATCCCAGCCCGCCGCGGGTGCGCCGGGCCGCGCCGCCGGTCGCGCAGCCGGAGCCGGCGGACACCCCGGAGCCGGTACCGGCCGCCGAGGCCGACGAGCTCCACGCGCGTCTCGCGGCGCAGCCGCTCACGCCGCCGGCGATCGGCCCCGCCGACGAGCGCCCACTCGCATACCTCGTCGAGACCGGCCGTGCGGTCCGGGCCGGCCGCGACCTGGCGTTCACCGAGGAGGCGTTCGCGACGGCACAGGCGGCGGTCGTGGAGTTGGCGGGAGGCACGGGGAGCGTCACGCTGGCTCAGCTCCGCGACCGGCTCGGGATCTCGCGCAAGTTCGCCCAGGGCCTCCTGGAGGCGCTCGACGCCCGCGGCGTCACACGCCGCGTCGGTGACGAGCGCATCCTGCGGCGCCGCGCGCGCGGCCCGGCCGGTGGGGACAGTCCCTGAACATTTCGGGTCGCGGTGCCGTGACGCCGGTGTGACGTTGCCCCGCGCCCCCGGCATTCGGCGTCTCACGAACGCGCCACGCCATCGTCACGCCCAGCGTTCGGGGACTGTCCCCTCGGACTCGGATTTCGAAACCGGCAGGACCGACGTATGCTGCGGTTCTCGCCGCGCAGAAAGGAAACCGGGCAAATGGCAATCGCCTCCTCATCCGATCTCGCCGCCATCGAGTCGATCCTCGGTGACGACGCCGAGTCGCTGCTCTCCCACGAGTGCACGACGATCCCCACCCAACGGCTGCACCTCCCCGGGCCGGACTTCGTCGACCGCATGGTCGCGGCCAGCGACCGGCCCACCCCCGTCTTGCGTTCGATCCAGACGCTCTTCGACAATGGGCGCCTGGCCGGGACGGGCTACCTGTCGATCCTCCCGGTCGATCAGGGGATCGAGCACTCGGCGGGCGCCTCGTTCGCCAAGAACCCCGACTACTTCGATCCCGAGGGGATCGTGCAGCTTGCGATCGAGGGCGGGTGCAACGCCGTGGCGACCACCCTCGGAGCGCTCGGCGCGACCGCGCGGCGATATGCGCACCGCATCCCGTTCCTGCTCAAGCTGAACCACAACGAGTTTCTCTCGTACCCGAACGCCTACGACCAGATCATGTTCGCGTCGGTAAAGCAGGCCCGCGACCAGGGCTGCGTCGCCGTCGGCGCCACGATCTACTTCGGCTCGCCGGAGTCCAAGCGTCAGATCCAGGAGGTCGCGGTGGCCTTCCAGGCGGCGCACGAGCTCGGGATGGCGACCGTGCTCTGGTGCTACCTGCGAAACTCTGCCTTCAAGACGTCCAAGAACGGCAGCGGCCACGACTACCACGTCGCCGCCGACCTCACCGGCCAGGCCAACCACCTGGGAGTGACGATCGAGGCCGACATCATCAAGCAGAAGGCGCCCGAGACCGCTGCGCCGGGATTCCTCGACCTCAAGTTCGGGAAGACGGACAAGCGCGTCTACTCCGACCTCCTGACCGACCACCCCATCGACATGACCCGCTACCAGGTCGCCAACTGCTACATGGGCCGGGCGGGCCTCATCAACTCCGG
>DATIDU010000250.1:0-5548 GCA_035456145.1 Gaiellales bacterium | reverse complement strand
GGCCTCCCCGCCGTGGCCGAGGTGCGGGGCGTGGGCCTGATGGCCGGCGTCGAGCTCGAGGAGCCCGCCGACGGGGCCGAGCTCGCCGCCCGCATCCGCCGCCGGGGCGCGATCGTGCGCGCCACGGGCCAGAAGCTCGTGCTCTCGCCGCCGCTCGTGATCGAGCCGGAGCAGATCGACCGCCTGGCCGAGATCATCGTCTCGGAGCTCGCGGCGACGACGGTGCCGGCGTGAGCGCCCGCACCGCGGCCGACCCCGCCCCTCCGATCAACCAGTCGGTCGAGCGGGCGGCCGCCATGCTGTCGTACTTCACCGTCGACGAGCCGGAGCTGACGCTGGCTCAGCTCACCGCGCGCCTGGGCGCGAGCAAGGCGACGACTCACCGCTACGCGATGGCACTGCGCCGGGTGGGGCTCCTGCGCTACGACCGGGCGAGAGCCGTCTACACGCTCGGGCCGCGGATCGTCGAGCTCGCGACGTCTGCCCTCGCGGGCCTTCGCATCATCAAGGTGGCCGGGCCGTACATGGAGCGGCTGGTCGACGAGGTGAACGAGACCGTCGTGCTCTCGATCTGGGACGGCGAGGCGCCCGTCGTCGTTCGGGTCGACGACAACACCGACCGGCTGGTGCGCATCAACGTCCGCACGGGCTCGCGGCTTCCACCGGAGACCTCCGCGCAGGGGAAGGTGTTTGCGGCGTTCGGTGGCGGCGACGGCGGCGAGGAGGGCGCCGCTATCCGGGCGGCCGGCATGTCGTCGAACGCGATGGTCGTCGAGGGCATCTGCGCGATCGCCGTCCCGGTCTTCCAGGGCGAGGAGCTCGCCGCAGCGATGGCGATCGTGGGCACCACCGCCTCAGTCCAGACCGACCCGGGCGCGGCCATGTGCCGCCACCTCCGCGACACCGCCGCGGCGCTCTCGACCGAGCTCGGGTTCGTCCCCAATCCCCCGACCGAAGGGAGCGAGCGATGAGCGAGCCGTCCACCAAAACCTGGCCGCCCGCGGTGACCTGGGACGACATCCCCGGCGAGACGGCGCGCGGCGGCGTGCACCGGCGCGGGTTCGGCACCGAGAACGTGCTCCTCGTGATGCACGACCTCGACCCCGACATGGATCTCTCGCCGCACAGCCACGAGTTCGACCAGATTGCGGTGATCGTCGAGGGCGAGGCGATCTACCACGTCGGCGACCGCGACAACGCGGTCGGCCCGGGCTCGGTGTTGCTGATCCCCGCGGGCGTCGAGCACTACATCGAGCCGACCGGTCAGACGCCGGTCAAGAACCTCGACGTGTTCGCGCCCTGCAGGCAGGACTACAAGCATCTGATCGAGTGGATGCAGCCGCCGGCATAGCGCCGCTCACGCTCGCCGAGGCTGCGGCCGCCGGCGAGGAGGTGGCCGGCGGAAAGGCGATGGGGCTGGCCCGGCTCGTGACGATGGGCCTGCCGGTGCCCGAGGCGGTGGTGCTGCCTGTCGGGTGGCCGGGCGGCGACGTCGAGCTCGCGGCCGCGGTCGAGGGCCTGCGCCCGCCGTTTGCCGTGCGGAGCTCCGCCGTGGGCGAGGACGCGTCCGGCCGGTCCGCCGCCGGGCAGTTCGAGACCGTGTCGAACGTGCGCACGCCCGCCGGCCTCGGCGAGGCTGTGGCCCGCTGCCTGGCGTCGGCGCACTCGGACCGTGCCGAGGCATACGTCGGCGAGACGGCGCCGATGGCGGTGGTCGTCCAGCACCAGGTCGCGGCCGGCCGCTCGGGGGTCGCGTTCTCGGTCGACCCCGTCACCGGACGGCGCGACGAGGTGCTCGTCGAGGCCGTGTTCGGCCACGGCGAGGGGATCGTCGGCGGCCTTGTCGACCCGGACCGGTTTCGCGTCACGGACGCCGGCGCCGTGCGGGTGCGGCGGGCGGTGAAGCCGGTGGCGATCGAGCCCTCGGGGCGCCGGCGGCGGCTGCCCGCCGAGCGCCGGGCGGCCCGGACGCTACGCGACGACGAGGCGGTCGCCGTCGCCCGGCTCGTTCGCCGCGCCGAGGCCGGCTTCGGGGGACCCGTCGACGTCGAGTTCTGCTTCGAGGGTTCGCGGCTGTGGCTGCTCCAGTGCCGGCCGGTGACCGGGCTGGGGGCGGCGTGATCGCGGATCCGGACGCGACCTGGACGTACGACGGGTCGCACTATCCCGAGCCGCTCACGCCGATGACGGCGTCGGTCTGGTTCGAGGCGATGGGGCTCGGCATCCAGGCGGCCTGCCGCGAGCTGCGCGCTCCGTTCGGCGGCTTCCGCACCGCCACGCTCGGCCACTGGGCCTACGAGTCGGAGGTCGAGCCGGACTGGGAGCCCGACCCGGCCGCGTTCCGGGAGGCGTGCCTCGACGTGGCCGCCCGCTGGGAGGGCGGCCTGGCGGCGGCGGTGGAGCAGGGCACCGCCGAGATGCGGGCGATGCGGCCCGCGCGGCCGCCCGCGGACGAGGCCGTCGGAATGCTCGACCGCCTGATGGAGATCGTGCATGAGCAGTGGCGGATCCACTTCGTGGTGGTGCTCGGCGTCCACGTGGCCCGCGAGGTGCTGGCCGAGCGTTACGCCGAGCTCCTCGGCGGCGGCGCGCTTGAGCCGTATCGGCTGCTCGAGGGCCTCCCGAACGCGACGCTCGATGCCGACGACGAGCTGGCCGCGCTGGCGGCGCTGGCCGAGCGGCTCGACGTCGCCGACCTGATCCGCGAGCTTCCGGCCGAGCGGGCGCTGGCAGAGCTGCGGCGGCTGCATCACGGGCGCGAGCTCCTGGCGGCGCTCGACGGCCACCTCACCCGGTTCGGGGCGCGCTCGCGGCTGCACGAGCTGGCCGAGCCGCGCTACGCGGAGCGGCCGGAGTTCGTCGTCGAGAGCATCCGTCTCCGCCTGGAGCGGCCGGGCCCGCCGCCGGCCGACCGGGCGCAGCGGGCGGCCGAGCGCGACCGGCTGGAGGCCGAGGTGCTGGCGCGCGTCGACCCCGGGGAGCGCGACCAGTTCGCCGCGCTGCTCGATCGGGTGAAGGCGGCCGCTCCGCTGGAGGAGGGCCACACGCTTCACATCGACCAGCGCGGGCTCCAGGCGGTCCGGGAGGCCTTCCTCGGATTCGGGGCGCGGCTCGTGGCCGAAGGGCGGCTCGATGCGGCCGGGGACGTGTTCCTGCTCGACCGCCACGAGCTCCGCCGGGCGCTCCGGCGCGATCATGGCCGCGGCCTCCAGGCTCTTGCCCGCCGCCGCCGTAAGGAGCTCGTGGTCGCTGCGGCGCAGGTGCCGGAGCTCGCTGTCGGCGCCCCGCCGCCGCGCGATGCGGCGCCCGACCCGATCTTCGAGAAGTTCTACGGGACGCCCGGCGAGCAGCGCGGGGACGGCGCCCACCTGATCGGCTACGGCGCGTCGCCCGGGCGCGCGGCAGGCACCGCCCGGATCGTGCGGAGCGCCGCCGACCTCGGGCGCGTGTCGGCGGGCGACGTCCTCGTCTGCACGACGACCACACCGTCGTGGACGCCGGTCTTCGGCTCGCTGGCGGGCGTCGTCACCGACACCGGCGGCATCCTCTGCCACGCCGCCGTCGTGGCCCGTGAGTACGGCCTGCCCGCGGTGGTGGGCGCGCATCTCGCCACGACGCGGATCGCCGAGGGGAGCCGGGTGACGCTCGACGGGACGACGGGCGACGTGTGGATCGGCTGATCCTCGTCCGCCACGGCGAGACGGCCCACAACGCGCGGGGCCTCATGAACCCCGACTCGAAGCTCGATGCGCCGCTCTCGGCGGACGGCGAGGCGGCCGCTCGGCGCCTGGCCGCGTCGCTCGCGGCCGAGCCGGTCGACCTGATCGTGGCAAGCCCACGGCTGCGGGCGCGACGGACGGCGGAGGTCATCGCCGGCCGCCACGGCCTCGAGGTGCGTGACCTCGACGACCTGGCCGAGATCCGGGCCGGCAGCTTCGAGGCGGGGCCGGTGGCGGCGTTCCAGGAGTGGGTGCTGGCGACGCCGCCGGCGACGCCCGCACCCGGCGGCGAGAGCGTGCTGGCGGCCGCGGACCGCTACCTCGACGCCGCCCGCCGGATCCGGGCCGAACCGGCGGCCGTCGTCGTCGCCGTCACCCACAACCTGCCGATGCGGATGCTCGTGAACGCCGCCGCCCGCGCCGACCCGCTCACCGGCCCCCTGCGGCGCGTGCCGCACGCGACCCGCTCCGACCTCACAGCCTCCGGGCTTGACGCGGCGATCGCCGGGCTCGACGCATGGGTCAGCGCTCTTGCGCCACCGGCGGATGGCGCTCGATGTGCGCCCGAGTGAGCCGCTCGGCCGCGGCCCCGTGGCCCGCGCTGATCGCCGCGAGGATCGCCTCGTGCTCGTCCGACCAGGCGGCGGTGCCGCCCACCTGCGCGGCCTGGGCCGTGTAGATCGCCACGCTGATGCGGGCCACCCAGAGGAGCTCCGCGAGGTGGATGAGGTGCGGGTTGCCCGACGAGGCGACGAGCGCCAGGTGGAACTCGCGGTTGGAATCCAGGCTGTTTGCCGGGTCGCCGCTCGCGCGCTGCGACTCGATCGCCGCCTGCATCCGGCCGAGCTCCGCCTCCGGCCGGCGCTCCGCGCCCATCCGGGCGGCGGGCGGCTCGATGACGAGCCGGGCCGTCCAGGCGTCGCGCATGTCGCCGAAGTCGAGCTGGGCGACGGTGGCGCCGTAGTTGGGCTGGAGCGTGACGAGGCCCTCGCCGGCGAGGCGGCGAAGCGCCTCCCGAAGCGGCGTCCGCGACACGCCCAGCTCGGCGGCGAGCGTCTCCTGCGGCAGCCGCGAGCCGCGCTCGAGCTCGCCCGACAGGATCTGCTCGCGCAGCGCCGCGTGCACCTGGTCGACGACGCTCGCGATCTGGATGGGCCGCACCGGCACCCCGCCTCCTCTGGGTGAAAACGGGGTCAGACCCCAATTTTCATCTGGTGGACAGTGGATACAGTACGCTAGGAACGGCCGGAGCGCACGGCCTCTTCGGCCTCGTCCTCGGGCATCGCGAGCGCCACGTGCAGCGTGTTCGCC
The DNA here is from genome assembly GCA_035456145.1 of Gaiellales bacterium. Lineage (GTDB taxonomy): Bacteria > Actinomycetota > Thermoleophilia > Gaiellales > JAICJC01 > JAICJC01. The sequence goes on along the minus strand of DATIDU010000250.1, from coordinate 518 downwards.
GACACCTGGAGTTGCTCGCCCGGCCCGGCCAGGTCGACGTCCCAGTCCACGACGCGGTTCTCAAGCCGCCCCAGCCCCGGCACCTCCACCGCAACGACATCCCCCGGTTCCATCGGCCGCGAGTTCGCGGGCGTGCCGGTGAGGACGACATCGCCGGGCTCCAGCGTGATCGTGCGGGCCAGGTCGGCGAGCAGGTAGGCGATTGGCCAGATCAGGTCGGTCGCCGACCCTTCCTGCACCACCTCGCCGTTCAGATAGGTGCGGATCTCGAAGTCGGTGGGATCGAAGTCCTCCGCCGCCGTGAGCGCCGGGCCGATCGGACAGAAGCCGTCCTGCCCCTTCACCCTGAGCATCGAGCCGCGGTCGGCGTGGCGGAAGTCGTGCAGGCCGACGTCGTTCGCGGGCGCGTACCCGGCGACGTACGAGAGCGCGTCGGCCTGTGACACCCCGTGCATGCGCCGGCCGATGACGGCCGCGACCTCGCCCTCGTAGTTCAGGAACCGCGCGCCGCGCGGCCG
>DATIDU010000249.1:0-5550 GCA_035456145.1 Gaiellales bacterium | reverse complement strand
CGAGGACGCCGCGAGGAGAAGGTTCGCAGCCGCAGCCCCACCACAGGTCGGCAACTCACCCAGAGACGAGCGTCCAGGCGCGCGAGGGCGTGGAACCGATCCTCTAGAGATTGCGGAGGGCCGGTCCGAGCGCCTGGCGGTCCTCGAGCACCGCGGAGTACATGTCGCCGCGGTCGGCGATCCGGCCGAGCACGACGTCCATCGTGAAGTCCTCGGCCTTGAGGTCGGGCGTGAGCTCGTCCCAGTCCACCGGCGTCGAGACGGGCGCGCCGGGCCGCGGCCGCACGGAGTAGACCGACGCGATCGTCCGTCCCGGCCCGTTCTGGTTCGCGTCGATCAGGACCCCGCGGCGGCGGGCCTTCGACCACTCCGTCGTGATCAGCTCCGGATGAGCGTCGGCGAGCGCCCGTGCCAGCGTCGCCGAGAGCTTGCGCGAGTCGTCGTAGCCGTAGCGGCGGACGAGCGGGACGAGCACGTGGATGCCGTCGGCGCCGCTCGTCTTCGCATAGCCGCGCAGGCCGACGGCATCGAGGGCCACCTTGACAAGCTGCGCTGCCTCGACGGCGCCGGCGAATCCCACCTCGGGCGTCGGGTCGAGGTCGAGCAGGACGAAGTCCGGCCGCTCGGGCTTGTCGACCCGCGCGTACCACGCATTCATGTCGATGCAGCCCATGTTGGCCATCCAGACGAGGGCCGCCGGCTCGTTGACGAGCGGGTAGTTGATCATCCGCTTGCGGCGGTCATCCCGCGAGGTGGCGGGAAACGCGGCGGTCGGGATCCAGTCGGGCATGTGCTTGGGCGCGTCCTTCTGGAAGAAGTGGCCGCCGGTGATGCCGTCCGGGTAGCGCTTCATCGTGAACGGGCGGTCGCGCAGGTGCGGGATGAGCACCTCGGCGACCTGGCGGTAGTAGTCGATCAGGTCGCCCTTTGTGATCTTCTCGTCGGGCCAGAAGACCTTGTCGAGGTTCGAGAGCGGTGGCTCGGGGCGGCCCTTCGCCACAGACGTCTCGACCGGGCGCTCGCGGTGCACGTCGCCCGCCGGCTTGTCGTCGCGCAGGCCCATGTAGACCGGCGCGCGCAGGCGCTCATCCGACGTCCACTCGGCGAACTCCACCTCGCACACCAGCTTCGGCTCGACCCAGATGACGTCGGTCGTGCGCACCCGCGGCATGCGCGGCGCCTCCCCGAGCGGGCAGGTGTCGCGGCGGAGCGGGTCGAGCAGCTCCTGGAGCCGGTCGAGCTCCTTGTCGTCGAACCCCGTTCCGCAGTTGCCGACGTAGACCAGCTCGCCGTCGCGCTCGACGGCCAGGATCAGCGCACCGATCCCCTTCGACCGCCGGCCCTTGCCCAGGGTGTACCCGGCGATCACGAACTCCTGGCGGTTTCGAGACTTCACCTTGAGCCAGGCGCCGCCGCGCTTCCCCGGTTGGTAGAGGCTCTGGGCACGCTTGGACACGATTCCCTCCATCCCGAGCGCGCGAACCTGATCGAGCAGGCTCCTGCCGTCCTCAAAGGCGACGGAGAGCCGGACGACCGGGTCGCCGGGGATGAGCGTCTGCTCGAGCATCCGGCGCCGCTCGACGAGCGGACGCCCGGTGACGTCCTCTCCGTCCAGCTCGAGGATGTCGAAGAGGTAGACGACCAGCGACCCCTCACCGCGCTGGAGCAGCCCGAACCTGGCGTGGCCCTCCGTGTCGAGCGCGCACACCTCGCCGTCGACGATGCAGTCGGCGGATCGCAGCGCACCCGGGAGCGCCCGCGCGACCTCGGCGAACCGCTCGGTCAGGTCCTTGCCGTTTCGGCTGCACAGCGTGGCCTCGCCGGCGTGGACCGTCGCGATGGCGCGGAAGCCGTCGAGCTTCACCTCGTGCAGCCAGCCGTCCCCGTCCGGCGGCGTCTCCGCGAGCTGCGCCAGCATCGGCCTCGGGACACGGCCGTTGCCCGCCTCGCTCCCGTCCTTGCGCACGAGGAGCCAGTTCTTCGGGTCGCCGTCCATCTTCGCCGGGATCAGCGTCCAGAGGCCGTTCAGGCGCGAGCCGTGGAGCTCGACGGTGAGGCCGCCGTCGCGCTTCCGCTCGACGAGGTCGTAGGTGCCGGTGTCCCAGATCTCGACCGAGCCGGCGCCGTACTCGCCGGCCGGGATCTCGCCCTCGAACGTCGCGTAGTCGAGCGGGTGGTCTTCGACGTGCACCGCCAGCCGGCGGTCGCCGCGCCGCATCGGCACCCCCTTCGGCACCGCCCAGCTGAGGAGCACGCCGTTCTCCTCGAGCCGGAAGTCGTAGTGCAGCCGGCGGGCGTCGTGGCGCTGGACGACGAAGATCGGCTTGCCCCTGGCCGTCCCCTTGCCGGTCTTGGCGCCGAACGGCTCGGGGGTCTTCTTCGGGTCGCGCTTCTTCTTGTACGACTCGAGGGGAGGCACTCAGCCTCGGGCGAGTGCCCGCGGAGTGGCCGTGCTGATCATGTCCGCACCCGCATCCACCGCACGCGACAGCCGGTCCCGCCAGCGCGCCGTCGTCGTGTCGAGGGTTCCCACGCTCACCCTCATACCCAGCCGGTGGATCAGGGCTGCGTCGATCACGCCCTCGTCGAGCATCGCCTCGAACGTCTCGAGCCGCAGGTGCACCTCGTGCGCGCCGGGCACGAGCCGGATGGCATCGACGAGCCGGGGAGCGAGCCGGTCGGGATCGCGGCCCAGATAGAGGCCCGGAGCGAAGCCGACCCGCAGGTCGGGCGCGACGGTGCGCAGGCGGCGGAGGTTCCAGTCGGCCTCGCCGGTGACGACGATCCGGCGGGCGGCGGGAGTGACGAGCCGTGCCAGCTCCTCGGTGCGCGCCCACGTGAGCGGCGCGGTGCCGGCGAGCCGCAGCTCGACGGTCGTCGGGCCGGGCACGGAGGCGACGAGAGCGACCACATCGCGCAGGCGCGGCGGGCGGTCGTGCGGAGACGGCGGCAGCGGCCCATCGCCGACCACGAAGCCGAGGCTCTCGACCAGGTGCAGGTCGATCGCCACCCGCGCCACCGGTGCGCGCAGACACGACTCGAGCGCCGCCAGCGAGCTCGGCGGATCGCCACCCCAGGCGGCCCGGCGGGCGGTCAGCGCCACGGCCCGCTCCCCGCCGCCAACGACGGAGTCCGGATGTGGGGCCGGCTCGACCGCCGCCACGTCAGTCCTCCCCGTCCCAGTAGTCGAGCTGCTCGATCCGGCCGATCACGCCGACGCCCTGGAAGTAGACCTTGCCGGAGCGCGGGTAGAAGCAGACGTCGTTCGGCACACGCGTACCGTACGCCAGGTAGGTCAGCCCGTCCAGACCCGCGCGCATCGTGTGGGCGACGCCGGTGCCCGGCGGGCGGGCGATCACGTGGCCCGCGCGCACCTCATGCTCGTCCTCGCCGAGCACGAGCTCGCCGGAGCCATCGAGCACGACGAAGATCTCCTCCTCGGCCGAATGGCAGTGCGGGGCGACGCCGAGTTTCCCGGGTTCGACGCTGACGAGCTTCATGCCGGTGCGGACCGAGCCGGCCGCCGTGCCGAGGTCGCGCCGCTCGCGGGCGACCGTCGCGCCGGAGCGGCTCTCGCCCGGGACATCTGCGGCGTTCACGATCGTGGCCGGCCGCGGCGAGGGCCCGGCAGGAAGGTCGGGCGGCCCGGCGGCCGCCTCGCGGTCCCACGGCGACGGCTCCTCGCCGACGCTCGCCCAGGTGACGCCCACCCAGGCCACTCCCGCGCGCGCGAGCCAGGCTCCGCCGGAGAGCGCCCGCTGCCCGAACGCGAGGACGTCGAGGCCGTCCGGCCCAGCGTGCAGGGTGTGGAGCTCGTGGGTGGCGACGTGGACGAGGCAGTCGCCCGGGCCGACCTCGTAGGTCGCCGGCTCGCCCGGCCCCTCGTCCTGCCAGGAGAGGCCCGACCCGCCGACGACGTAGAAGATCTCCTCCTCGCCGTGTTCCACGTGCGCGGGGGTCGACCAGCCGCCAGGCTCCACCCGGATCCGGCACACACCGACGTCGCGCGACCCGGCCGCGGATCCGAGATCGAACCAGGTGGAGTCGAGGTGGCCGACCGTCCGGCGGTTCCCCTCGACGTCGTCCCAGTGGACGGCGGCGGGCATAGCCGCCAGCCTAGTCGCTACGCCGACGGCGAAGGGGGAGCGGGGTCGCTGATGTCGGCGACCTGGCGGACCGGCGGCGGCACGACGTGCACCGGCGCACCGAAGTCGAAGTACTCGATCGTCATCTGCATCTCGACCGTCGTCGAGGCGCCCGGCGGCTCCATCGAGAAGTCGATGTGCTCACGTCGGACGAGGCCCTGCGAGTCGATCCAGACGTCGATCGGCATCGTGCGCGTCCCGATCAGCTCGACCTCGCGCCGGAGCGTGCGGCGCAGCGCGCGCTGCTTCGCAGCCGGCACCGCATTCGCCATCTTGAGCAGGTCGACCACGACGTGGTAGTGCGTCGCCTCGGTGCCACGGACCTCCTCGCTCCCGATCCGGTCGATGGAGTCTGCGGCCGCGTTCAGGTACGCGAGCATCTGGGTCGGGTCGCTCCCGCCCGTGCTCATCGCGGCGTTCATGTCGATGCCCGCGGATTTGCCGAGCTTCTGAAGGTCGAGCTTGAGCCACGGCTTGTGGATCGCGCCTGCGAAGAGCGGCGAGCGGATGTACATGGTGGTGCCGATCATCCGCTCGGACATGTCGAGCGTCATCCCGGCCTGCGGCACCGTCATGTGCATACGCAGCTCGGTACTGCGGGCGGCGAAGTCGACGGCTCCCGTCCCGCGCGCGGTCACACCGCCCGACGCGCCCTGGAGGCCGGTCATCTGCATCGTGTACGCGGCCCGGGCGGTGCCGGCATCGGCCGTTGCCGCGGCGGACTCCGCGATCAGGCCGGTGTTCCGGCTCGGCTTCGGCTTTGTCGGCGACGACGACTTGACGGCGGTCTGGCCGCATCCCGCAGCCAGCGCGGCGCCGGCGAGCAGGAGGGCAAGCGGACGCGGGGGCATGTACCCAACGTACACGCCCCCTGCGACCGTCGCCATACCCCGTTTCGGGGACCGGACTAGCCGACGAGCCGGCCGATCAGCCCGCCGCGCTTGGCGGGCTCGGCCGCCGGCTCGACCGGAGCCGGAGCGGTGATCTTGCACACCGCCGTGCCGTTCTTCTCGACGTAGCGCTGGTGGTAGTCCTCGGCCGGCCAGAACGCCGACGCCGGGACGATCTCCGTCACGATCGGCTTGGATAGATGGGTCTGGGCCGCGTCGCGCGACGCCTCCGCCGCCTGGCGCTGCTCGTCGGAGTGGAAGAAGATCGCCGAGCGGTACTGCGATCCGATGTCCCAACCCTGCCGGTTCAGCGTGGTCGGGTTGTGGATGCTCCAGAAGTGTGCGAGCAGCTGCTCGTACGAGACGACGTCGGGATCGAAGGTGACCTCAACCGCCTCGGCGTGGCCCGTGCTCCCGGTGCAGACCTGCTTGTAGGTCGGGTTCTCGGCAGTGCCGCCGGTGTAGCCCGATACCGCGTCGCTCACGCCCTCGATCTCGCGGAACGTGTGCTCGAC
>DATIDU010000248.1:0-8565 GCA_035456145.1 Gaiellales bacterium | reverse complement strand
TTGTGCGCTCGACCCACGAGCGGATGGACGGCAACGGCTATCCCGACGGCCTGGCCGGCGAGGCCATCCCGCTCGGCGCGCGCATCGTGGCGGTGTGCGACGCGTTCGACGCGATGACGAGCGACCGCGCGTACCGGCCGGCGATGTCGCGCGAGGCGGCCCTCGCGGAGCTCGAGGCCGGAGCCGGAAGCCAGTTCGACCCGGCCGTCGTCGAAGCCGCACGTGCGGCCCTCGAGCACCCCTCCACCCGGCTTCGCAGCCCCGACCCGACGGCCGTCCGGCGGGCACCCGACCTCTCGCCCGTCGCGCGCATCCAGGGCCTCGTCGACATCATCCGGTTGGTGCGGATGCGCGACGACCCCGACCGGCTGCTGGAGGAGATCGCCTCGACGGTCGGGATCGCGCTCGGCCTCGGCACGGTCGTCATCAACCTGTACCGGCCCGAGTGGGACGACTTCGTCGTCTGCAGCGTGCACGGCAACGACGAGGCCCGCGAGGCGCTGCTCGGGTCAACGTACCCCCGGGAGTGGTTCGACCCGATCATGGACTCGCGCTTCCTGCGCAGGGGCGCCTACGTGATCGAGCAGGGGATGTTCGACTGGAGCGCCCACCTCGGCGACCGGTACGTCCCGAGCGCCCCGCAGAGCACGATCCCCGGTGCGTGGCAGCCCGAGGACGAGCTCTTCGTGCCGTTCCGCCACTCCGACGGCCACATCCTGGGCATCTTCTCCGTCGGCGACCCCGCCTCCGGCCTGCGCCTCTCCGACGAGGAGATCGACGTCCTCGTGGCCGCCGCGTCGCAGGCGAGCGTGCTCGTCGAGGCGTCGCAGTCCGCCGCCAACTGGGCCCGGTCGCAGACCGCGCTCACGCAGCTCCTCGCGGTGTCCTCGCGCCTGCTCGAGTCGAGCTCGGTCGACGATGTGCTCTCGGTCGTCTGCAACGCCATCCAGTCCGCCCTCGGCTTCGACAAAGTCGTGATCCAGCTTCGCGATCACGCGTCGGGCGACTTCCCCTCTGTCGCCGGCATCGGCTGGGCGCCGGGCGCCGCCGCCCTCACGACGCCCACGACCGCCGCCGACCTCGACCGGCTGCTCGATCCCGAGTTCGAGATCGAGGGCTGCTACCTCCTGCCCTACGAGGAGGGCGCCCGCCGCTGCTCGGCCGCGTCAACCAGCTACAGCTCCCAGCTCAACGGCGCCGGGCCGAACGCGTGGAACCGGCACTGGCTGCTCGTGCCGCTGCGCGAGAACGACGGCCGTCTGGCGGGCGTCGTCTGGGTCGACGACCCACGCGACCGCCTGCTTCCGATCCCGCGCCGGCTTCAGGCCCTGCGCCTCTTCGCCAACCAGACGACATCCGCGATCGCAACGGCGCGGATGCTCGAAACGCTGAGCCGGCTGGAGGGGCAGGACGATCAGGGCCTCGAGCGGGCGGCGTAATCCACCGCACCTCCCCCGGGTCACGCGTCGCAGCCGCACCAGACCGGGCAGTAGCCGCAGTCGGTACAGCGGTTCGCGCCCTGCATCCACGCCCACCACAGGAGCAGGGTGACGCAGCAGGCGAACGCGCCGAGCGCGTAGAGATCGATTGTGAACGGGGCCGTGGCGGCGGCCTCGTGGCCCGGGCCGGGCGGGGCGTGGAGCGTCACCATCTCGGCGCCCTTCATCGGCCCGCGCCGGCGTAGGCGGGATCCGGCCGGCCGACGACCGGGAACGACGTCGGCAGAAGGCGGACGCTCGCCGCCCGCGCGAGGCCGGCGTCGAGACGGGTGGCGAGGGACTGTCCTGTCGGCGCGGAGGGTGTGGCGGTGAACTGTGGGGCTGGTCATGGCGGGGGAGCCTCGCCGGCCCGAGAACCCGCAGCATCGGCGTCGGCACGGAACCTCGCCGCGTGAAATTCACAGGGCGGTTGCGGGATTTCGCGGATGGCCCCTGCGTGCGGTGCCCGATACAGTGACCGGGATGTCCGCGCCGGCGGAGACCCATACCCACGAGCACCGCCACGGCTCCGTGGTGCACAGCCATCCCCACGTCCACGTGATCGGCGTCGACCACGACGACCCGCACGCGCACGACCATCATCACCACGACGAGCAGGGGCATGACCACCACCACGACCACGGCCACTCGCACGGCCTGGTCGACCGCTCGATCCTGCGGTCGCGTGACGGCGTCCGCACGGTCGCGATCAGCCTCGCCGTCCTCGGGGCAACCGCGCTCATCCAGGCGGCGGTCTTCGCGCTCTCGGGATCGGTGGCACTCCTGGCGGACACGATCCACAACTTCGGCGATGCGCTGACGGCCGTGCCGCTCGGGATCGCATTCCTCCTGCGTTCGGCCCGCGGCGAGCGGTGGGCGGGGATGTTCGTGGTCCTGGCGATCCTCGTCTCGGCGGGCGTCGCGCTCTTCGAGACCGTCGAGCGGTTCCTCCACCCCCAGCACCTCTCACACCTCGGCGTCCTCGCGGCGGCGGGCGTCGTCGGGTTCCTCGGCAACGAGATCGCCGCTCGCGTCCGCCTGCGGGGCGGACGCCGCCTCCAGAGCCCGGCGCTCATCGCCGACGGGAATCACGCGCGGGTCGACGGATACGTGTCGCTCGGCGTCGTGGCGAGCGCCGCCTGCGTCTGGGCCGGCCTCCAGACGGCCGACCCCCTGATCGGCCTTGCGATCACGCTCGTCATCCTCCGAGTCACGTGGGCGAGCTGGAAGGTCGTGTCGGCGGCTCCCGTGCCCCACGATCGGTAGCCGTCCGCAGGCGGAATTCGTGCCGTCCCCGATGCGGACGGGCGGTGGTCCTGCCATGGTGAACGCGTCGCAATTGCACGATTGGAGGCGATCGCCATGACGACCTTTGCACACACGAGGTCAGCACCCATCCCGGACGTCGTCCGCCAGGGAGCGTGGTTCATCGCCGGCTCAGCGGTCGCGTTCGCGATCCCGTACGTCGGCGTCTCGCAGCTCCACCTCCAGCACGACGTCTACTACCTCTCGTACTTCGCGGTCACGCTCGCGATGCTGGCCACATACGTCCGCATGGAGCAGGTCGACGTCCGCGCGCTCTTCACGCGGCACTGGCTGTCCAGCCTGATCGTGGGCGTGCCGGTCGCGGCGTTCGTGGTCTGGAACGTCTTCCGCACCGACGACGCCACGTCGCGGCCGCACGGCGCGTACTTCGCCTTCGAGCTCCTGTGGCGGGGCGTCGGCTACGGCACGATCGATGCGCTGCTCCTGACCGTGTTCCCGTGCGTCGTCGCCTACACGATGCTGCACGGGCGCATGACGTCCGCGTTCAGGCGGGCGCGCTACATCCTGCTCGCGGTTCCGATGATCCTGGTCATCACGGCCACGTATCACCTCGGATATCCGCAGTACCGCCAGGACGGGGTCGCGAAGCCGGAGGTCGGGAACACGCTCATCTCGATCCCGATGCTGGCGACGATGAACCCGGTCGGCTCGATCGCGGCGCACGTCTCGATGCACGTGACCGCGGTGACGCACTCCTACGAGACGACGGTCTTCCTGCCGCCGCAGACGGATAGCTGAGCGCGTGCGGGGCGGCGGCGGTGCTGCCGCCCCGTGCGCCCCTCAGCCGATCGTGACCGGCGTCCCAATCGTGGCGAAGCTCCAGACGACGACGGAGTCGCCCGCCGGGACGCGGATGCATCCGTGCGACGCAGGATACGGCGGGACGTCGGGATATTCGTGGAGCGCATACCCGCCGGTGAAGTAGCTGGCGTAGGGCATCCACACCTGGAACGGCACCGACCAGGACATCCGCTCCTTGCGGTAGATCGTGAAGGTGCCGTCGGGAGTCACATGGCCCGGCGCGGCGGTCGACACGTGAATCGCCCCGACAACCGCGCCGCCGTCCACCAGCAGCAGCACCTGCTGCGCCTTATGCACCTCCATGTGGCGGTCCTCGCTCGACCACGGTGCCGGACGCTCGGCGGTGCGCAGAGCTCGCATCGTGTTCGGGCCGGCGACGCCGTCGCGTGTGAGGCCCTCCCAGCCCTGGAAGGCCATCGTCGCCTGCATCGTCTGGTAGTCGTACGCGCCCGACGCATAGCCCGGCGGGAGATACCCGAGCGCGGCCAGCCGCACCTGGAATGCCGTCACGATCGCGCCGGTGGCGCCTGACGTCATCCGCACCGGCCGGAACACGACATCGGCCGCATGCGAGAGGGCCTGGGCACGGCGCGTCCGGGCCGACACCCAGCGCGGCAGCACCATGCCGCGCCGGGCCGCGATCCGGCGCATCGCACCCTCCCATGCGAGCGCCGCGTCCGCGGCCCGGCGCAACCTGCGCCTGCCCATACCGGCTTCGCCGGAAGGCCAGTCCCGAAGGCCGCGCGCGACCAGCCGCAACCCCACGGCTGTAGTCCGACTCCAGTGGACGAGCTGCCTGTGGGCGCTCGGAGGCACGAAGAGCGGCCGGATCGTCCCGAGAGCGGCCGTGGCGCGGCGTACGGCGTCTGCGCTCGCGCCGGCCGTCCCGGCGGCGCCGGAGATCTGCGTCGCCGACGGCTCGGTGGCGACCGTTCGCAGGCGCGCGGCCGTCGCGGCTGATCCCGCATCGGTCGCCGAGCTCGTCGCCTTCACCGCGCGCAGATAGAGAACGAACGCCCTCCGCTTGAGGTCAGGCCCCGTCGGCCGCCCGCCGGTACCCGACCCTCCTCCGGGGGCCGGCGTCGACGGCGGCGCTCCGGCTCCGCCGCAGCCGGCCACGACGAGGATCGCAAGCAGCACCGGAACGAGCAGCGCAATCCCAGCCTGCCACAGATGGGCTCTCAATCTCATGGGCGACGTCGGCATCACCAAAAGCGTCGCTCCCGGCGCCCGCCGGCGCATCGGCGGCGACCCTGAGGCGGGCTGCGGGTTTTGTGCGACGAAGCTCCCAAGAACGGGTGCAGCCGGGCGTAGACCGCCACGGGTGGAGGGCGACTCGTGGTTTCCCGTTGCCGAATAGGCACGTGCACCGATGCGCCGACGGACGGTCACTGTCATGCTCTGGTTGATCTCCCAGGGAGGTGGGTGATGTATCTGAAGACTGCGAAAATCGTCGTCGGCGTGGACGGATCTGCAAGAAGCCGAGACGCCGTTCGGTGGGTGCTGGATCAGGTCCACGGAACCGCCGTGACCGTCGACCTCGTTCATGCATGGCATGTGCCGGCAGCCGAGGCCATCGCAACACGAGAGAAGCTTCCCGCGGCCGCCGAGCCGCCGGCCGAGGCTGCGGCGGCCCTGAGGCACGCCCATGACGAGGAGCTGGAGGCGGCGACCAAGAAGGAGGAGGCGGTCAAGGCCAATCACGAGCGAAGAGCGATGCGGCTGCTCGAGCGGGTCCGCGACGCGGCGGTCCGCGAGGACGGCGATCGGCGGCGCGTGCGTCTCCTGCCGCTTGAGGGGGAGCCCGGGCCGACGCTCGTGAACGAGTCTGCCGATGCCGACCTGCTCGTCGTGAGCAGCCACCGCGCGACGCGGATCGCGGCGACGGTGCTGGGGTCGGTGAGCCTCTATTGCACCCTCCATGCCACGTGTCCGGTGGTCGTGCTCCCGGTGGCCCGCCGGCGCCGGTCCGCCGCCGTCCGGCGTGAGCCACTGCGCCGAAGAGTGGTCGATCGCCGACACGCGACGGCCGCCCGGTAACCGGCATCAGTGATCCGAGCGGGGCTTAGGCCGGCGTCTCGGCCGGCCTGCGGTACGCCGGGAAGAAGCCGTCGGCCGGCTCCGTCTCGGCGTCGGCGCAGAGCTCGCGGTAGGCGGCCTCGTCATGCACGGCCGTGCCGACGTAGTACGGCGCCCTGCCGGGTCCGAACGAAGCCTTGAAGTCATGCAGCGAGTCGCCCTCGCGCAGCCCGCCGCCCAGGTTCAGCGCCTGGAGGCCGGCATCGCGCGCCCGGCGCATCGCCTCGCTGATGATGAGATTCGTGGCCGCGTGGCGGCGGCCGTCGTCGGTCGAGGCGGCGAGGAAGTAGTGCATCGCCCCGGCTCCCGAGAGGAAGAGCGCCGCCGCCTCGCCCGCATCGAGCATGGTGAGCGACGCGCCCAGGTCATCGAGAGCCTGGAAGTACTCGGGGCCGAACAGGTAGGACTCGTCAGCGTCGAGATGCCGCATCGCGGCCGTGTACAGGATGGAGAACCGGTCGAAGTCGCGGCTCTCCTTCACCCGCAGGCCGGCTCGCACCGCCTTGCGCAGCTTGTTGCGGGCCTGCGGCAGCATCCGTTGGACGAGCTCCTCGTCGCCGGCCTGGACGTCGAGCACCACCATGTCCTGGACGCGGGTGACCTTGACATCGTCGCCGGCGAAGCGCTGGTTCGCACGCACGGGGTGGAAGCGCACGAACTCCGACACGACACCTCGCTCCGCGCAGGCGTCCCGGAATGCGCCGCGCCATTCCCCGGCCGCGGACGGCCCGCCGAAGCCGTAGCCGCTCGTCAGATCGCAGCGCCCGCCCGGAAGCGGACGGACCAGAAACGGGTAGAGGACGCCGCCGTGGACGAAGCCGGCCGGCTCCGCCTGAGCGCCGATCGCCGACGCACGGAGGAACTCCGGCGTGAAGTACGGGTCACCGTCGCCGTGGCGCTGCCACGCCCGGCGGTACCCCTCGATGTCGAGCCAGCCGCTCACGACGATGATCTTAGGGGGTGGCGTTCGCCGTCTCCGCGGGTTACAGGGGCGCCGACCGGCCGTTGCTAGGTTGCGTCGGATGCGCCGTCGAAGGATCCTCGTGGTCGTCGCCCTGAGCTGCACCGCCGTCCTCATCGGCGGCGCGGCCGCGGCGTGGTGGGTCGTCAACCGCCGCACCCCGGACGTGCACCGCGGCGACGTGCTTCCGTTCACGCTCACCAAGGATCCGACGGATTCGACCGGGAGCTCATCGTCCGGGCCGAAGCCGACCAAGTGGGGCCCGGCGTGGCGCGTGTACGGGCGGACGATGACGCGGGTTCGGGACGCCTCCGATCTCGTCGATGTGCGGCCTCCGTATCAGACCGCGTGGATCCGCCGGACCGGCTTTCTCGAGTACCCGCCGTCCTACCAGCGCGGCCGCCTCTTCCTCTACAGCAACGACGGGCGGCTGACGGCGTACGCCGTGGATACCGGCAAGGTGCTGTGGAGGCACTACACGGGGCCCACCGACGGCACCGGGTTGGGTGAGCCCGCCGTGGACAAGGGCCGGGTGTACGTCGGCTCCCAGCGAAACACCGTGTACTCGTTCGACGCGGAGACCGGCCGGGTGATCTGGCGCAAGAACGTGGGGGCGGCGATGGAGTCCTCACCCGCCTTCGACTCGCACGATCTCTTCATCGGCGACCTCGACGGCAACGTCCGTGCCATGGACCTCGGGAGCGGCCGCATCCTCTGGCAGTTCCACGCCGCCGGAGCTGTGAAGCACGGCCCGGCCGTGGCGAACGGCCGCGTCTACTTCGGCGACTACGCCGGAGTCATGTACTGCCTTCGCGCGGCGGATGGGCATGTGATTTGGCACACGTCCACCCACGGGCTCTCGTCGGGCTTTCGTTCGGGTGCGTTCTACTCCACGCCGGCGGTCGCCTATGGACGCGTCTACGTCGGCAACACCGACTACAAGATCTACTCGTTCGTGGCCGCCACCGGGCAGATCGCGTGGACGTACACCATGCCCTGGTGGGCATACGGCTCGCCGGCCGTCTCGGACGGACGGGTGTTCGCAACCAGCGCCGACGGGACGTTCGCCGCGCTGAACGCCCGGTCGGGGGGGCTCCTCTGGAAGCACAAGCTCCCCTTCCACTCGCTTGCCTCGCCCGTCGTGGTCGGCCCCTACGTCTACGTCGCCGACCGCGGGCCGTCAGGCGGCGCGAAGGGACACGTGTACGCCTTCAACCCCGGGAACGGCCACCGCGTGTGGACGTTCCACGACGGCAAGTACTCGAGCGTCATCGCCGCCCACGGGATGCTGATCGTCGCCGGGTTCGGGCACCTGTACGCGCTGCGGCCCAAGCTCTAGATACGCTCGAAGACCGTGTACACGATGCCGAGCCGCCCGCGGACAGTGCCGACCCGGCGGAAGCGCGCGTCTCCGGCCAGCTGTCGAACGACCTCGGCTGAACCTGCGCCGTGCGACTCGGCGACCACGTAGCGCACGTCGTAGCTGCGGGCCAGGGAGAGCCGAACGGGCTCGGCGGTCGCGGGGTCGAAGAACCGGCGCACGTCCGCCCGCCGCTCCGCCGGATGGTTCTTCGGCTCGGCACGTGACCGCACCTCGGGCACCGCCACCGCGTAGACGTCGGCGAAGCCAACGAGCCGGTAGGCAAGAGACGGCGCGGCGAGGACGACCGGCAGGTGCCCGTCGGCAGCGACCCGGCGCAGGAGGCTCGGGAGGCCGGCCGGGACGGTGGCGGCGGGCGGGGCCGAGACGCCGTGCCGGAGGTCGTGTGACAGCGCACCGGCCTGGTGGACGGCCGGGACGGCCAGGACGAGCAGCGTGAGGACGAGCGTCGCGCCGGCCCGTGCCGGCGGAGCCTCCGCCCCGGCGCGCAGGCCGCGCACCAAGTAGACCAGCACGATGCCGGCCACCACCAGCGCGAC
>DATIDU010000247.1:0-2225 GCA_035456145.1 Gaiellales bacterium | reverse complement strand
AAGCGCTCGGCGCGGCATAGGGTCGCCGAGCAGGACGTCGACGCGGACACAGCCCGTCGCGCCGGGCGGGGCGGATGTAGGGCGTGTTTCTCTCTAGAGTACGACCGCGCGCCCTCGGTGCACCCATTCGCCGGGCCGCGTCCCCCTCGGCGACCAGTGCGCTCCCGACGCCTTCCATTGGAGGCTCCGAGCCTCCTCGACGGCGCTGCGAAATCTCGCTCTGCTTCTCTTGATCTCTCGTAGCTCTTCGTCGAATTGCCGGCGGGACATGTGCTCTCGTGACGCGCGTCGACCGGCGTTCGACGAGCTGACGCCGGGGGCCATAGCCGCACCACCTCTCCAGGATCGTTCCATCGCCGCACGACCCCTGCGGCATCGGCGGCGGGCCGGATCTCACATCCGTATGAATCCGGTCGCCGGAAAGTCAGGTGGTCGACTCGCCCTCGCCGAATCCCGGCTCAGCATCCAAACCGTGGCGGGCGCCGGACTGCGCGCCCGCCTCTGGTCATCGGATCAGTAGACGCCGCCGCGTCTTCGTCCTGCTCCGCGGCTGAAGCCTGTCGTGGCGCCGAGCAGGAAGCCCGCGACGATCAGGATCGCGCCGATCGCCATCAGGATCCAGCCGAGCGCCGGCAGAATCGTGAGCCACAGGATCACGCCGACGACTAGCAGTGCAATACCCAGACCAACCATTTGCCGACCTCCTTTCGTGGTGTCGGTTATGGCCTAACGGCGTTCGCCGTTCCTTGGTTACGTCGCGAGCTCAGGAATTGACAGAGCGAGACGGCGCGGCAGACGTCTTTTGCCAGGGCCACCGCCCCTCGAGCTCCACTTCGAGCGAGAAGCTGAGAAAGGTTCGCACGAGCACGATCACTGCGAGCACGCCGACGCTCTGGAACGTCGGCGACACCGCGACCGTCCGGATGATGTCGGCGGCGACGAGAATCTCCAGGCCGAGGAGGATCGCGCGCCCGAGGCCCTGCCGGTACTCGCGAAACGCGTCGAGCCCGCCGCTCCGGCGAAGGACGAAGAGGACGGACGCGTAGAGGATTCCGACGACGATGACGACGACACCGGCGGCGTCGATCGCTTTTCCGACGTGCTCGATCCAGTCGCCGAAGCTCACGTCCCGCATTATCCAAGCGCGTAGGTCTCGGCGTGTGCCGGTTCCGGTCTCACGGAGCTCTCATCTGCGGCCGCTACGCTCGTAACCCCGTCCGCTCGACCGCTTCTGCGCATCCCACCAGCCGATTACCGAGAGGAACGCCGGCGCCACCAGGCGCGCCGTCGCCGCCGCCGACTGTGGCTCGCGACGGCCGCGGTCATGGTCGCGGCCGCCGTCGCGGGCGGCCTCTCCTTCGCGGCAGCTTCCGACCACGGGTCGAACCGCGCGCACGCCGCACCGGTGCGCGACGTCGTGCCGACGCTCGCGCCGCCGGGCCCGATTCCCGGCTATCTCCTCATCGCCGACCGCGGCAACAACCGGATGCTGCTCGTCGATTCCCGCGGGCGCATTCTGTGGCGGTATCCGCGGCCGGGGCGGAGACCCGCGATGCCCGTTCGGTTCGCCGACGACACGTTCTTCGCACCCGGGACGCCCGATCGGATCATCTCGAACCAGGAAGACCAGCACACGATCCAGATCGTCTCGTTCCCCGGCGGCCGCCTGCTGTGGCGCTACGGCCGGGTGAACATTCGGGGCTCTCGACCCGGCTACCTCAACACGCCCGACGATGCATATCTGCTGCCGAACGGAGACGTCTCGGTCGCCGACGCCTACAACTGCCGCGTGCTCTTCATCTCGCCGGCGCACCGGATCGTGCGCCAGTACGGGTCGGCGTCCTCGTGCCGGCACGACCCGCCGCGACGTCTCGGCGCGATCAACGGCGCCACTCCGCTTCCCGACGGCGGCGTCCTCGTCAGCGAGATCAACGGGTCGTGGGTGGACGACATCTCGGCGGGCGGTCATCTGCGCTGGTCAGTTCAGGCGCCCGTGTCGTATCCGTCCGACCCGCAGCTGCTCGCGCCGAATCGCATCCTGCTGGCCGACTACGCCCGACCCGGCCACGCGATCATCATGACCCGGACCGGGCGTGTGCTCTGGCGCTACGGCCCCTCGTCGGGACCGGGCATGCTCGACCATCCGTCCCTCGCAACCCAGATCGCTCCTGGGCTGATCGCCATCAACGACGACTACCGGGACCGCGTCGTGATCGTCAGCCTCA
>DATIDU010000246.1:0-2994 GCA_035456145.1 Gaiellales bacterium | reverse complement strand
GAAGAGCGCCGGGTCGTCGGTCTCCATGAGCTGGAAGCAGCGGTCGAGCGCGTCGTCGTCGACGATCCAGCTGTCGACGCAGTCCAGGCCCGGCGGGAGCATGCGCCCGCGCTCGGCGGCGCGCTCGTAGACCGGCCCGGGGCCGCGCGTGTACGTCTCGATGACCATGTAGCGCACCGGCGCAGTCTCCCGGCTTCGCGGCGCCGTACGCCACATTCACCCGCCGCGGGTGATCTGCACTCACCCGCGCGCGCACCAAGATCGCCGGCGCACTCGCGCCCGCCGTCGGCCTGCGGCCGGCGCCCACCGCGTTCTCGGGAGGACATGTGGTCGACCACGCGGCCGGCACCGGCCGGCGGATGGCGGATGTCGTGTCCGGGCTGCTCCCCGGGCTTCGGGACGACCTCGCGCGGCTGGTCGCGATCCCGTCGATCTCCTCGCCCGGCTTCCCCGAGCCGCGCCAGCCCATCCTCGACGCCTGCGAGATGGTCTGCGCGCTGCTGCGCGGCGCCGGCGTTCAGGACGTCAGCACGCTCGACCTGCCCGACACAGCACCGGTCATCACCGGCGAGATCCCGGCGCCGGACGGAGCGCCGACCGTGCTGCTGTACTCGCACTACGACGTCGTGGCGGCGGGCGACGAGGCGCTGTGGAGCTCGCCGCCGTTCGTGGCCACCGAGCGCGACGGAGCGATCTTCGGGCGGGGGGCCGCCGACTCGAAGTCGAACGTGATCGCCCACGTCGGGGCGCTGCGTGCCTGGGGCGGCCGGCCCCCAGTCGGGATCAAGGTCCTGATCGAGGGCCAGGAGGAGGTCGGGGGCGGCGGGCTGACCGCCTATCCGCCCGCGCACCCGGAGGCGTTCGCCGCCGACGCGATGGTGATCGGCGACATGGGCAGCGTGCGGCCCGGCGTCCCCACGCTGACGGTCGCCCTGCGGGGGATGGCGATGGTGACCGTCGAGCTCACGACGCTCGGCGGCGCCAAGCACAGCGGCCAGTTCGGCGGCGCGGCGCCCGACGCGCTGATCGTCCTGCTGCAGGCGCTCTCGACGCTGCACGATGCCAACGGCGACGTCGCCGTCGACGGCCTGCGGCGCGAGGAGTGGACCGGCGAGTCCTACAGCGAGGACGAGTTCCGCGAGCTGGCCGAGGTGCTGCCCGGCCTGCCGCTGCAGGGCAGCGGCGACCTGGGCTCGCGCGTCTGGTCGGGCCCGGCCATCACGGTGACCGGCATCGACGTGCCGTCGGTGGACGACGCGCTCAACGCCGTCTCGCCTCGGGCACGGGCGAAGATCAACCTGCGCGTCCATCCCGAGCAGGACGCGGCCGAGGCGCAGGCCGCACTCGTCCGTCATCTGGAGAGCGTGCGGCCGTTCGGCATAGGGCTCGAGGTCCATGCGCAGGAGACCGGCAACGGCTTCGCGGCCAGGACCGGCGGCCCGGCCTACCGGGCGGCGCGGGACGCGATGCAGGCCGCGTGGGGCAGTCCGCCGGTGAGCGCCGCCGGCGGCGGCTCGATCCCGCTCGTCAACGCGCTGCAGGCTGCGGCGCCCGATGCCGAGATGCTGCTCGTCGGCGCCACCGATGGCTACGCGAACATCCACGCGCCCGACGAGCGCGTGCTCCTCGACGAGCTCGAGAAGGCGATCGTGGCCGAGGCCGAGTTCTTCGAGCGCTTCGCGGCCACGCGATGAGCGAGTTCGCCGCGCAGCCGCCGCCGGCCGCCGCCGAGCACACGCTCATGCAGCGGATGCTCGACGGGATCGAGCGGCTCGGCAACAAGATGCCCGACCCAGCGATCCTCTTCCTGTGGCTCTGCCTCGGGGTCATCCTGCTCTCCCAGGCGCTGCAGTGGCTCGACGTCAAGGCGACCTACCAGGTCGTGGCGCCGCCGCCGGTGGCCGCCGAGCAGACGTACTACGGCGGCTCCAGCGAGCCCTCGTACGTGGGCCCCTACGAGCCCGAGCCGGCCGAGGACTACAAGGTGCGGACCGAGACGACCAAGGTCAAGGGGCTGCTGACCGTCGACGGCGTCCGCTTCCTGTTCACGTCGTTCGTTGACAACTTCCGCAACTTCGCCGCGGTGGCGATCATCCTGGTGGTGATGATCGGGGTCGGCCTGGCGGAGTGGGCCGGGCTGATCGGGGCGCTGATCCGCCGCCTGGTCGCGGTGTCGTCGAGCAGCTCGCTGACCTTCATCATCGTGCTGCTGGGGATGATCTCGAGCGTCGCCTCCGACGCCGGCTACCTCGTGCTCATACCGCTCGGGGCGGTCGCGTTCAAGAGCGTCGGGCGCAACCCGCTGGCCGGGATCGCGGCGGCGTTCGCCGGAGTCGCCGCAGGCTTCGGGGTCAACTTCCTCATCACGCCGCTGGACGGCGTCCTGACCGAGATCACGAACGACGCGTCGGCGCTCGTCGACCCCAACGCCGAGATCGACCTCGCGGCCAACCTGTACTTCGGCATCGCCTCGACGCTCTTCGTCTCCGTCGTGCTGACCATCGTCACGGCGCGGCTCGTCGAGGGCCGGATGGGTCCCTACGACCCCGCCGCCGCCGGCGAAGCGCCCGAGGAGGCCGAGGAGGAGGATCCCGTCGCCGAGGCGCGCGGCCTGCGCTATGCGCTGTGGGCGGCCCTCGGCGTGATCGCGGTGATCGCCCTGCTGACCGCCATCCCGGGCGCGCCGCTGCGCAACCCGGAGACGGGCGAGGTCATCGGGGACTCGCCGTTGATGGACAGCCTGATCGTGATCATCGCGGCGATCTTCTTCGCCGCCGGCCTCGCCTACGGCAAGGGCACCGGCAAGATCAAGGACAGCGCCGACGTGCTCGGCGCGATCACCAAGTCCTGGGCCGGGCTCGCGAGCCTGCTGTTCCTGTTCCTGCTCATCGCGCAGTTCATCGCCTACTTCAACTTCTCGAACATGGCGCAGGTCGCGGCGGTCAAGCTCGGCGACCTGCTGGAGAGGGCCGACATCGGCGCCGTGTGGCTGCT
>DATIDU010000245.1:0-11941 GCA_035456145.1 Gaiellales bacterium | reverse complement strand
CCACGGACT
The DNA here is from genome assembly GCA_035456145.1 of Gaiellales bacterium. GTDB lineage: Bacteria > Actinomycetota > Thermoleophilia > Gaiellales > JAICJC01 > JAICJC01. Next base: position 11,932 of record DATIDU010000245.1, on the reverse strand, counting down.
GCCTCACGGCCTCCGCCACCAGCGTCGTGGCGCACTCCCCGGGCCGGTCCCGCCGGAGCTCTCGGAACCGTGCCGCGGCGGGTGCCTCGCAGATGCCGTCCGACATCTCGGTGGCCCGGCGACGCATGAGCTCGGGGTCGAGCTCGCACATCCGCCAGATGTACCCGGCGATCACCACCTCGCGGGCGGCCCGGAAGCGATCGTCGCCCGCAGGCGAGTTGACCGCGCCGGCCGCGACCACACCGACCGCATGCGCGACCTCGAGGCGCATGGTGACGCCCGGCCCGAGCGCCGCGGTAAAGCGCTCGGCTGCCTCGTCGAAGAGGCGGTCGTTGGTCTCAAGCGCGATCTCTCGGATCTCGGGATGCGCGACGAGCGCCGCCTGGATCCGGTCCGCCCGGGTGCGCTCTCCTGCCAATCTCTGGAAGACCATCTCCTCCGACCGTACGCGGCCCGGCGGACGGAAGCAAGGTCTGTCGTCACAGAATTCGCCGGTTTGGTGCGGTTTTGTCGCGAGCAGCCGGCGGAGGGGCCTCCCGGGCGGTCAGATGGGGCGCGGGGAGAGCCCTTCGGCCGCCGCGATCCGCGAGGCTGCCGAGGACACGGGACTCGAGGTGCACCTGGGGGACCTGGTGGCCGTCTATTTCCTCCGCAGCGAGCGGTTGGGACTGCGGTTCATCTTCGAGCGGACGATCGTGGGCGGTGAGCCCGCTGTGCAACCCGGCGGTGAGATCGCGGAGATCGGGTGGTTCTCGCCCGGCGACCTGCCGGATCCGATGACGCACACGGCACCGCATGGGATCCGCGACGCGGTGGCCGGGAGCCGGGGAGCCTTCCGCGAGATTGACGCGTAGAGTGACGTCGTGGCGGAGGAGCGATCATCGGCCTACGTCCGGGCACGGCTGCGCGTGGTCGCCGTCGAAGCGGGCGGCCCGCAGACGGGCGTCGCGAGCGGATCGCGCCCGAACTGGGGCATCGGCCAGCGGCTCTCGGGCGACGGCCTCCTCGGCCGAGCGCCGGTCACGGTGGAGGACGCCGAGCGGATCGCGCCGGGCGCGACGGGCGTCGTACGCGTCCACCCGGCCGACTGGGACGCCTGGGCGGACGTACGCCCCGGCGACACGATCCCGATGCTCCAGGGGCCGCGGATCGTCGGAGTCGCCGAGGTGATCGAGATCGTCGCCGGCGGCTGACCGGCGTGCGACTCGACGGCTTGGACTTCGTGCGAGACCAGTACGCCACGACGGAGCGGCTCGAGGCGCGGATGGCGGTCTGGCGCCCCGCGGCCGACGGCCGCACGCCACAGGACGTTGCGCTGGCGGCCCTGGCGGCGGTCAGGCCCGCCCGGCTGCTCGAGGTCAGGCCGGGCACAGGCGCGTTCGCCGCCCGGTGCGCGAAGGAGCTGGGCTGCCACGTCATCGCGCTCGACGCATCCGCGGACATGGTCGCCGCGACGCGGGGCGCCGTCTTTGCGGATCGAGCCGCGGCCGCGGCCTACCTGGCGACGCTCGGCCGCGACGCTCTCGCCGCCCGCCTCCCTGAGCTCGACGAGCCGCTCATCGCCCGCGGGCAGATGACGGTATTCGTCGCCGGCATCTAGCGCTCCGGCGCTACAGGTAGTACCGCTTCGACTCCTGGACGGCCCAGAACATGGCGAACGCGCCCGCGAGGCCACCGATCACGAGGATCGGGAAAAAGTTCCCCAGGTCGACGAGTCCGAAGGCGTCGATCGAGTAGCAGCCGAAGGCGACCGTGAGCGCCCCCATCCCGAGGTAGAGCACGTTCCGCTGCCGGTCGGGCATCAGCGAGATCGCCATCCGGTTGGAGCGGTACCAGCTGTAGCCGAAGTACCACAGGATGACGATGAAGAGCAGGCTGAGCGTCCCCAGCACGATGTCGAAGATGCGCTGGGAGACGTTGAAGAACACGGTCGCCACGATCGCGACGCCGATGATGATGAGGAAGCCGCGGATGGTGTCTCGGGTCATCAGGAGGGCCCCGTCATGAAGGCGCGCACACCGAGCGCGGCGACGAGCGCCGAGCCGACCGTGAAGTAGAGCAGGTTCCGTCGTCCATCGTCACCCCGCAAAGCATAGGGGTACGCCACGGCGAGGAGGGGGAGCAGGCCGTACACGAAGTGCAGCCGGTCGCCGGGCTCGTCGCCCTGTGACAGCAGGATGAGCCCGAGCGTGGCCTGGGCGATCACGAGCGTCTGCGCCGCGGCCAGCACGTGTCGGAAGAACGGCCCCGGAGCCCGGTCGCGCCGGTAGGAGACATATCCCCAGAGCGCCGCGGCCGCGTTCGTCGCGATCAGAGCCGAGCCGACCACCGCGTGCACGAGCGGCATCGCGCGGGACGCTATCAGGCGGTCTCGGCGGCACACTCTGGCTCGTGCCGGAGCGCCGGCGACACCGCGGCGAGGACCGCCAGCCCGACGGCCACGATCGCCGCCAGCAGCACGAACCCGCCCCGCGCGCTGGTGTGGTTCACAAGCGGGCCGACCGAGAGCGTCACGGCCACCTGCAGCACCATCGACACGAGCAGGAACGACGAGGACGTCCGCCCCATGACCTCGTTCGGCACGACCTTGAACAGGTAGGCCGTCGTGATCACCCGGAACCCGGAGGAGCAGAACCCGGCCAGGAAGAGCGTGGCGTAGAAGACCGGGACGGCGGCCGGCGTGACCGCGAGCACCGTGTAGCAGCCGATCAGCGCGACCATGACGCCCGCCATCGCCCGCCACTCCCCCACCCGCACAACGAGGAGTGCCGCGAACACGCCCGACGCCATCGCCCCCACGCCGTAGGTCATGTCGGCGAGGCCATACGCGGTGGCGGTTAGGTGCAGGATGTCGAGGACGTAGGCGACGATCACGACGTTCAGGCTGATGGTTGCCACCCAGGGGATGACGCTGGCGATGCCGAACCCGGCGATCGCCGGGTGCCGGCGCAGGTAGGCAAGCCCGTCTCGCGCCATCGCGAGCCCGGACGGATGCGGCCCCTCCACGGGCGCCGGCCTGTGGTGGAGCGCAAGGAGCGCGACCGCAGAGACGACGTAGGTGGCCGCGTCGACGGCGAACGCCGTCCCGAGCCCGAACGCGATCAGGATGGGGCCGCCGAGCGCCGCGCCGGTCAGGTTCCCGACCTGCCACGTGATCTCCGAGAGACCCGAGGCGGCCGTCAGCTGGTCGGGCCGGATCACCTCCTGGAGGAGCGCGGTGATCGACGGGAAGAAGACGCTGTGCCCGAGCCCGACCAGGAACGTGAGCGCGTACAGGGCCGGAAGCGACGGGGAGCCGCTGTAGGCGAGCACCGCCATGACGACCACGAGGGCGAGCCGGTAGACATCCGACGCCACGGCCAGCGTCCGCCGCGGATAGCGGTCGGCGAGCGGGCCGGCGAACGGCAGCATGACGATCCCGGCTCCCAGGCCGACGGCCCAGACGATGCCGACCGACGTCGCCGATCCGGTGCGTTCGAGGAGATACCAGCCCAGCGCGACCGAGTGGAGCCCGGTGCCGGCCATCGAGAACACCTCGCCGACGAAGTACAGGCGGAAATCCCTGTCACGAAGCGGGGCGAGGGTGTCCACGTCGCTACACTAGCCGCGCCCATGATCGCCGCCGGAGAGCCCGCACCCGACTTCGCCCTTGAGTCCGACACCGGCGAGACCGTCCGCCTGAGCGACCTGCGCGGACATCCCGTCGTCGTCTACTTCTATCCCAAGGACGAGACCTCGGGCTGCACGACGCAGGCGTGCGACATCCGCGACAGCTGGGGCGAGTTCGAGAAGCTTGGCGCGACGGTGCTCGGCATCAGCCCCGACTCGGCCGAGTCCCACGCCGGATTCCGCGCCCACCACAAGCTGCCCTTCCCGCTCCTCGTGGACTCCGACCACGCCGTCGCCGAGGCGTACGGCGCCTGGGGCGAGAAGAAGAACTACGGCCGTACCTACATGGGCATCATCCGCTCGGGCTTCGTGGTCGACGCCGACGGCAAGCTGGCGGCCGTGAAGCACAACGTGAAGGCCGACAGGCACCGCGAGTGGGCGCTCGCGGAGCTGGCCCGCCTGGCTCAGCGGGTCTAGGCCGAGCCGACGCCGAGGTGGTCGAGCAGGAGCTCGACCGCGCCGAGCTGCGGGACGAAGAGAAACGCGAAGCTGGCGTCCGACGACTCGACGGTCATCACGGACCGCATGAGTACGGTCGGGTCCTCGGCGCGCGCGCCCTGGAGGCTGCGCTGGACGAGCGAGCCGAGCAGGTCGACCTCGATGGTCGGCGGCTCCGGCTCGAGCGTCATCCCGGTCATCTCGACCACGGCGTTCAGATACGAGCTCGCGAGGATGTTCCCGACCTCGCGCAGGGCCGAGCGGCCCATCTCGTCGTCGAGGCGCGTCCCGAAGAGCTCGCACAGCTGCTCGCCGGCGCCGTCGGGGAAGAGCAGGAGCACCTTGCCACCGTCGTCGGCGACGGGCGTGTCGACGACGGCCGACGGACTCGCCGCCGCGCCGATCTTGTCGGCCGCCTCGGCCAGGGTGGCGAGCAGCGCCTCGGCGTAGCCGATCTCGACCGGCTTTCCGAGAAGCTGCGAGAGGGCGGTCGCGGCATTCCCAGAGCCGATGTTGGCGATCTCGAGGAGCGCGCTGCGCTGGAGCTCGGAGAAGCCGAACGCGCCTGCGCCGGCCGGAGACCAGGCGCCCGCGATCACACCGGGCTCGAGCACAGGCACGACCTCTCCGGACTCCATGAGGACGAGGCTCGACATGTGCGCGGCCTCGGTGGCCCGCGGGACGGCCTCCCGCTCGAGCACCATCTGTCCGATCAGCTCGTCGACCGCGAAGACCCGGCGCCGTCCACCGGCCCAGACGACCACGCCGGCGACCCGCTGGCCGCCGTCTCCGAAGCCGAGCCGCTCGGCGACGTCGATCACCTCAAGCGCGTCGCCGCGGAAGACGAGGACGGGTGTCCCGGCGACGTCGTGCACGCGCCGGTCGGTGAACGCCAGCGTCTGCTCGACGCTGTCCATCGGCAGCGCCCACGGCAACCCCTCGGCACGGACGACCAGAACATGGATCGAGTTGCTCATCTGAGGCTCCCTCGCTCACAAGCTTGTTTCCACGGTCAATCGACCGCCGGAGCCGCGGCTGTAGGCCGTATCATCGCCGGGTGCCGCAGCCCGACCTGCCCCTTGCCGGCATCCGCGTTCTCGACCTGACCCAGATCCTCGCCGGGCCGTTCTGCACGATGGTGCTCGGCGACCTGGGGGCCGACATCGTCAAGGTCGAGCGCCCTGACGGCGACGGCACGCGCCGGTGGGGGCCGCCGTTCGCGGGCGGCGAGTCGGCCTACTTCCTCCAGGTGAACCGCAACAAGCGCTCCATCGCCATCGACCTCAAGGACCCGGCCGGCGCCGCCGTCGCTCAGCGTCTCGCCGCGGGTGCGGACGTGGTGATCGAGAACTTCCTGCCCGGCGCGATCGAGCGGTTCGACCTCGACCACGAGTCGGTGAAGGCCGAGAACCCCGGCGTCGTCCACTGCGCGATCCGCGGCTTCCCCGCCGGCCATCCGGACGCCGCCCGCCCAGGCTACGACTTCGTCATGCAGGGCATCGGGGGGATCATGTCGATGCAGGGCGAGCCGCACGGCGAGCCGATGAAGGTGGCGGTCGCCATCTCGGACATCGTCGCTGGGCAGTTCGCAGCTTCGGGGATCCTGGCCGCGCTGATCCGGCGCGGCCGGACGGGCGAAGGCGGCACGGTGGACGTGTCGCTCCTTGATGCGCAGGTCGCATGGCTCGCCAACCGGGCCGGCGACTGGCTGATCGGCGGCGTCGAGCCGGTGCGGCTCGGGAACGCGCACCCCTCGATCGTCCCGTACGAGACGTTCCACGCGGCCGACGGTCACATCAACCTGGCCGTCGGCAACGACGCCCAGTTCATCCGCTTCTGCCGCGAGGCCGGGCGCGACGACCTGGCGGACGATCCGGACTTCGCCACCAACCCACTGCGCGTCCTGAACCGCCAGCGACTGGTGGCGGCGCTCGCAGAGACGATCGGCCGGCAGCCGGTCGCCCACTGGGTGGACGTGCTGGAGCGGGCGGCGGTGCCGGGCGGGCCGGTGCTGGCACTTCCGGACGTGTTCTCAGGGCCGGCCGCGCATGCCGTCGAGGAAATCGACCACCCGACCGCCGGGCGGCTCCGGCTCGTCGCGACGCCGGTGCAGATCGACGGCGAGCGGCCCGCGGCCCGGATTCCCCCGCCCCGCCTCGGGGAGCACGCCGCCGAGATCCTCGCCGAGGCCGGATACAGCGAGGAGGAGGCCGCCGCGCTGCTCGCCGGGCCGTGCGCCCCGGAGTAGACTGGTCGTCCGCGCGGATGTGGCGGAATTGGTAGACGCGCACGGTTCAGGTCCGTGTGACCGCAAGGTCGTGGAGGTTCAAGTCCTCTCATCCGCATGAGGCCGGCGCGGCCTCTGAACGACGTGCCGCCGGGCCAGGAAGCGGCGTACGCTTGTCGCATCCGGAGCATCGCCGCCTTCACCGTCGTCGTCGCCGTGGTGGGTCTATGAAAGGGCGAAGCATGAGTGCGCGGGCCTCGACCTCGGCCTCCAGGGATCCACCCTCCTCCCCGGGCGAGCGCGCCGTCAGGGCAATGCTTGACTCGACCGTCTCGGTCGACTGAGCCACGGCCTACTTCAGCGCCGCACTAGCTGGACGCGCGCGTGGAGCTCAAGGCGAAGACGAGGATCAGGAAGGCCACGACGGCCGCGCCGATCAGGACAGGCACAAGCACATCGACGACGATGCCCGCCTTCCAACCCCGCGTTGAGGTGTGGTCCCGCCGCACACGCACAGGGTACGGCATCGAGCGGGGAGGTGAAACATCGGCGCCAGGCGCCGGTGTTTCACGCCGTCGAGGCGCGGCCGCTACGCTCGCCCCGCGATGACCGAGACGGCAATCCCCGAAGGCGCGATCGACGAGCCCGTCGAGCGCAACGTCACGCCGTTCGAGCTCTTCTTCGATCTGGTCTTCGTCTTCGGGTTCACCGAGGTGACGACGCTCATGGGCGCCCACCCGACCGGCCGCGGCGTGCTCCAGGGCATGCTCGTCCTCGCCGCCGTGTGGTGGGCGTGGGGTGCGTACGCCTGGCTCGCGACGACGATCGACCTTGAGGAGGGATGGACACGCCTCGTCATGATCGGCGTGATGGCGGCGATGTTCATCGCAGCGCTCGCCGCCCCCGACGCGTTCACCGACACGGGTGTCCTCTTCGCGTGCGCGTATCTGGTCGTCCGCGTCCTGCACCTCGTTCTCTATGCCGTCGCGGCCCGCGGAAGCCCGGAGCTGCTCGACGCCGTGCTGCATTTCACCCCGACCTCGGTCGCGGGCCCGCTCATGATCCTGGCCGCCGCGTTCGTCGACTCCGGCTTTCGGGAGGCCATCTGGGCCGCCGCGCTCCTGCTCGACTTCGCCGGGCCCGCACTTCAGGACTCGAGCGGCTGGCAGCTCACCCCGGGCCACTTCAGCGAGCGGCACGGGCTCATCATCCTCATCGCCCTCGGCGAGTCCATCGTGGCGCTCGGGGTCGGTGGGCACCTCGACCTGGACGCCCGCACGATCATCGCGGCCACGCTCGGCATCGGCGTCGTCACCGCGATGTGGTGGATGTACTTCGACGTCGTCGCCATCGTCGCCGCGCGCCGCCTGGCCCAGGCCACGGGAGCCGCGCAGACCGCCCTGGCGCGCGACTCCTACAGCTACCTCCACTTTCCGATGGTGGCCGGGGTGATCCTCTTCGCGCTCGGGGTCAAGAAGGCGCTCCCCCACGCCCACGAGTCGCTCGACTGGACACCGGCGGCGGCGCTCTGCGGCGGCGTCGCGCTCTACCTCGTCGCCCACATCCTGTTTCGCCTGCGGAACGTCGGCACGCTGAATCGCCAGCGCCTGATCGCGGCCGTCGTCCTGTCCTGCATGGTCGCGCTCGCCTCGAGCGTCAGTGCACTCGTCCTGCTCGCCCTCGTCGCGGCGACGACGACGTCACTCGTCGCCTACGAGGCTGTCCACTTTCGCGAGGCTCGACACCGCGTCCGCGCCGCCCGCGGCTGAGATCAGCGCACCGATCACCGGGTGCAGACGGCCGCTCACCGAGGTCCCAACCTGCGGCTGGAAGAGCGTCGCCAGGTAGAACGGGTGATCCGGCAGCTCGACCGCCTCGACCCCCGCGTCGGGCGCGCGCGCGGCAACGACGAGTCCGGCCGCGACCAGCGCCGCCTCGCGGTCCGGCGCAAGCCCGTAGTTGCACCAGTGAAAGCCGGTGAAGGGCTCGGTGCCGCACAGCTCCGCGAGGCGGGTCCCCGCGACGGCGGTCACCGGCCGCTCCTCGCCGACCAGGCTGCACGAGAGCCGCGCGAGGACCGGATCGCCCGCGTCGGGATCGGTCTCCGCGTGCGCAGCATCGACGAGCCCGGCGACGTTGCGGGCGAACTCCAGAAGCATGTGCTGGAAGCCGCCGCAGGTGCCCAGGATCGGCATCCCCTCGCTCCTGGCAAGCCGGATCGCCTCCAGCACGGCATCGCCGTCGCGGTACGGCGTCCCCGGGACGACCCAAAGCCCGTCGGCCTCGGCGGCCGACTCGGCCTGCGCGCTCGGGAGCCAGCGCGCGTCGACGCCGGCCGGCATGAGCCCGAGCGCGGCGTCGAGCTCGCGGTGCGTCAGGTACTCGGGGCTCCGGTCGCCGAGGACCGCGATCGTGACGGCCATCGCGTCACGATAGCCGCGGTCACCGACGCCGCATCATGTTCCAGTACGCGCCCCGGCCCCAGCGGCGGAAGGCGTGGAAGGCCGAGCCCGACGTCTGGACGCGGAAGTCGTAGCCCTTCGGCGAGATCGAGTCGAAGTAGACGAGCGCCTTGATGTGGTGGTGTGCGCGCACCCACTTGCGGGCGCGGGTCATCCAGTTCGCCTTGTGCCCCGACGAGTGCGGATCCTCCATGCTGCCCGTCTCGGCGATCATGAGCGGCTTCCCGTGCGGCCTCGCCCAATGGACGAACGCCGAGAAGATCTTCCGGTAGCCGACCCACTTGCGCTTGGCCGGATACCAGTTGTAGCCGTCGGCCGCAATCCAGTTCACGTACCGGTTGCCCGGGTAGTACGCCTGGGCATGGCCCGTCTTGAAGTTCGCGGCGATCGCGCACCAGACGAAGCGCGCGTTCGTCGCGCCGACCTGGCGGAAGATCCGCACGACGTGCCGCCACGCCGGCACGAACTCCCGCGCCGTCCCGATGTAGCGCGGGCTCCCGGGCGGCTGGTCCATCTCGTACCCCAGGCGCAGGAAGACCTTCTTGTGGAGGCGCTTGATCGCGTGCGCCGTGCGCCGGATCAGTGCGTCCTGGCTCCCGCTCGTGATCGCCGCCGCGGTGGTCGTCCCCCCGGGTGACCAGGAGATCATCGGGATCTGGCGATGTGCGAGCGCCGCCTGGTCGATCTTGTACGAGCTGATCGACCACGGCCGGTAGTGGTGGACGATCGTGAGCCTGTAGCCCAGCGTGCGCTCAAAGCCGACCACATTGCCCCAGGCGTCGCCGGACCGGTTGACGAACGCGCCGAAGAGCGCGCCGTGGCGCGGGACCAGGTTCTTGTTCGTGTGGACGTGAGCCGATGCCGAGCCGGCGGCAGCCAGCGCGACGGCGGCAACCGCAGGAAGCGCGAGCCAGCGGCGACGGGGTCGCATGCTGGGAGATATCGCCAATTGTTGTAAGGGCAAGCGCCGGGGAACCGTGAAGGTTCGGTAAAGCGTTCCGCACCGGGACGACGGACGCCCGCCGATATCCTGCAACGAGCGCAATGAACGCCATCACCGCCTGGGTCCGGCGGGCGTCCGCCACAACGCTGACCGCCGTGGGGCTCTCCGCGGCGGTCGTGTTCGTGGGCGCAAACTGGGCCTGGAGCATCGACCGTACGCCCGCCAAGCCTCCTCCGCCGACGACCCTCGCGGAGCTGACGCTGCGCGAGCTGAGTGGACCCGGGCCCGCCGGAGTGACCGCCCACTTCCGCTACGTCGACTCGCTCGTGCCCACCACGAACCTCGTCCCCGACGCCACCGCCGGCGGGAGCCCGCTCCCGCTCGTGAGCGGCGCCGACGGCCGCCTCTGGTACGCGAACGGCCGGCTGCGGATGGAGTTCCAGACCGATCAGGGCGACACCCAGCTCCTCCTCACCGGGAACAGAGCGCTCGTCTACGACGCCGCCGACGGCACCGCCTACAGCGCCATCCTTCCGGTCGCCGGCGTGCCGCAACTCGCCCGCTCGGGTCTCGAGGGCGCCACGGGGCTGCTCCGCTCGCTCTCCGGCGACGCCGCCATCTCGCAGCCCAGCCCGGGCGTCACCGGCGGCCGGCCGGCGTACACCGTGCGGATCGCACCCACGCACGACGGCGGCCTCCTGCGCTCGGCGAGTCTGGCCGTGGATGCCGAGACCGGGACGCCGCTTCGGCTCGAGCTCTACGGCGTCGGCAAGACGTCGCCACTCGTCGAGTTCGCCCTGAGCGACGTCTCGTACGGCGAGATCGAGCCGTCCGTCTTCCGCCTGCGGCTGCCATTCGGCATGCGGCCGCTGGCGCTGCGCTTCGCGGCGCCGCCCTCGGTCGGCGGCGCCGTTCCCTGTCAGGCCCCGGAATCGCTCGCGGGCCTCCCGCTGCGGACCTGCCGGGAGGCGTCCAGGGCGACCGACGTGCCCGGCCGGGTCCTCGTCTACGGCACGAGCCTGGCCTCGGTGGTCGTGCTCGAACAGCCCGGCGCGAGCGATCCCGGCGGCGGGCTCTGGAGCCTTCTGCCCTCGGTCTCCGTCTCGGGGTCGTCCGGCCGCGAGCTCGTGACCGAGCTCGGCACCGTGGTCCGGTTCGTCCGCGGCGGCGTGACCTACACCGTGCTCGGGAGCATGCCGCGACCCGTCGTTGAGGCCGTCGCCCGAGGCCTGTGAGCGCCCCTCCCGTCGAAATCCGCGGGCTGCGCAAGACCTACGGCGAGCTGGTCGCCGTCGACGACGTCACGCTCACGGTGAGCCCGGGCGACGTCTATGGGTACCTGGGCCCGAACGGCGCCGGGAAGACCACGTCGCTGCGGATGATGCTGGGCCTCATCACCCCGACCGCGGGGCAGGTGCGGCTCTTCGGCGAGGACCCGATCGCCCACCCCGTCGCTGCGCTCTCCGGCGTCGCCGGCTTCGTGGAGGAGCCGGCGTTCTATCCGTACCTCTCCGGCCGCTCGAATCTCGAGATGCTGGCCGCGCTCGACGGCGGAAACGGCGATCGCATCGACGAGGTGCTGCGGCTGGTCGAGCTCGACAGCCGGGCCGGCGACCGCGTGCGCGGCTACTCCCACGGCATGCGCCAGCGGCTCGGCCTGGCGGCGGCGCTCATGCGCAGCCCGCGGCTTCTGCTGCTCGACGAGCCGACGACGGGCCTCGACCCGGCCGGCATGCGCGACATGCGCGACATGGTGCGCCGGCTCGCCGGCGAGGGGATCACCATCCTGCTCTCGACCCACCTCATGAGCGAGGTCGAGCAGCTCTGCAACCGGCTGGCCATCATCCAGCTCGGCCGGATCCGCTACGAGGGCGGCCTCGCGGACCTGATGGCGCGAAGCGACGGCCGCTACCGGCTCGACGCCACCGACCCGGCGCGCGCCGCGGAGCTCTGCCGCGCGCTGCCCGGCCTCCGCGACGTCGAGGAAGAGGAGGAGTCGGTGCGGTTCGCCGCGGACGCGGACGCGGCCGCCGCCGTGTCGCTGCGGCTCGCCGAGGCCGGGATCGGCGTGCGAGCGCTCGTCCCGGGCGGCCGCAGCCTCGAGGAGCTCTTCTTCGAGATCACCGAGAGCGACGTGTGACCCGGCGCGCGTACGCCTGGGAGCTGCGCAAGCTCGCCGCCCAGCGGCGGACG
>DATIDU010000244.1:0-6041 GCA_035456145.1 Gaiellales bacterium | reverse complement strand
AGAGGATGATGTTCGGGCGGCTCGAGTCCCCGCCGAGTCCGGACGAGCATGCACCGCCTGCAAGGGCGAGCACGGTGATCAGGAGGGCGGTGACGAGTCTGGGCACGGCTGGATGTCTAGCCTCGGAAGATGGTCGCCAGCGCCACCAGCACGACCGGCAGGATGAACCAGGTGACGGCCGTGAGCCCGATGGCGACGAGCGCGATCGTGTCCGCGTCGTCCTCGGGAGGACGCCCGCAGTGTCCGATCGTCTCGTAGAGCGCCTCCATCGGCTGGCGGCCCACCACGGTGACGCGGCGACGCGCGAGCCCGGCGCCCTGAAGGAGCACGAACGCCAGGCCGGCGAAGAGCAGGAAGAGCACCGAGCCGCCGCCGAGCAGGATTGGCTCCCCCGGCTTCACGGCTCCAAACTGGCGGGCAAGCGATGCCAGCACGGGGATGGCGGCGCCGCCGATCAGGACGGTCGGAAGCCCCGACGCACCGCCGCGAAACCCGAGCGACAACCGGTCGGCCTGGATGCGGGCGCGTGCCAGCGCCCGCCGTTCCTTGCTCTCGGGCTCCGCCTGGCTCTCGCGACGGGCGTAGAGCCGGGCCAGGGTGCGGACGACGTCGGAGACGTACGAGCGGACGATGTACTGGGCCACGAACTCGATCGCCCATCTTGCGGGAGCGTGAAGCGGGCCCAGCCGCGGAAGGCGCGGATGCCGCCAGCCGTCCCGGTCGAGCACCTCGAGCGCGTGCATCGCGAGGCGGTGCGCGTCGGTGAAGCGGGCCGGATGCTCGAGCGGCGCGCGTTCGGCGAGCTCGTTGAGCAGCCGGGCCTCCGCGGTGGTGTCGACCTTGATCTGTGCGAACGCGAGGTCGGCCGCCTGGTCGATGTCGCCGCGCAGCAGCTTGAACGTCCGGTCGAGCTGATCCGTCAGCTCGTCCAGGATCAGATTGTCCGACCTGTCCGGCCGTTCCTCCTCACCCACGGCCCGCTACCCCGCCGCGACCGGCACACCACCAGGCGTCAGGCGCCAGCGCGGCGGCGGCGACGGCTCCGGCAGGTCATCCGCGAGCCCGAGCAGGAGTCCCAGGAGCAGGTCGGGATCGGGCAGCCGCCTGAGCCCGAACATGAGGTCGCGGCGGCCGCCGGTAGTCACGACGAGGCCGCCGTAGTGGAACACCCAGCCGGGGCGCGCGCGGACGATCTCGATGTCGTGGATGGCGTCGAGCGGCAGCGCCGCAACCCGCCGCGAGAGGCCGCCGTGCACGAGCAGCGCGCGGCGGTCAGTGACCACGAGCGTCCGCCGCTGCCAGCGCCCGACCGCGCGCACGAGGCGCAGAAGCGTCCGCGCGGCGAGCACGCCGAGGATCCCGACGGCGAGCAGGCGCAGCGGCACGGCGAGGCCCGTGCCGGCGATCCGGACCGAGGCATATGAGCACGCTGTGAGCAGGATGCACGCGCGCAGGAACGGGCCGATCAGCACGATCTCGTGCTCACGGGTCACGAGATGGACGTGCTCATTGCGGGCGAGCAGGCGTTCCAGGGGCGGCATTGCACCGCATTTCGCCTCGGACGGGCGTCTTCCTCTCTCACGCCGAACCCCACGGGGTCACGGGCGCCACATGCGGAGGGGAAGCCTGTTCAGCACCTCGGCGCCGGCATCCGTGATCGCCACCATCTGCTCGTGCACGACGCCGGCGACGCCGGGGATCAGGACGCCGGGCTCGATGCAGAGCACCATGCCCTCGCGCAGCTCGCAGGCGGGGTCGCGGTCGCCGTAGGGCGGTTCGTGCTGGCCGGTGCCGGCGCCGTGCGGCATGAACTCGCCCCACCAGGCCTCAGCAAGGCCGGCCTCGGCGACCGCGCCGCGCGCCGCCTCTCGCAGGTCGCCGACCGTCACGCCCGGCCGGGCGGCGTCGATCGCCGCCTCCACCGCCGCAGCGACGGCATCGAGCGCGGGCTCGAGCTCCGGCGGCGGGTCGCCGACGGCGACCGTCCGGCACATGTCGCCGTGGTAGCCGTGGACGCGGGCGCCGCAATCCAGCACGACCGCCTCCCCGGCTCGCATCGGCCGGTCGCCCGGAAGGAAGGTTCCAAGCGCTGTCCGCGGCCCGGCGCCGGCCACCGTCGTGAAGCTGAGCTCCGCGCCCGCCAGCCGGATGGCGTGCTCGGCCGCCGCGGCCACCTCGATCTCGCGCGCCCCCTCGCCCACGGCGTCCAGGCCGGCGGCCATGCCGAGGTCCGAGATCCGAGCGGCCTCCGCCAGGAGGGCCAGCTCCGCCGGGCTCTTGACCATCCGCAGCTCCGTCGTGAGCGCGGACGCGTCGCTCACCGGCACCGCCGCGCAAAGTGCGTCCATCAGCACGGCGGGCACCACCTGTGCGCCGGTGAGCCCCACGGCAGGCCGTCCGCGCAGCCGGTCGGCGACCGCCGCGCCCAGATCGGAGGCGAGCGCAACCTCGTCGCAGACGGCCTGCTCGCGCGCGCGGTCGAGGTCGGCGGCGGCGTCGGTCACGAGGACCACGGGCCCGTCCGCCGGGACGAGGAGGATCGCCTGCTCCTCCTCGATGCAGAACCAGTCCGCCAGGTAGCGCAGGTCGCCGGGCGCATAGTCGACGTGGGCGCCGTAACACACGAGCGTGTCGCAGCCCGCGTCCGCCATCCGGTCGCGCACGCGCGCGATCCGCCCCGCGAACTCCTCCCTCGCGATCGGCGCCGCCGCGATCATGCAAGGACGGGGCCGGGCACCGCTATTGCACGCGAGCGGCGTCGATGTCGCGGCGGAGTTCCTTGATCTCGTCCCGGAGCTTGGCGGCGTACTCGAACCGGAGCTCCTCAGCCGCCGCGAACATCTCCTCCTCGAGCTCGACGACCAGCTTCTCGATCTCGTCGGTCGTCATGCCCTCGTCGCTTCGGCCGCGCCGGCGCCGGCCGGGCACGTGCGGCTGCGACTCGAGCGACAGGAACTCGGCGATGTCGGAGACGCCCTTCTTGATCGACTCCGGCGTGATGCCGTGCTCCTCGTTGTAGGCCATCTGGATCTCGCGCCGCCGCGTGGTCTCGTCCATCGCGACCCGGATCGCCTCGGTCATCTTGTCGGCGTACATGATCACCCGGCCGTTGATGTTCCGGGCCGCCCGCCCGATCGTCTGTATGAGCGCCGTCTGGCCGCGGAGGAAGCCCTCCTTGTCGGCATCGAGGATCGCGACCAGCGACACCTCGGGCAGGTCGAGGCCCTCGCGCAGCAGGTTGACGCCGACGAGGACGTCGAAGTCGCCCAGGCGCAGCTCGCGGATGACCTTGATGCGCTCGAGCGTGTCGACCTCGGAGTGCAGGTAGCGGGTGCGGATGCCGGACTCGAGCAGATAGTCGGTCAGATCCTCGGCCATCTTCTTGGTGAGCGTGGTGACGAGCACGCGTTCGCCGGCCTCGGCCCGGGCCTTGATCTCGGCGATCAGGTCGTCGATCTGGTGCCGGGTCGGGCGCACCTCGACCTCGGGGTCGACGAGGCCGGTCGGGCGGATGATCTGCTCGGCGACGTGGGTCGAGTGGCGCAGCTCGAACGCGGCCGGCGTGGCCGAGACGAACATGACCTGGTGCGCCCGCTCGAGGAACTCGTCGAACCGGAGCGGCCGGTTGTCGAGCGCCGACGGCAGCCGGAAGCCGTACTCGACGAGGGTCTGCTTGCGCGACCGGTCGCCCTCGTACATCCCACCGATCTGGGGGACGGTCTGGTGCGACTCGTCGATGACGATCAGGAAGTCGTCAGGGAAGTAGTCGAGCAGCGTGTGCGGCGGCGTGCCCGGCGCGCGCCCGTCGAGGTGGCGCGAGTAGTTCTCGATGCCGTTGCAGAAGCCCATCTCGCGCAGCATCTCCATGTCGTACTCGGTGCGGGAGCGCAGGCGATGGGCCTCGAGCATCTTGCCCTCGGCCTCGAGCTGCGGCAGCCGCTCGCGCAGCTCCGCCTCGATCGACTTCACCGCCGCCTCGAGCGCGCTTCGCTCCATCGCGTAGTGCGTCGCCGGGTAGACGGCCAGATGGTCGAGCCGCGCATGGACCTCGCCGGTCAGCGGGTCGAAGTGCGTGATCGACTCGACCTCGTCGCCGAACAGGCTGATCCGGTAGGCCGACTCGGTGTCGGCCGGCTGCACCTCGATCACGTCGCCCCGGACGCGGAAGCGGCCGCGGCCCATGATGGCGTCGTTTCGCTGGTAGTGGATGTCGACCAGCTTGGTCAGGATCGACTCCCGCGGCTTCTCGTCGCCGACCGAGACGAAGCAGACCATGTCGGAGTAGCTCTCGGGCGAGCCGATGCCGTAGATGCAGGAGACGGATGCGACGATGACCACGTCTCGGCGGGCGAAGAGCGCCGCGGTGGCCGCGTGCCGGAGGCGGTCGATGTCGTCGTTGATCGACGAGTCCTTCTCGATGTACGTGTCGGACGACGGCAGGTACGCCTCGGGCTGGTAGTAGTCGTAGTAGCTCACGAAGTACTCGACCGCGTTCGCCGGGAAGTACTCGCGGAACTCGTTGCAGAGCTGCGCGGCGAGCGTCTTGTTGTGGGCGATCACGAGCGTCGGCTTCTGCACCTGCTCGATCACGCGCGCCATGGTGTGGGTCTTGCCGGTGGCGGTGGCGCCGAGCAGCGTCTGGTACTGGTCGCCGCGCGAGATCGTCTCGGCGAGCTCGCGGATCGCCCGCGGCTGGTCGCCCGTGGGCTGGTAGGCGGCGGAGACGTGGAGGTCCGGCATCGGACAAGTGAGTCTAGCCGAACGTGTGTACGATGACCTGGATGACGCAGCCCATCGTCCTTCCCGACCCTCCGCTCTCGGACGGCCGGGTCACGCTCCGGGCGTGGCAGGCGGCCGACGTGCCGGTGATCGTGGCGATGTGCCGGGAGCCGGACGTCATCCGGTTCACGAGCGTGCCTGTCCCCTACGACGCCGACGACGCGCGCCTGTGGCTCGACCTGCACCCCGGCCGGCTGGCTGCCGGCGACGGCGCGGCGTTCGCGATCACCGAGGGCGGCGACGAGCTCGCGATCGGCTCCATCGGCGTGCGCATGCTCCACGACCAGGGCAGCGCCGAGACCGGCTACCACGTCGTTGCCGACCACCGCGGCCGCGGCCTCGCCACGGCGGCGCTGCGGCTGATCGCCCGCTGGACCTTCGCGGAGCTCCCCGTCGCCAGGCTCCAGCTCACGACCCATCTCGACAACCCGGCCTCCCAGCGGGTGGCCGAAAAGGCCGGGTTCACACGCGAGGGCGTCCTGCGGGCATGGGCCGACCAGCGCGGCGAGCGCGTCGACCTCGTCATGTGGTCGCTCCTGCCCGGTGATCCGATCCCGTCGTAGGATCTGCGCATGCCGGTGATCGAACGGACGGTGACCGTGTCCGCGAAACCGGCGGAGGTGTTCGCCTTCCTGCACGACGCGGAGCAGCGATCCGTATGGGACGGGTCGGTCGACCTGTGCCGGCTGGAGGGCGAGGCGGTCACGGCCGGGAGCCGCCTGCATCTGCGCGGCCGCCGCAAGGCGCCGTCCTGGGTGGGCGAGTACGTCGAGGTCGTCCCCCCGCGGCGATCGGTGCTGCGCCTCGTCGAGGGCGTCGGGATGCCCTTCTCGGACTACCGCATGACCGTCGAGGTCGCGCCCGACAAGGGCGGCTCGAAGGTCACGCTGCGAATCGAGTACGCCGCCCGCGGCGTGCTCGCCGTCGTCGAGCGGTTCACGGTGCGCGGCCGGCTCGACGGTGCACTTCGCGACTCGGCGCGCGGCATCAAGATGCGGTTCGCCTAGCCGCCTTCGAGCTGGTCGCCGTACGCCTTCCGGTAGAGCGACTGCAGCCGGTGCACGTCCTGGACGTACTCGCGGGTCGCCGGGAAGCGGATCGTGACGGCCTGGCCGGCCGGCGTCTGGGCGATCCACTCGTCGACGTTCGCCTGGCCGGCGTTGTAGGCGGCCAGAGCGAGGTCGCCGCCGTTCCTGCGCCCGGCGTACTTCTCGCGCAGATGGGCCAGATACCAGCTCCCGTACCGGAGGTTCAGGTCGGCG
>DATIDU010000243.1:0-12001 GCA_035456145.1 Gaiellales bacterium | reverse complement strand
AACCGCTCCGCCGTGGGCTGATAGCCGGAGCTCAGGCGCCGGACTGCGGCGTGAACAGCGTCTCGAGGCGGTCGATCGTCTCGTCGGTGCCCATGACGATGAGCACGTCCCCCGGCTCGGCGACGGTGTCGCCCGGAGGCTGGGGGACGAGCTCGCCGCTCGCACGGCGCAGTGCGGCCACGATCGCCGAGCCGGCCACTTCGGTCAGCCGACGGCCGGCGCCGGGGGCACCGGGCGAGACGTCGATTTCCTCCATCCGGTACTCGGGTGCCACGTCCACAACGCCCGACACCTGGGGGTGAAGCGCCAGCCGGGCCATCTCCGAGCCGCTCGACTTGTAGGGCGACACCACCCGCTCGGCGCCGGCCCGGAGGAGCTTCGGCTCAGCCTCCGAGGCGCTCGCCCGGGCGACCACCGCCAGATCGGGCCGAAGCTCGCGCGCGGTGAGGGTGATGAACACGTTCTCGGCGTCGGAGTCGACGCAGGCGATCAGCGCACGCGCCCGCTCGATCCCCGCCCGCAGGAGGAGCTCCTCGTCCGCGGCGTCGCCCTGGAGCCACGGCACGCCCGCGGCCTCGGCCCGCTCGAGGCTCTGGGGATTGCGGTCGATCACCACGAAGCTCGCCCCGGCGGCCTGGAGGTCGCGGGCCACCTGCCGCCCCACGCGGCCGAACCCGCAGACCAGATAGTGCTCGGACATCCCGTCGACCATTTGCTGTCTCTTGCGCGCGTCGAGGAGACCGGTCACATGACCCGCGACGAAGAACTCCGTCGCCGACACGAGCGCGTAGTAGAGCGTACCGACCCCGAGGACGATCAGGACCGCCTTCACGACCTGGCCGCCGGTCGAGTCGGGCGCCGGCACCGAGCCGACCGTCGCGATCGTGTCGAGCGTCCAGGTGAATCCGTCCCAGGCGGACGTGTGCTCCGTGACGACGAACCCGATGGTCCCGCCCACGAGCAGGAGGACGACGAGTACGCCCAACCGCGTCAGCCGGGCGACGAGCAGCTCGATGAACCGCCAATCGCGGTCGGAGTGCGCCAGGAAGGCGGGAGCAGCAGCCTCCCGGCGCGCGCCCTCCGCGGTGTCGGAAGCGGGCATCACCCTGCCGGACTCTATGCCTCAACCGTGTCCCGCGGAAGGCCGCGGCCGCGCCGCGCGTCCAGTGTGGACCCACAGATCTCGAGGAGGAGATCCCGATGCTTCGCATCAAGCACACCGTCTCGACCGTCGCCGTTGTTCTCGCGACGGCCGGCCTCATCGCCCCAGTGGCACAAGCCAAGCCCGAGGGGCTGTACCCGCGCTTCGCGCCGAAGGAGCACTTCGTGCCGGCCGGCACCGCCAAGATCACCATCGACCGGTTCCCGCTGCCCACCGCTGAGAGCCACCGCGGCGCCTGGCTGGAGCACAGGGCGCTCGAGTTCCCCGTGAGCCAGCCCAAAGCCCACGTCACGGGTCGCGTCATCTCGACGGACGGCGGCATCGACTGGACGTTCCCGGTGATGGGCGCCGTGGCGCTCGTGCTCGTCATGATGATCCTCGGCGAGCGGGTCCTCGTCCGCCGCGGCCGGCTCGCCAGCTAGGCATCAGCGAGCCGTGTAGCGTTGGGGGTGGTGCCCGCCGCCACCCCCAGCGCGATTCCCACCAGTCTCGTAGGCTCCTACGCGCAGCCCGACTGGCTGATCGACCGCGAGCGCCTGCGCCATCGGTTCCCGCCGCGGGTGCGGGCACGCGAGCTGTGGCGGATCGACCCGCAGTACCTCGAGGAGGCCCAGGACGACGCGACGGTGGTTGCGATCCGCGACCAGGAGCGGGCCGGGCTCGACATCATCACCGACGGCGAGCAGCGGCGGGAGAGCTACTCGAACCGCTTCGCCACCGCGCTTGCGGGCGTCGACGTCGACAATCCCGGAACGGCGCTCGACCGAAGCGGCCATCCCAACCCGGTGCCGCGGGTCGTGGGGCCGGTCGAGCGCAGACATCCCGTGCAGGTGCGCGACGTCCAGTTCCTGCGCTCCAACACTTCAAAGCCGATCAAGATGACCGTGCCCGGGCCGTTCACGATGTCCCAGCAGGCCCAGAACGACTTCTACGAGTCGGACGCGGAGCTGGCGCTTGCGTACGCCGGCGCGGTGCACGACGAGATCGCCGATCTCTTCGCCGCCGGGGCAGACATCGTGCAGATCGACGAGCCGTACATGCAGGCCCGCCCCGAGAAGGCGCGCGAGTTCGGGCTGGTAGCGCTCGCGCGAGCGCTCCATGGGATCGAGGGCACGACCGCCGTCCACATCTGCTTCGGCTACGCCGCGATCATCCACGAGCGCCCGGAGGCGTACTCGTTTCTGCCCGAGCTCGCAGCGGCGCCGTGCGACCACATCTCGATCGAGACGGCCCAGTCGAACCTCGACGCGGCGATCCTCGAGACGCTGCCCGGCAAGGGCATCATCCTCGGCGTGATCGACCTCGACTCCCACGAGGTGGAGTTGCCCGACACCGTCGCCGGCCGGATCCGCAAGGCGCTCCCGTACAAGCGCCCGGATGAGCTCACGGCGGCACCGGACTGCGGCATGAAGTACCTGCCCCGGGCGGTTGCCTACGGGAAGCTCGAGGCGATGGTGGCCGGGGCAGCGACGGTCCGCGCCGAGCGCTAGACGGCCTCCGCGGCAAGCGCGGCGCGGACGCGATCCACCGCCTCCGGCGACGCCGGCGCCATCGGCATGCGCACCTCGGGCGTCGGGATGCGGCCCTCGAGATGAAGCGCGGCCTTGATGACCGCCGGGCTGGGCTCGGCGAAGAGAGCGCGCACCAGCGGCAGGAGCGCCTCGGCATGCCGCCGTCCTTCGGCCAGCTCCCCGTTTCGCCCGCGCTCGATCATCTCGACGAAGCGGCGGGTGCACAGGTGCGACGAGGCCGCGATCGCACCGGTCGCCCCCATGAGGACGAGCGGGAAGAGGAAGGCGTCGTCGCCTCCGAGCATCGCGAAGCGGTCGGCCGCCTCGGCCAGCACGGTGAGCGTGTCGGCGTCGATTCCGCCGACCGCCTGCTTCACGCCGGCGACGTCGTCGGTCGCCGCGAGCTCCAGGAGCGCCGACGCGCCCAGGCCGCGCCCGGTCCGGTAGGGGATGTTGTAGACGATGAGCGGCACCGGCGAGCGCTCGGCGACAACCTGGAAGTGGCGGACGACCGCCGCCTCGCTCGGTCGCACGTAGTACGGCACCACGGCCAGCGACGCGCGCACACCGGGCACGCGGGCCAGCGCTTCGTGCCGTTCGATCGTCGTGCGCGTGTCGTTCGTTCCGGCGCCGACGACGAGCATGGCGCCGGTCGTTGCACAGACGCGCGCGATGACCTCGACGACGGCGGCCCGCTCACCCTCGTCGAGCATGTGCGGCTCGCCCGTGGTTGCCAGGGGCGACGACTCCCGCCGCGCCCTCTTCCACGACGCCGGCGGTGAGCCTCTCGAGGCAGTCAAGGTCGACGCTCCCATCCGCCGCAAACGGCGTCACCATGGGGACGAAGACGCCGGCCGGCCGGAACTCGCTTGCCATCGGGGCGATGCTAGCGCGATGAGTTTCCGCGAATCTGCCGGTCTAAGAATCCGAAGACCACCGCCTACCGACGGAGGAAACGATGGCCCGGATCACGCTCGATATCACCATGTCCCTGGACGGCTTCGTGGCCGGCCCCGAGCCCTCGCTCGAGGATCCGCTCGGGAAGCGAGGGATGGAGCTCCACGAGTGGGCGATTCGCCTGGCCGCCTGGCGCCGGGAGCACGGCATGGAGGGCGGCGAGACCGGGCCTGACTCCGACCTCGTGGCCGAGCACACGGCGTCCTACGGCGCCGTCGTCATGGGCCGGCGCATGTTCAGCGGCGGCGAGGGCGGCTGGGACGCCGACCCGAACGCGCGCGGCTGGTGGGGCGACGACCCGCCGTTCCACGTGCCGGTCTTCGTCCTCACGAACCACGCCCGCGAGAGCCTCGAGATGGAGGGCGGGACAACGTTCCACTTCGTGACCGACGGGATCGACGCAGCGCTCGACCGGGCTTCCGCGGCCGCCGGGGACCGCGACGTCCACGTCGCCGGGGGAGCCGACGTCGTGCAGCAGACGCTGAACGCGGGCCGCTTCGACGAGCTCACGATCCACGTGGCGCCGGTGTTCCTCGGAGCGGGGACGCGGCTCTTCGACGGGATCGCGGCCGAGCTGAAGCTGGAGCCCGTGCCGATGCCGGCGTCACCGGCGGTGACGCACCTGCGGTATCGCGTGGCCTAGCCTCGCCCCTCGCCGCCGTCGAGGCGCTGGGCGAGCATGAACGTGTTGCCGTCGGGGTCGTAGAACGTCGCGAGCCGAACCATCCCGGGCACCTCGCTCGTCTCGCCGTCGAACCGGACGTCGTGAGCCTCGAGGTGCGCGCGTGCGGCATCGATGTCTGCGACCCCGAACGTGAGCGTCGCGCCGAGCTCCATCGCACCGGGGGAACGCGCTTCGTCACCCTCTGCCGGCGGACAGGCGCCGGCGGCGAGTCGGTGCGTCGCGCCCTCGCCGGGCTGACCCAGCGCGGCCTCGTCACCCGGAACCCCGGCTACGGGCATCCGCTGCGGCCGGAGTACGTGCTCACCGCGGCCGGCCGCGGCGTCGCACCGGCCTGCGCCGGCCTCCTGGACGGACTCGAGGCGCTGGGTATCGGCGGCATCGGCCTCAACAAGTGGTCGGTGCCCGTGCTGGCCGCGCTTCACGCCGACCGCCGGTTCTCCGAGCTCCGGGGCGCGCTCCCGGGCGTCAGCCCGCGCGCGCTGACCCTGGCTCTGAAGGCCCTCGCCGAAGCCGGCATCGTCGAGCGGACGGTGCTCGCCAGCTATCCGCCGCGCACGGTCTACCGTCTGGCCGACCAGGCTCGGAGCCTGAGACCGGCGCTCGAACGGATCGCCGAGGCGGCCTGACCGTCAGGCGACGGCCGGCTGCTCCCTGCGCGCCAGCATGAGCGGGATCGGCGCGACCGCGATGAGCGTCGCCCCGAGGGCGATGGCCAGGACGCCGAAGGCCGAGTAGGCCGCCCCGCCGGCCAGCGCGAGCGCGGCGCCCGTGAAGCCGGACAGGAGGTCGGTGAAGCCGATCAGGCGGCCGCGCTCGGACGGAGCGGCGACGTCGGAGAGGTGGGCCGAGGCGGCGACGTAGGACACGTTCCAGCCCAGGCCGAGTCCGAATAGGCAGAACGACGTCCACAGCACGCTCGAGTGCCACCCGAGGCCGAGCGCCGACACGGCCATCACGACAAGGCCGCCGACGAGCGCGGGCATGCGGCCGATCCGGTCGATCATGTCGCCGATGACGAGCACCAGCGAGTACATGCCGATGATGTGGAAGCTGATCACCGTGAAGATGTCCTCCTCGGCGTGGCCGTGGCCGACCACCACGTACCCGGTCAGGTTCATCACCGAGACCATGACCGCGAAGCTCGTCACGGCGGCGATCACGGCCGGGATCGTGCCCGGCCGTGCCAGCACCTCCGAGAGCGACGGCGCCGGCGCCCCGGCGACGTGGTCAGGATGCGCCCGGGCGGTCGACGCGGCGAAGACCTTTGGATCTGGCCGGACCTGGAGGATGATGCAGAGCCCGATCGTCATGATTGCGCCCGCGGCGAGGTACGGGAGGACGAGATCGCTCGAGTCGAGATGCCGGCCGGCGAGCAGCGGCCGGAAGACGAGCGGCCCGAGCGCGGCGCCGAAGAGCGACCCGAAGAGCACGTAGGAGATCCCGCGCGCCCGCCGCTCGGGCGGGTAGAGGTCGGCGGCCGCCGCCCGCACGAGGAGCACCGTGCCGCTCGACCCGCCGATCATCACGAACCCGAGCAGGACGAGCGGGGCGGATTCCAGGCCGGCGCCCGCCGCGGCGATGACGCACCCGACCATGCCCAGAACGCACCCGAACGCGACGACCGGTACGCGCGCCCACCGGTCCATCGCCCTCCCGGCCGGGAGCGCCGCAACCGCCGAGGACGCCAGAAACACCGCCGGCCCGAGGCCCAGAATGGACTCGACCCCGGTCACCAGGACGAGCGTGATCGTGGAGACGGCGACCACGAGCTGGAGCATTCCGCTCAGGCACGTGAGGGTGGCCGCCAGAAGGATCGTGTTCCGGCGGACAAGGGCCGGCCCGAGGGCCACCTCAGAGTTCACGCAGCGCCCGCGTCGCCCACGCCGATACGAGCAACACGATCGCGCCGATCAGCCCGAGCAGGAGCCCGACGCCGCCGATGAGCGCGAGGATCACGAGGATCACGCCCACCCCGATCCCGGCATAGCCGGTCCGGACCATCTGCCGCTTCTTCTGCTGCCGGGGCGTGAGCGCCACAACGGAATGGTCGCACACCGCAGGCGGCGGCGTCTCAGCCGGAGTCCAGCTCGTCGACGAGCGGCAGGGGCCGGCGAGCGACAGGGGCGGAGTGCACGATGGACGTCGTCGTCTGGCCGACGACCGCGAAGCGGTCGAGGATGCCCTCGAGATCGTCCATCGAGCGCAGGTGGAGCCGTGCGACATAGCAGTCCTCACCCGTCACGCGGTGGCACTCGACGACCTCCGGCGTTGCCCGCGCGACCTCGGGCACCTTGTGGAGCTGCCGGCGGGCGGGCCTGATCCGCACGACCGCCGCAATCGGATAGCCGATCGCTCGCGGGTCGACCTGCGCCGAGTAGCCGGTGATGACGCCCGTCTCCTCAAGACGCTGGACGCGCTCACCGACGGCCGGCGCCGACAGGTTGACCCGGCGGCCGAGCTCGGCCATCGTGACCCGGCCGTCATCCTGGAGCTCGACCAGGATCTTGCGGTCGATCTCGTCAAGGAGCGGACCATCGTAGGCGGACGAGCGGCGCTGCCGTCGTTCCAAAGGCGAACTCACCGGAAGACCGTATCTCACCTCTTCCTCTGCGGCAACCCCGGCGCCAGAATTCACCCGTGCGCCGGTTCCCGCCGTCGGGCTACTTCGTCGGAAGCGCGATCTTCCATTACCTTGGCCCGGCGTTCGCGGTCCTGCTCTTCACACGGGTCGAGCCGCTCGGCGTCGCCTGGCTTCGGATCGTGAGCGCGGCCGTCATCCTGGGCGCATGGCGGCGTCCGTGGCGCGCGATCGTCGCGGCCGACCCGGCCACGCGCCGCGTCGTGGCGCTCATGGGCTGCGTGCTCGCGGCGATGAACGCGAGCTTCTACACGGCCATCGATCGCCTGCCCCTGGGCACCGTGGCGGCGATCGAGTTCCTCCCGGTCATTGCGCTCGCGGCGGCGGGCATGCGGACACGGCGAAACGCCGCGGCGCTTGTGCTGGCGGTCGCCGGCGTCTACGCGGTCACGCAGGTCCAGCTCGGCGGCACCCCGCTCGGCCTCGGCCTGGCGTTCGTGAACGCCGGGCTCTTTGCGTGCTACATCGTCACCGCCCACCGCGTGGCCCAGAGCCCGGCCATCGCGGGCATCGACGGCCTGGCCGGAGCGATGCTGGTGGCCGCCGTCGCCGTCATGCCCCTGGCGCCGGCGGCCGGTCCGGCGCTGACCGATCCGGCGCTCCTGGCGGCCGGGATCGGAGTCGGCGTGACGTCGTCGGTCATCCCATACATCTGCGACCAGCTCGCCATGGCACGCCTTCCGCGACAGACCTACGCCCTGCTCGTCTCGCTCCTGCCGGCCACCGCGACGGCGATCGGCCTCGTCGTGCTCGGCCAGGTGCCGACGCCCAACGACGTGGCCGGAGTGGGCCTCGTCGTCGCCGGGGTGGCGCTTCACCGGGAACCGGCGGCGCCGATAACAGGGGGCGATGCTCGGGAAGAAGACCTCGCTCGTCGTGGTCCTGATGCTCGGGATCGGCGCGGTCGTCGCGATCCTCCACCTTCAGGCCGGCGCCACCACGAGCACGAACGCGCAGCTCACGCTCGCGCAGGTCAAGGTTGAGCTGAACGCGCTCCAGGTCGCGCCGTTTCATGCGAACCCCAAGACGGGCGGCTCGCCGGCGCTCGCGCGGCGCCAGATGGATACCGCGATGGCGGCGATCACCCATGACCTGGCCGCCCTTCAGGACGACTCGGCGCCGCAGGCGCTCGAGGGCCTCCTGACGCCGCTCAACTCCGACTACACGGCACTCGAGCAGATCTACCGCATGGGCGCGTACGGCAACAGCTACGGAGACCCGGCCGACGTGCTGGCGAGCGAAGCCGACCGGAGCGCGACCCAGGTCACGAAGCTCCTGAACGCCGCCAGCCGCGCGTACTCGCAGCAGGCGGCGAGCGCTCAGTCCAAGGTTACCGACGGCTCGATCGCGGCGATCACGGTGCTCCTGGCGGCATTCGTGTTCTTCTTCCTGCGGTCGTCCGCCGCCCATGAGACCGCCTCGCGGCTGGCGCGCGAGAACGAGCGGCTCCTGGCGGCGAGCCGCGAGGAGGCCCTGACCGACGCGCTCACCGGGCTTCCCAACCGGCGAGCGCTCGTGCACGACCTCGGCCTGCTCTTCGATTCAGACCGGCGGGCGGCCACCACCCCGCACATGCTGGGCCTCTTCGACCTCGACGGCTTCAAGCTCTACAACGACACGTTCGGCCATCCGGCCGGCGACGGCCTGCTGGCGCGCCTCGGCCGCCGGCTGGCCGACGCGATGGCCGGCCAGGCGAAGGCCTACCGGATGGGCGGGGACGAGTTCTGCGTCCTCATGCCGTTCGGGGACGACGACGCCGATCCCTTCGTAACGGCCGACCTGGCCGCGAAGGCGCTCTCGGAGGCGAGCGACGGCGCCGTGATCGAGTGCTCCTACGGAACGGCGTCGCTCCCGGCCGAGGCCCACTCGATGGAGCAGGCGCTACGGCTCGTCGACCACCGCATGTACGACCGCAAGACGGGCAGGTCCTCGGCGAGCCGCCAGAGCACCGACGTTCTCGTCCAGGTTCTGCGCGAGCGGGGCGCCGACCTGCACGGGCATCTCCAGGAGGTGGCGGAGCTCGCCGCGCTGACCGCCCGGGCGCTGCACCTGCCCCACCACGAGGTGAAGCGGATCGAGCTCGCGGCCGAGCTGCACGACGTCGGCCAGAGCGCCATCCCGGACGCCATCCTGACAAAGCCCGGCCCGCTCGACGACGCCGAGCGCGACGTGATGCGGCGGCACCCCAAGATCGGCGAGCGCATCGTCCGCGCGGCGCCGTCGCTCGCGCGCACGGCGGATCTCGTGCGTTCGAGCCACGAGCGCTTCGACGGCAGCGGCTACCCGGACGGGATCCCGGGCACGGCGGTCCCGCTCGGCGCCCGCATCATCGGCGTCTGCGACGCGTACGTGCGGATGACCACCGAGCAGCCGTACCAGCACGCGGTCTCGACGGCCGAGGCGCTCGCGGAGCTGCGCCGGTGCGCGGGAACCCAGTTCGACCCCGGAATCGTCGATGTGGTGTGCGACATCGTCGGCCGCCGGGGCCACCACGCCGCCGCGGCGTAGCGTCTAATCGTCCGGCGCGTTCAGGTAGTCGATCGTCGCCGTGCGCAGGTCGGTGAAATCCTCGAGCTGGATCCGCCCCCAGCCCGTCTTCGTCCCCGCGGCCCCGCCGAACGGCGGCCGCCCCTCCCAGTAGCCGGTCGTCTCGTTCACCTGGATGCTGCCGGCCCGGATCTCGTTCACGAACCGGAAGGCCCTGCGCAGGCTCGACGTGAAGACGGCGGCCTGGAGCCCGAGATGCGAGTCGTTGGCAAGCGCGATCGCCTCGTCGTCGGAGCGGAAGGTCGTGATCGGGAGCACCGGCCCGAACGACTCCTCGCGGAAGAGCAGCGTCTCGGGCGTCACCGAGTCGACGACGGTCATCTCGTAGTAAAGGTCGGTCGGGAAGCCCTCGGCCCGGCGGCCTCCGGCGAGCACCCGCGCACCGCGATCGCCCGCGTCGGCCATGTGCCGGTCCATCTTCGCCGCCACCGGCTCGTTGTTGAGAGGCCCCATCGTGGTTGCCTCGTCGAGCGGGTTTCCGAGCACGACCTCGCCGGCGCGCGCGAGGACGAGCTCAACGAACTCGGCGTGGGCCCGCTCCTCGACCAGCACGCGCTCGGTCGCGACGCACACCTGCCCGGCCAGGTAGGCGGCTCCCTCGACGGCTGCCGCCGCGGCGGCGCCGAGATCGGCATCTGCCAGCACGATCTGCGGCCCGTTCCCCGAAGCCTCGATCAGGGTGCGCTTCATCCCGGCGGCGCGGACGATCGCCTCGCCCGTCCCGTGCGAGCCGACGAACCCGATCGCGTCGATGCCAGGATGTGTCACGAGCGTCTCGCCGGCCTCGCGGGCGCCGTGGACGATGCCGATCGCGCCCTCCGGAAGGCCGGCCTCCCTGAGGATCTCGACCAGCCGCTGACCCGAGAGCGGCGTGAACTCGCTCGGCTTCAGGATGACCGAGTTGCCCGTCGCCAGTGCCGGGGCGATCAGCTCGGACGGGATCATCATCGGGAAGTTCCAGGGCGTGATCATGGTGAATACGCCGTTGGGCTTGCGGAACGTGAACACCACCTTGCCGCGCCGCTCGCTCGGGATCACGGCCGTGTCCATGCGCTTCACGTCCTCCGCCGCCATGCGCAGGTTGCCGGCGGTCTCCTCGATCTCCTCGACCGCCTCCGTGCGCACCTTTCCCTGCTCGAGCGCCAGCTCGCGGGCCAGATCGTCGAGCCGCTCCTCCACGATGTCGGCGGCCCGGTGCAGGAGCGCCGCGCGCTCGTGCACCGTCATCTCCTCGAGCATCGGTTGCGCCTCGCGCGCCTCGCGGATGGCGGCGTCGATCTCGGCGGGGCTCGTGACGGCGACCTCGCCCAGCTCCTCGCCGGTGGCGGGACTCGTAACCTGGATGGAGTCCGTCGTCGCCATGCGTGTCACTTTAGATCGTTGATCCCCAATTGCCGCGCGCCTGGACGCACGGCTCCGGACATATGGGCGACTGTGGCGGGGCTGCGGCTGCGAACCGTCGCATCACTGTGTCCTCGGTCAGCCCAATATCGCCTGATATTGGGCTTCCCTGCGTCCGTGCGCTGCTCGGTTCTCGCCGCCCAGAACGTCCCGCCAATCGGGAATCACCGATCTAGACTGCCCGGCCGTGACGCCGACATGCCTTGAACCCGCACCCGCCGGCCTCGCCCCGGGCCGCGACGTCTGGCTAAAGCGCGAGGACGAGCACGAGCTCGGCGCCTTCAAGTGGCGCGGCGCGCTGCCGGCGATGGACGCGTTTCGCGCCGCCGGCGCGACGGCCGTCGTCACGGCCTCCACCGGCAACCACGGCGCGGCGTCCGCGTGGGCCGCCGCCCGCCTCGGGATGCGGGCGATCGTGTACGCCCCCGAGGGCTCGACGAAGGCGAAGCTCGAGCTGATCGAGCGCAACGGCGGCGAGATCCGCATCTTCGGCGCCGACTTCGACCTCGCCAAGGACGAGGCCGAGCGCGTCGCGAAGGCCGAGGGCATGCCGTTCTTCGCCGACGGCGCCGAGGCGGCCCAGTACGGCGGCTACGCGGCGATCGCCGACGAGCTCCTGGACCAGCTCGACGGGCCGCCCGGCGCGGTCGTCGTCCCGGTCGGAAACGGCGCGCTCCTCGGCGGGATCGGGCTGCGCCTGGCTGAGCGAGCGCCCACGACGCTCCGGATCGGTGTCGTCGCCGCGGCCGCTCCGGTGATGGCCGACTGCTGGGAGGCGGGACGAGTCGTCGAGCGCGGCGCCGACCTCACGATCGCCGACGGCCTGGCCGTGCGCGTGGCGATCCCATACGCGGTCGACGTCCTCTCCGATGCAGCACAGCGGATGCTGCGCGTGGACGAGCGCGAGCTGGCGGAGGCGATCGGGGCGCTCGCCGGCGCGGGGATCCGCGTCGAGGCGTCCGGCGCGGCGGCGCTCGCCGCGCTGCCGCAGGTCGAGGACGTGGAGGGGCCGGTCGTCCTCATCGTCACCGGAGGCAACATCGACGATGCCCTCTACCGGCGGGCGGTCGAGGATCCGGGGTCGTTCCCAACCCGGAACG
>DATIDU010000242.1:0-6310 GCA_035456145.1 Gaiellales bacterium | reverse complement strand
GTTGGTCTGGTCGGCGATCGTCTTGATGGACTGGACGAACTTGTGCAGGCCCTGGACAGACTCGGCCAGTGTGCGGATGCCCTCGGCCGAGACCAGCACCTCGGCCCGCACCTCCTCGAGCGCGGTCGTTGCATCCCCGGTTGCCGCGTCGGCGTCGGACCGGATGGTCTGCATCGACGCGAGCGTCTCGTCCACCGACACGTCGAGCCGCTCGACCCCGCCCGAGATGTCGTCGGCCACGGCCCGTGCCTCGTCGGCCGACGCGCCGGCACCGTCGCATGAGTCCAGGATCTCCTCGACCACCGGCCGCACGACGCCCGCCACGCGGTCCGCGGCGGCGTGTGCGATGTCCTCGGCCGAGGGATCCGGTGCGGGAAAGGGGATGGCTGCCTCCACGAAGTGGAGTAGTCGGAGGCTACGTCAAAGAGTTGAGGCGGCGGACCTGCATGAATCCGAGGCCGCGGGCCTCGCGTACTACTGCCGGGGGCGCCTTCGTGATAGAAGCGCGCAACCTTTCCGCGACGTGACTGAAGGAATCGCACACGCATTCTGGCTGCGCACGCCGGGCTGCGGGGAGATCCGCCCGGTGCGGTTGCCCGACCCCGGTCGGGACGACGTCGTCGTGCGCACGATGTGCTCCGGCGTGAGCCGCGGCACCGAGACGCTCGTCTTCCGGGGCGGCGTGCCGCCGGCGCAGTACGCCACGATGCGGGCACCGTTCCAGGAGGGGGAGTTCCCGGCGCCGGTCAAGTACGGCTATCTGAGCGTCGGCGCCGTCGAGGAGGGGCCGGCGCACCTGCGCGGGCGCATGGTCTTCTGCCTCCACCCGCACCAGACCGCCTATGTCGTGCCGGCCGCCTCCGTGTCGGTCGTGCCGGAGGGCGTGCCGGCCGCCCGAGCGGTGCTGGCGGGCACGGTCGAGACCGCCGTCAACGCCCTGTGGGACGCCGCCCCGCTGGTCGGCGACCGGGTCACGGTCGTCGGTGCCGGCATGGTGGGCTGCTGCGTCGCCCGTCTGCTGCAGCGGTTCCCCGGTGTCGACGTGACGCTCGTCGACGTTGACCCCGGCCGCGCCGATGTCGCCGCGGCGCTCGGTGTCGACTTCGCCCTCCCGGACGGGGCCGCGGACGGCCGCGATCTGGTGGTGCACACCAGCGCGACGTCCGCCGGGCTCCAGCGCTCGCTCGAGCTGCTCGCCCCGGAGGGCACGGTGATCGACCTGAGCTGGTACGGAGACGCCGCGGTGCGGCTGTCGCTGGGCGGAGCGTTCCATTCGGGGCGCCTCGGGATTCGCGCGAGCCAGGTCGGCACGCTGTCTCCCGCCCGCGGCGCCCGCCGCACCACGGCCGACCGGCTGGCGCTCGCGCTCGATCTGCTGCGCGATCCCGCCTTCGACGTGCTCCTGACCGGCGAGTCGCCGTTCGAGGAGCTGCCCGAGGTCATGCCCCGGCTCGCCGCGGGCAGCCTGGCAGCGATCTGCCACACCATCACCTACGGCGGGGGTGCGCCGTGTTCAGCGTGACCGTGCGCGACCACATGCTGATCGCCCACAGCCTTCGCGGGGAGGCGTTCGGGCCGGCCCAGCGCCTCCACGGCGCGACCTACGTGATCGACGCCACCTTCCGGCGCGAGGATCTCGACGCCGACGGCGTGGTGGTGGACATCGGGCGGGCGGCGGCCGAGCTCCACGGGGTGGTGGAGGGGCTGACCTACCGGAACCTCGACGAGGAGCCGGAGTTCGCGGGCGTGAACACCTCGACGGAGATGCTGGCCCGCGTGATCGCGGACAGGCTCGCCGACCGCGTGCACGCCGGCGCGCTGGGTCCCGCCGCGCTGGAGCTCGACGGCCTGGCGGTCACGCTGCACGAGTCGCATGTTGCCTGGGCGACCTACGAGCGGGCGCTGTGAGGGCGGTCCACGTCGTGGTCCCCGAAGGCATCGACGATCCCGCGCGGCCGAGCGGCGGGAACGTCTACGACGTGAGGATCTGCCGCGGGCTCGCCGCGAGCGGCTGGTCTGTGGGCCTGCACGCCGTGCCCGGCGCGTGGCCCCGACCCGATGCGGCGGCCCACGCCGCCCTGGCCGGAGTCGTCCAGCGGATTCCCGACGGCGCGGTGGTGCTGCTGGACGGGCTGATCGCCTCGACGGCTCCCGAGGTGCTGGTGCCGCAGGCGGGCCGGTTGCGGTTCGTGGCGCTTGTCCATATGCCGCTCGGCCACGGCGCCGCCGACGACGGCGTCCGCACGCGTGAGGCCGCCGTCCTCTCGGCGGCCGCTTCGGTGGTCGCGACGAGCGGATGGGCAGCGCGGACGCTTCGCGAGCTCTACGCGCTCCCGGCCGAGCGGGTCCACGTCGCCGAGCCGGGCGTCGACGCGGCCGACCTCGCGCCGGGAACCGCGACATCCGGGGCGTTCCTCACGGTGGGCGCGGTCATCCCCGGCAAGGGGCACGACGTGCTGCTCGCGGCGCTGGGGACGATGACCGCGCTTCCCTGGCAGTGCCTGTGCGTGGGGAGCCTGGAGCGCGACCGGGCCTTCGCGGTTGAGCTCCGGCGGAGGGCGATGGACGGCGGGTTGGGCGAGCGCGTGCGGTTTCCGGGATCGCGGACCGGCGCCGAGCTGGCGACGAGCTACGGCGCCTCCGACCTGCTCGTCCTCACGTCGCGGGCGGAGACGTTCGGCATGGTCGTCACCGAGGCGCTGGCCCGCGGCCTGCCGGTCGTCGCCGCCGATGTCGGCGGTGTCACGGAGGCGCTCGGCCACGGTGCCGACGGGACCCGACCCGGCATGCTCGTCCCGCCCGGCGATCCGGCCGCGCTCGCCGCGGCGCTCCGGGCCTGGCTGTGCGACGCCGGGCTGCGCCGGCGCCTGCGCCGCGCCGCACGCGAGCGGCGCGAGTCGCTCTCCGGGTGGACGGCCACGACCTCGGTCCTCGCGGACGTTCTGGCGGGAGCGGCGCGATGACCGCCACCGAGATCCGTGTCAGCTCCAGGTGGCTCGACCTCCGCGAGCCCGCCGATGCCGCGGCCAGGGCCGGTGATCTCGTCGAGCACCTCCGGCGAGGGCTTCCGGCGCGTGGGCCCAGCATCATCCACGACCTCGCCTGCGGCACCGGGGCGATGGCCCGCTGGCTCGCGCCGCGGCTGCGAGGGCCGCAGCGGTGGATCCTTCACGACCGCGACGCGGACCTCCTCGAGATCGCCGCCGCCGATCGTCCGGACGCGGCGGCCGACGGGGCATCCGTCGCCGTCGAGACGCGGCTGTCCGACATCACCCGTCTCAGCACGCAGGATCTCTCCGACGCGACCCTCATCACCGCCTCGGCGCTGCTCGACCTCCTCACGGAGGACGAGCTGGCCGGGCTAGTCGACCTGTGCGGCGCGGCCGGGTGCCCGGTGCTCGTGACGCTGTCGGTCGTCGGGCGCGTGGGTCTGGCGCCGGCGGATCAGCTGGATGCACGCGTCGCGACCGCCTTCGACGCCCACCAGCGCCGCATGACGGCCGGTGGCCGCCTGCTCGGCCCGGCCGCCCTGGCCGGCGCCGTCCACGCCTTTCGGCGCCGTGGGGCCGAGGTGCTCGTCAGCCCGAGCCCCTGGCGGCTTGGCCCCGCAGAGTCGGGCCTCGTGTCCGAGTGGCTCTCCGGCTGGGTCGGCGCCGCAAGCGAACAGGACCCCGATCTGGCCGCCGACGCCACGCCCTACCTGCGCCGCCGACTGGCGGAGGCCCGGGCGGGACGGCTCGCCGTTACCGTCTACCACGCCGACCTCCTGGTGCTGCCGTGACGGCCGTGTGGAGATGGGCGCGCTCAGCCGCCGCGGTCGCCACGCTCGCATTCGTCGTGTGGCGGCTCGGCACCGGCCCCTTCCGCGACGGTGTGCGCGCCGTCGACGGGAGGGCGCTGGCGGCGGCCGCGGGCATCGGCGTCGTGACCACGCTCTGCTGTGCGTGGCGGTGGACCGTCGTTGCCCGCGGGCTCGGGGTCGACCTCACACTGCGAACGGCGGTCGCCGGGTACTACCGGTCGATGTTCCTGAACCTCACGCTCCCCGGCGGCGTGGTCGGCGACGTTCACCGCGGTGTGAGCCACGGGCGCAACGTGCGCGACGTCGGCCGCGGGCTCCGGGCCGTCGCCTGGGAGCGGGCCGCGGGGCAGCTGGTGCAGGTGGTCATCACGGTCGCCGTCCTGCTTGCCCTGCCGTCGCCGGTGCAGGCGTCCATGCCGCTCGCGGCGGCTGCCCTCGCAGTGGTGGTCGCCGGCGTCGTGCTCGCCGGCCGCGTGCGGCCCGGTGGGCGGCGCGGCCGCTGGGCCCGGTTGCGGCGCACGGTGGCCGGCGACGTGCGCGACGCGCTGGTTCACCGCCGAGCGCTCCCCGTGATCGCACTCGCCTCGGCGGTCGTCGTCGCCGGGCATGCGGCTACGTTCGTGATCGCCGCGCGAACCGCGGGCACCGACGCGCCGGTCTCGCAGCTCCTGCCGCTCGCGCTGCTGGCGATGCTGGCCATGGTGCTTCCGAGTGTCGCGGGCTGGGGGCCGCGCGAGGGCGCGACGGCATGGGCCTTCGCAGCCGCCGGGCTGGGCGCCGACCGGGGGGTTGCGACCGCGGTCGCCTACGGTGTCATGGTGCTCGTCGCCACCATGCCGGGCGCGCTCGTTCTCGCGGGTGCCTGGGTTCCCCGGCCGCGGAGCCGTCCCGTCGCGGCGGTCGTGCCGATCGACCGAGGCCGCGATGCGTGACCGCCCGTACACCCTGCTCTCGTGCAGCGTGTCGATCGACGGGTACATCGGCAACGCCTCGTCGCGCCTGCTCCTGTCGAACGACGCCGACTTCGACCGGGTGGACGCCGTCCGGGCTTCCTGCGACGCGATCCTGGTCGGCGCGGCGACGGTACGGATCGACAATCCACGCCTCCTCGTACGCTCGCAGGCCCGGCGGGACGAGCGGGCGGCCCGCGGGCTCGCACCGTCGCCGATGAAGGTCACCGTGACCCGGCGGGCGGAGCTCGACGCCCGCGCCGACTTCTTCACGGCCGGCGACGCGGAGAAGCTGGTCTACTGCGCGAGGCCGGGCGTCGTCGACGCCCGCGAACGGCTCGGGCCGGTCGCAACCGTCGTCGACGGCGGCAACACCGTCGAGATGGGCAGGCTCAGCTCGGATCTCGCCGACCGCGGTGTCGAGCGGCTGATGGTCGAGGGCGGGGGCAAGGTGCACACGCAGTTCCTGACCGACGACCTCGTCGACGAGCTCCAGCTCGTCGTCGCCCCGGTGTTCGTCGGCGACTCCGAGGCGCCGAGGTTCGTGCTGGACGGCCTCTTCCCCTGGAACGCCGGCCGGCGCGCGTCGCTCGTCGACGTCCGCCAGATCGGCGACGTCGTGCTCCTGCGCTACGCGCTCTCGTCCCGGTTCCGCGACGAGTGAGGGGACAGTCCCTGAACGGTCCGGGCGACGCGCTCGTCACACCGGCGTGGCAGGACGCCCGGGCGCCGTGACCACTTCGCCGCGCGACGGGGGCGCGGTGTCACGCGGACGTGCCGGCCCTGTCACGCCGAAGGTTCAGGGACTGTCCCCGGTACGGCCCTCCCGAGCCTTCCGGACGGCGAGCCGGCGCGGACACGACGCTGGAGAAACGGCCGCTCGAAGACCGACGCGAACATCCGGGCGAAGGCGATCGTGAGCGGCAAGACCAGGGCGAGCGTGACGAGGAAGGCGGGAACGCCGGGGCTGACGCGCCCGGCGACGACGTTCTCGTACACGACGACGACGATCGGGCCGTGAATGAGATACAGGCTGTAGGACGAGAGCCCAAGGCTGCGCAGCGGCCGGGAGTCGAGCACGCGAAGGAGCGGCGCGGGCTGCCCGGTGGAGAGGGCGGCCAGGAGGCAGCCCACGGCTGGGCCGAGCGCGAGGTCGACCCAGAGCAGGTTGTCGAGCGTCCACACCGACCCCTGCCACCAGATCATCGCGAGCACCGGCGCGGCGGCTGCGAGCGCAAGCCACGCCCACGGCCACGACCGGCGGGCGCCGCCCGCCGCGACGATGCCGGCGCTCAGGATGCCCACTGCGAAGAGCGCGGCGAGGTCGGGCGGTGACTGGATCACGATGAAGTCGAGGTGCACGACGTGCGGGCCGACGATCCCGACGGCCGCGACGACGAACGTGACGGTGGCGACCATGGCGACGGCGCCCCAGCGGCGGACAGCGAGCAGGAGGAGCGGGAACAGGATGTAG
This sequence comes from Gaiellales bacterium, assembly GCA_035456145.1. Taxonomy (GTDB): domain Bacteria; phylum Actinomycetota; class Thermoleophilia; order Gaiellales; family JAICJC01; genus JAICJC01. The sequence goes on along the minus strand of DATIDU010000242.1, from coordinate 84 downwards.
AGCTGGGCCTCGACGGCCATCGACCAGAACGCCCGGTTCGGGGTCGGCGCCGAGACCAGGTTCTGCACCAGAAGGCCGTTCACG
>DATIDU010000241.1:0-3228 GCA_035456145.1 Gaiellales bacterium | reverse complement strand
GCGGCGCCGACGGCCACGACCTCGTCCGGGTTGACGCCGCGGTGCGGCTCCTTGCCGATCAGCTCCTTGACCTTGTCCTGCACGGCCGGCATGCGGGTCATGCCGCCGACCAGGATCACCTGGTCGATCTGCGAGGCCGACAGGCCGGCGTCCGACAGCGCCTGCTTGGTGGGGCTGACGGTGCGCTCGATCAGGTCGTGGGTGAGCTCGCCCAGCTTGGCGCGGGTGAGGGTGGTGTCGAGGTGCTTGGGGCCGTCCGCATCAGCTGTGATGAACGGCAGGTTGATGTTCGTGGACTGCGTCGTGGACAGCTCGATCTTGGCCTTCTCGGCGGCCTCGTACAGCCGCTGCAGCGCCATCGGATCCTTCGAGAGATCGATGCCCTGGTCGCGCTTGAACTCGGCGATCAGCCAGTCGACGACGGCCTTGTCGAAGTTGTCGCCGCCCAGGTGGTTGTCACCGGAGGTGGCCTTGACCTCGAAGACGCCCTCGCCCAGCTCGAGCACCGACACGTCGAACGTGCCGCCGCCGAGGTCGAAGACGAGGATGGTCTGGTCGCCCTCCTTGTCGAGCCCGTACGCCAGCGACGCGGCGGTCGGCTCGTTGATGATGCGCAGCACCTCGAGGCCGGCGATCTTGCCGGCGTCCTTGGTGGCGTTGCGCTGGGCGTCGTTGAAGTACGCGGGGACCGTGATCACGGCCTCGCTCACGGGCTCGCCGAGGTAGGCCTCGGCGTCGGCCCGAAGCTTCTGGAGGATCATGGCCGAGATCTCCGGGGGCGGGAACGTCTTGTCGGCCGCCTGCACGCGCGCATCGCCGTTCGGGCCGCTCACGACCTCGTACGGCACGATCTTCTGCTCCTCGGACACCTCACCGGCCTTGCGGCCCATGAAGCGCTTGATCGAGAAGACGGTGTTCTTGGGGTTCGTGACGGCCTGGCGCTTGGCGGGTGTGCCCACCAGCCGCTGGCCGTCCTTCGTGAACGCGACGACCGACGGGGTCGTGCGCCCGCCCTCCGCGTTCGGGATGACGGTGGGCTCGCCGCCCTCCATCACCGCCATGCACGAGTTGGTCGTGCCGAGGTCGATGCCGATCACTTTTGCCATAGGGGTGCTCGCTCCTTGCGTTGATCCAACGAAGAAAATCTAAGTCGAGTTATAGCAGAAACCGGATCAGTCGCCAGGGGGCGGTGGACTCTGCGGATCGAACGACAGCCGAAGTGGCGGGAACGCGTCCACGGGGTCGGACGCTCGTGCGTTCACCGCTCGGAGGGTGATCGACCGCCCGCCGGGTCGCGGTGGATCGATCTCAATCAGTCCGGCGCCCGGGTGGCCGATGACGTGCCGCTGTGGATCGAGCGTCGGATCGGTGGGCACCGGCCCCGACCACTCCCGGGGCCGAAGGCCCGAGCAGATGAACTCGACGACCCGGAGCGTGGCGGCGCGGCGGCGCCGGCCCGGATCGGGGTGGTAGTGCACCCGAAGGCCATGGGCGTCGCCGCTCAGGACGATCACCCGCTTCCCGCGCAGTTGCGTGTCCATGAAGAGCGTCATCACGCGCCGGTACTCCGACGGCCAACCCGTGAAGAAGCAGTCGAGCCGCGCGCCCGGCAACTCGGGGTGGCGGGGGTTCTCGCGTCGCGCAAACGAGTCCGCGCTGAACACGACGAAGAGGTCAGCGTCGCTCCCGGACATCGTTCGGCGAAGCCATGCGAGCTGGGTCGGCCCGAGCTTCGACTTTTCGGGCGTGTCGGGCGCCCCAACGGGATCGGCGTAGCGGCGGCCGTCGAGCGTCAGGCAGTGGACGTCGCCCACGCGGAAGTCGAAGTAGCCGACGGACGTCGGATCTGCGTGGATGCGGTTCCAGAGGTCGATCGCCCAGCGATCGACACTCAGGCGGTCCGCGTTGTTCTCGGGGCCGTAGTCGTGGTCGTCGATCGTGAACCCGGTCGGCACGCGTCCGCGGAGCGCGGTGAAGGCCGGGTCGGCGAGGAACCGTGCGAACCGATCGGCGAAGAAGTCGGGCGCACGGGCGTAGCACGCGTCGACACGGTTGTTCGCGTAGCCGGCGTCCCCCTGGAACACCAGGCAGTGTGGCCGGCTGCTCGCGGCCTCGAGCAGCCGAGCGAACCCGGCGTTGGGCGGCGGACCGGTGAGGTGGACGCAGCTCGCAGCGAGCATGACGAGGGGGGCGTCGGAGGGGTGCGGCGCGATTTCGTGGGCGTCGGTCACGGCCGTCGCGCCGGAGGTGACCGAACGCAGCCGCGCGCGCCACCAGACGGAGTGCCCCGCCGGCAGCGCGAGCACGTGGGCGGCCGTGAGTGGGCCGCGGCGGACGGCAATCTCGGGCGCGGCCGCGGCCGACGCGAACCCGCGGTCCGTGCTCCACTCGAACGTGACGTCCGTCGGATATGCGCTCCACACGCGCGCGATCGCCTGCAAGGCTCCGGATCTGCCCGTCGTCGGTATGCCGCTCAACGCCATGACGGCGGCCGGGGAGGTGGGCGCGAAGGGGTGGTCGGCCCCGAGCTCATAGCGCGAGACTGTGAGCGTGCACGGCTCGAGGCTCTCAGGGTGCACCGCGACGACGCCGGGCGTCCCTCCGTCGAGATCCGCCCGCACGTCGACCTGCCACGCGGGCTCGCCCGCGTCCTCGGGCCATGCGCGCGCGCGGATCCGCCCGCCGGCGTACACCAGACGCACATGGATCGACGTGCCGGCCGACACCTTCGGGAGCGGCGCCAGGGCCAGGATCTCGCGGGACTCCCGGCCGTACCGGGCGACAACGAGGCGCGCACCCTCAGCGGTGACGGCGTGGAACGCGAACGGTCCGCGCCCGCCCACCATGATGCCCGGCCGGAGCGTGGCGTCACTGACGGCCAGCGTTGCGAGCTGTTCGCATTCTTGACACTCGCGATCCAGCAGCTGGACGGGCATGGGCTGGTGCGGAGCCGTCCCGCGGAGTCCGACCGGCACGTCGAAGGTCGCAACGCCGCCTTCGGCGGCAATCCTCCCGCCGAAGTGGAGTGGCATCCACCCCTCGCCCCAGCCGTCGCTTCGGTCTTCGGGGAACGCCGCACGGAAGATGTGCACGTGGTCGCCGAGGGTCGCGGTGGCGGCATCGCCGCTCAACAACCGATCGCCGATCAGAACCCCGGCGCCCGCGATGACGGTCCCGGCGGCCAGGACCTGCCTGCGCGTGATCCTGCGCCCCTCCCGACTCATCGCA
>DATIDU010000240.1:0-3842 GCA_035456145.1 Gaiellales bacterium | reverse complement strand
TCGGGGAGGCCGGCCCGCCAGGCCCCGGCGAGGATGCCGGCGGCGATCGCCAGGAAGGGGATGGCATACGTCGGGTGGACGAAGGCGATCACGGCGACCGCCGACACCGTGGCCGCCGCGGCGCGCCGCGCGTGCCGGATCTCAAGCCAGAAGAGCAGCAGGGCCGCCGGCGTGAGCACCCAGAGCGAGAACGGCGGTGGCTGGTTGATCTGGAGCACGAGACCGTTGATCAGCGAGCACAGATCCCAGGCCGTCATCGCCGCCGCCAGGTAGCCGGCGGCGCGCCAGCCGGTCAAGGCGTGGGCGAGCGCGTAGGCCGCGGCGATGGCGAGCGCCGCGCAGACCGGCAGGAGGTACCGGAACGTCACGACGGGATCGACGCCCGCCAGCTTCGCGACGCCCTCGAACGCGGCGTGCAGCACGGGGAGCGCGTAGCCCGCGTTGGCAGGGCCGTCCAGGAAGGGCGACACGTTCGCGAACGAGAGCGACGGGGCATCACCCAGGCGGCGCATGAGCCCGACATGGAAGAGCGCGTCGCCGACGATCGGCGTCGAGATCCGCCAGGCCAGGTACGCGAACGCCGCGACGGCGGCCGCGCCGCCGGCCACCTCGGCCGCCGGCGCTCGCGGAAGGGCGGCGGGTGCGCGGACGGCCGCGGCAAGGGCCGCGGCCGCCACGAGGACGGCGGCGATCGCGAACGTCAGGCTGAGGCCGGCCAGGTACGCGACGGCGAGGGGCGGCGTCCACACGGCGAGCGAGAGCGCCGCCGCGACCGGTGCCGACCCGGCCCGTCCGAGGTCGCGCTCAAGGCCGGCCGCACGCAGGGCGCACCACCCCGGGAGGATCAGCAGGATCCCGGCCGCCGCCCACACGGCGAGCGCGTCCCAGGCGAGCGCCCGGCCCGCCCCGAGGCATGCGGCGAGGGCGATCATGGCGGCGAACTCCGCGCGGCGGGCGGTCATCGCGGCGGCATGCTACCGACCGTTGTCGCGCCCGGTCGATAGCATTCCAGCTATTCTCAGCCGGTCCACGACGACGGAGTGCGCATGCGAGTCTTGATCCTGGGCGGCGACGGCTATCTCGGCTGGCCGACCGCCATGCGGTTCTCGGGCAAGGGCCACGAGGTGGCCGTCGCCGACAACTTTGCCCGCCGGAAGTGGGTCACGGAGGCGGGCGGCGATTCGCTGACGCCGATCGTCTCCCTGGCCGAGCGCATCGAGGCCTGGAAGGAGGCCTCGGGCAAGCAGATCGAGAGCTACGTCGGCAACCTCGCCGAGGGAACGTTCGCCGCAGATCTCGTCCGCGATTTCGAGCCCGACGCGATCATCCACTACGGCGAGCAGCCCAGCGCGCCGTGGTCGATGCAGAGCGTCGACAACGCCGTCGAGACGCAGCACAACAACGTGATCGGGTCGCTGAAGCTGCTCTGGGGCATGCGCGACCACGCCCCCAACGCTCACCTGATCAAGCTCGGGACGATGGGCGAGTACGGGACGCCCAACATCGACATCGAAGAGGGGTTCATCGAGATTACCCACAACGGCCGCCGCGACGTGCTGCCGTTCCCGAAGCTGCCCGGCTCGCTGTACCACCTCTCGAAGGTGCACGACAGCCACAACATCCACTTCGCGTGCCGGATATGGGGCCTGCGCTGCACCGACCTGAACCAGGGCGTGGTGTACGGGATCGAGACGCCCGAGATGAAGATGGACGAGCGCCTGCTCACCCGCTACGACTACGACCAGGCGTTCGGCACCGCGCTCAACCGGTTCTGCGTCCAGGCCGTCATCGGCCAGCCGCTCACCGTCTACGGCAAGGGCGGCCAGACGCGTGGGTTCCTCAACATCGTGGACACGCTCCAGTGCGTCGAGCTGACGGCGGCCAACGTGCCGGCGGCCGGCGAGTACCGGGTGTACAACCAGTTCACCGAGGTCTTCACCGTGGCCGACCTGGCCGAGAAGGTGCGGCACGCCGGCGAGCACCACGGCATGAACGTCCGGGTCGACAACGTCTCGAACCCTCGGGTCGAGGCCGAGGAGCACTACTACAACCCGGTGCACACCAAGCTGCCGGCGCTCGGGCTCCAGCCCACGCTGCTCTCCGAGAATCTGATCGAGTCGACCCTCGTCGTGATCGAGCGCTACAAGGACCGCGTGATCCCCGACGTGATCGCCCCGTCCACGGCGTGGAGGCCCGCCGCGACGGTGGGCCAGCCGGCGCGGTAGGCCGTGGGCCTGACGCCGCTTCGCGCCGCCGGCCTCGTTGCCGCGGTCGTCTTCGCAGCGCTCACCCTCCGGGCCTACCGGCAGGGCAAGTTCGGAAACGGCGACCTCATGCTGCGGCTGGTTGTCTTCGTCCTGCCGCTCGTCATCCTCGGAGCCGATCCGGGAATCCTGCAGTGGGTCTTCGACGAGCTGTCGTTCCGCCAGGGCGGCGGACATCGGATCCTCGGCGCGACCGTGCTCGCGGTCGGAGTCCTCTACCTGTTCGCGTTCACGCTGGCCGGCCGGGCCGAGCGGTCACGGCGTGATCTCACGCGCCTGATCGAGAATCTCGCACTCGAGCAGTTCCGCGCCACCGGACACCCGGAGCAGTTCGCCGGCGGCGTTGCCGTGGTCATCCCGGCGTACAACGAGGCCGAGAACATCGTCCACGTCATCGGCGCCCTCCCAAAGACGGTGTGCGGCTACGAGCTGCACGCGATCGTCGTCGACGACGGCTCGGCCGACGACACGACCGACCGCGCCCGCGCCGCAGGCGCCGCCGGTGTCCGCCTGCCGCTCAACCGCGGCCAGGGCGCGGCGCTTCGCACCGGCTACCGGCTGGCGCTCGCCACCGGCGCCGAGATCGTCGTCACCATGGACGCCGACGGCCAGCACCAGCCGTCGGAGCTCTCGCGCCTGGTCGGCCCGATCGCCGAGGGCGACGTCGACGTCGTCGGCGGCTCGCGGGTGCTGGGCGACGCCGACCCGTCCCACGCCGCTCGGGAGCTCGGGATCAAGCTCTTCGCCCGCCTGCTCTCGCTCCTCACGTGGAGCAAGGTGACCGATCCGGCGTGCGGCTACCGGGCCGTGCGCACGTCGAGCCTGCGCGGGCTCGAGTTCCGCCAGGACCAGTTCCACAACTCCGAGTTCATCGTCGAGTCTTCGAAGAAGCACCTGCGCTCGGTCGAGGCCCCGGTCACCGTCACGAACCGCCTCTCGGGGCAGTCGAAGAAGCCGCCCCATTTCCGCTACGGCATGGGCTTCGCCAACGCGCTGATGCGCGCCTGGCTGCGCTAGCCGGCGTGAAACATTGACGACAGGCGCCGGTGTTTCAGGCGTCGTGAAACATTGGCGACAGGCGCCGGTGTTTCAGCCTTGCGAGGCGAACCAGTCCCAGGTCCGCTGAAGACCCTCGTCGAGCGTGACTGACGGCGCGTAGCCGAGCCGGTCGCGGGCCTTCTCGACCGCGGAGTAGTTGCGCAGGATCTCGCCGGCCCGGGGCGGCTCGCGGCGGATGCGGGGCTCGGCGCCCGAGACCTGGGCGAGGAGCTCGACCAGCCGGTTGAGGCTCGTCTCGACGCCGCTTGCGAGCTGGAAGATCTCGCCGCCGGCACCGTCGGCCTCCGCCGCGCGCACGAGCCCGTCGGCCAGGTCCTCGCAGAAGACGAAATCGCGGGTCTGCTCGCCGTCGCCGTAGACGACAAGCTCCTCCTCGGCGCGGAGCCGGCGGATGAAGAGCGGGATGACGTTGCCCTTGTGCGCCGAGCGGGGCCCGTAGGCGTTCGAGAAGCGCACTGCAACCGCGTGCATGCCGTAGGCGCCGTGGAACGCCGAGCAGTACGCCTCCCCCACGGCCTT
>DATIDU010000239.1:0-7398 GCA_035456145.1 Gaiellales bacterium | reverse complement strand
TTCATGTCGTTCTCGAGGAGGCCGTGGCAGACGAGCACGCTCGTGCCGCCGGCGAGCGTGAGCTCCCGGCTCGGCGGCAGGGCGGTCAGGTATCCCACCGTCTGAACGGTCAGCGTGTGGAAGGCGTGCGCGTCGGGAAGGTCGCGGAGCACGCCCTCGAGGATCCAGCGGTCGTGGTTTCCGCGCACGACCGTGACGTCGTGCGCCTGAAGGAGCGCAGCCGCCGCGTTCGGGTCGCCCGGCCCGTCCACGATGTCGCCCACGCATGCAACCAGGTCGAGCTCCTGCTCGCCCAGGTGCATCAGGAGGAGGTCGAGCCTTTGGTCGCACGCGTGGACGTCGCCGATCACGGCGATCCGGCTGGGCTGCGCACTCATGGGAGGAGATATCGGCGTGGGGCTCTCTGCGTTGCACCCGATCCGTCATACTGTGAACGTGGCAACTGCAACTGGGCACCGGCGGCGGATGCCGGTCTGGGCCGTCGTCCTGGGCGTCATCGGCGCGGTGATGGCCGCCTGGGCGATCACATCGATCGCGGTCAGCTCCGGATCGGGTGGGACGAGCGTCAGCGTCCGGCCCCTCATACCGAGCCTCCGCCACGCACCGGCCCCGACCGCCGACGCGGTCCAGACCGCGTTCGCCGCGGAGGGCCTCACGCTTCGGCCCGCCGGCGACGATCTCGAAGCGGCGCGGTTCGGACCGCTGCGGCCGCACATCGCCGCCGCGTTCGAGCTTACCGGCGGCTCGGAGATGCTCGTCGTGCTCTTCGACCGCCCGGAGTCGCGCGCCGCGACCGTCGTCAAGGGGCTGGCCGGCGATCGCGACGGCGCCGAGTCGTCCGGGGGGATCTCCATCGAGTACCGGTCGTCAGGGCTCTCATCGGGGACCGCGGCCCGCGTCCGCCGCGCCTTCCTCCGGCTCGGGTAAGCAGCAAGATCCCGGCCCGGCGCGAGGCGGTACGCGCCGGGCCGGGATGTGCAACGCGGTTCCGCCGTGACAAGCACGACGCCCGGTTGCACTCTTCGGAGCCCTGAGAAGAACCAGGGGTAGTCTCCGGCGCGCAGGCCGCGGCCGCATGAGGGACGACCCGGAAATCGGCGGCGGTTTCCACGGCAGGTAGGTGCGGAAAAGCCGCACCCGATCACCAGAACTTGACAGCGGTCCGCATCCCCGTAGGCTTGCGGAAAGGCACCGAGGAGGCAATGACTGTGGGTAGGACGACCCTGTTGAAGGCGGCCGTTGCCGCAACCGCGTGGGCGGCGATGGCCGCTCCCGCGCAAGCTGCGATCGTCGGCTCGACGCCATCGCCCTCGTGGCAGACGAACGGCCGCGTTACGACGATCACCGTGAGCGGCACCACCGCCTACATCGGCGGGAAGTTCACCTCATTGCGTCCCTCGGGCGCCCCGGCCGGCACCGGCGAGGTGACGCGCAACCATGCGGCGGCGATCAACCTGACGACCGGCGCGCTCCTGCCGTGGAACCCGAACGTGAACGGCGTCGTGAGTGCGATCTCCGTCAACGGCAGCACGGTCTATCTCGGCGGTGGCTTCGGCACCGTCGGCGGTGTCACCCGCAAGAAGGCAGCCGCCGTGGACGCCAGCACCGGCGCGCTCATCACGGCGTGGCGCGCTCGCAACCTGAACGCTGAGGTGCGGGCGATCGAGGTGTCGAACGGTCGCGTCTATCTGGGCGGAGCCTTCACCACGCCGCGGAGCTACGCCGCCGCGTTCGATCCCGCCGCCGGGGCGCTCGATTCCGGCTGGGCGCCGGTCACCGACGGCCCGGTGGACGCGATCGAGACGACCAGCGACGGCTCGAATCACGTCGTCCTCGGCGGTGCGTTCAACACGCTGAACGGCGTTTCGAGCAGCGCGATCGGCGCCGTCGATCCTGTCACCGGCGGCGCGGTCGACCACGTCACCAGTGATCCGATAACGTGGAACTGGCACGGGCCGGTGCGGTTCGGCACGCATCCGTTCGACGTCGTCTCGCTCGCGAACTTCGGCGGCAACATGTACGCCGCGGGGACCGGGAACGGCGGCTCGTTCATGAAGTTCACCCCGGCCACCGGCGACCTCGTCTGGATCGAGGGCGTGACCGGGAACGTCGAGAACGTCGTCGTGATCGACGGCATCGCCTACGCGGGCGGCCACTTCGAGGCCTACTGCGGCGCGATCCCAGGCAACAACTTCTGCACCCGGGTCGCGCTGCGAAACCACCTGATCGCCGTCGACGACACGACCGGCGTGCTCCAGTCGTGGCACTCGGCGGCCAACAGCAACCTCGGCGTGTTCGCCATCGCCGCGGGCCCGCAGACGCTGGTCGTGGGCGGTGACTTCACCCGGCTGGGCGGCGTCGCCCAGCAGATGTTCGGCATGTTCAAGGAGTAGCGGGAGACTCACGCACCGCCGCGGCGCTCAGTCGCGGCGGTGCACTCCCACCCGCCACGCGTAGGTGTCCCGGCGTGACGGGAAGAAGTCGGGCCAGTCCTTGGCCATCATCCAGGCGGCGACCAGGGCCACCGCGGTCTGGAGCCGCTGGGGCGCCGAGTGATCGGTCGCCGCGGCCGCGAGCAGCGCCAGCGACGCGCCAAACCCGGCCCAGCACTCATGGATGCGCAGCCCAGCGACGTAGACGCGCGGGCCGAGCGGGTGCCGGCGTACCTGGAGCAGAGGGGGCACACATCTCTTATCGGCAGATGCGCCGGGGAGAAAAGCGTCAGGCGGGAACGGGGGCGCCGGCAGCTTCGCACGCCAGCTTGACGTTGGCCCCGTGGGCGACGCGGTCGTACGGCCCGCCGCCGCGGAACGGGACGGCGATCCGCTCGGCCTGGTCGGCCGGGCAACCGGCGTCGGCGAACGCGAGGATGGCGTCGATGTAGTCCAGGTCCTCGTCGGCGATCTGGAGCGCCCGCTCCGCGGAGTGCGGCTTGCCGTGGCCGACGACGACGAACTCCGGTTGCTCGCGCTCGATGACGCCGATGAGCGTGTGCAGCGTCGTCTGGTAGTCGCGGACGGACGAGTAGGCGAACGGGATCTCGAGCTCCGAGAGGTAGTCGCCGACCACCAGCAGCCGCTCGTCCGGGAGCCAGGTGATGAGCCCGTCGTCGGTGTGGCCGCGGCCGGCCCGGCAGACGGCGCTCCACGGCCCGAGCGTGACGTCGGCCGGCGGCTCGACATCCTGCTCGCAGTGGAGCCCGTCGAGCGCCACGTACGGGACGTACGCCTCGACCGACTCCTTCTCGATCGACGCGCGGGCCTCGCCAGAGCGGATCCGCCCGGCTGCGCCGGCGGACGCCGTCACCTGGGCGTCCGGCAGGACACCCAGCGCCATCACGTGATCCCAGTCGGCGTGCGTCACGAGCACCTGGGTGACGGGATCCGGCGTCGACGAGACCACCTCGTCGATCTCCCACGGCGAGATGCCGGGATCGACGAGGAGGCGGTCGGTGCCGCGCCGCAGCTCGAGCGTTGTTGTCTGGTAGAGCGTGCTCGGCCACCAGGTCGCGGTGGGCGTCAGGGAAACCGCTCGCGGCACAGGCCTAGCATAGTATGGCCGCCATGCGGGTTGGGATCGACCTGATCGAGATCGACCGGGTTGCGCGGGCCCTCGTCCGCCACCCCCGGTTCATCGAGCGGGTCTTCACCGCGGCCGAGCGCGAATACTGCCTCTCGCGCGCGAACCCGCCGCAGCACTTCGCCGCCAGGTTCGCCGGCAAGGAGGCCGTCGGGAAGGCGCTCGGGTTCGGCGTCCCGTTCACGTGGCGCGAGATCGAGATCGTGGGCCGGCCGAAGCCCGGCGTCAGCCTCAGCGGCCGCACCGAGGCGTGGGCGGCGCGCGTGAGCGCGGGCGGGATCGACCTCTCCATGACCCATTCGAAGGGAATGGCGGCCGCCGTCGCCATCGTGCACGACGCATGAGCGGACCGCTTGCCCTCTACACGGCCGATGAGATGCGCGCCGTCGACGCCGCGGCGATCGGCGAGCTCGGCATCCCCGGCGCCGTTCTCATGGAGCGGGCTGGGCTGGCGGCGGCCGACGAGATCCTCCGCCTCGGCACGGGCACGCGCGCGGCGGTCGTTTGCGGCGCGGGCAACAACGGCGGCGACGGCTTCGTGGTTGCGCGGCACCTGCACGACGCGGGCTGGGAGGTCGAGTGCATGCTCGCCGGCGACGTGAAGAAGCTCCCGCCCGACGCCCGCCTGAACCACGACGTCGCCAAGCGGCTCGGCATCCCGATCGCCGGCGGCGTTCGCCGGACGCGGCTCACCCGCGCCGACGTCGTCGTCGACGCCCTGCTCGGAACCGGGTTCCGGGGGGCGCCGCGCGGCGCTGTCGCCTCCGCGATCGAGGCGATGCGGCCGCCGATCGGAGCCGTGGTCTCGCTCGACGTCCCCTCCGGGGTCGACGGCTCGACGGGCATCGTCGCGGGGCCCGCCGTCCGCGCCGACGTGACCGTCTGCTTCCACGGGCGCAAGCTGGGAACGGCGATCGAGCCGGGGCGAAGCGCCGCCTGCCGGGTCGTCGTCGTCGGCATCGGCATCCCCCGCGAGGCCGAACGGCCGACGGCCGCGACGCTGCTCGCAGGCGCCGAGACGCTCGCCGCCGCGTGGCCGAAGGCGGTGCGGGGGTCGAAGTACACCGCGGGTGCTGTGCTCGTGATCGGCGGGGCGCCCGGCTTCACCGGGGCGCCGCTCATGACGGCGCTGGCCGCCCTGCGCGCATCGGCGGGCATCGCCTGGATCGCCGCCCCGCCCGAGGCGGTCCCCGCCGTCGAGGGCCGTGTGTCCGAGGTGATGGTGCGAGCGCTCCCCGACGGGCTCGATCTTCTCGAGCGGGCGGACGCCGTCGCGCTCGGCCCCGGGCTGGGGCGGTCGGACGAGGCCCTGGCACTGGCCCGGCGGGTCGCCGCGGAGCATGCCGGGCCGGTCGTCATCGACGCTGACGGCCTCTTCGCCTTCAACGGCGCGCTCGCCCGGCTTCGCCGCCGGCCCGGGCCGACCGTGCTCACGCCGCACGAGGGTGAGATGGCCCGCCTGCTCGGCGTCGAGTCCGGCTGGGTGCACGAGCACCGGCTCGAGGCGGTGCGCAAGGCGGCCGCCGCGAGCGGCTGCGTGGTGCTCCTCAAGGGCGCCGACACGCTCATCGCGGATCCCGGCGGCCGGCTGGGGGTCTCGCACGCCGGCCCGCCCGGGCTCGCGACCGCGGGCTCGGGCGACGTCCTGACCGGGACCGTCGCGGCGATGCTGGCGAAGGGCGGCGACCCGCTCCTGGCCGCGTGCCTCGCCGCCGAGGCGCACGGCCTCGCCGGGCAGCGGGCGGTCGCCCGCCGCGGCCCGTCGGGCATCATCGCCACCGACGTGATCGACGCGCTGCCCGAGGTGCTGCCGTGATCCGCACCGAACGAGCCCGCGCCACCGTCACCGTAGACCTGGCCGCGGTCGCAGCGAACGTGACCCGGCTGGCCGCTGCCGCCGCACCCGCCGAGGTGTGGGCGGTGGTCAAGGCCGACGGCTACGGCCACGGTGCCGCCGCGGTGGGGCAGGCCGCGCTGGCCGCCGGCGCGACCCGGCTCTGTGTCGCCACCTGGGAGGAGGCGCGCGCGCTGCGGGAGGAGTTGGGAGATGTGCCCGTCCTCGTGATGGGGCCGCTCGTGCCCGGCCAGGAGAGCGACGTGGAGGGGGTCGACGTCACGGTGACGTCGGTCGACGGCTACACCCGTCTTCGCGCAGCCGCCCGTTCGCCGCTCGGCGTCCACGTTAAGGCCGACACCGGGATGGGGAGGTGGGGGATGGCGCAGGACGACGCGCTCCGCGTGGGCGAGCAGCTCGCCGAGGGCGAAGTCCTGGGGCTCGCCGGCCTCATGAGCCATCTGGCGGTCGCCGACGCCGACGAGGCCTTCACTCGCCGCCAGATCGAGCGGTTCTCGGAGCTCGCCGACCGCTTTCCGCAGTGCCCGCGCCACGTCGCCAACAGCGCCGCGGCGCTCTGCTTCCCCGAGGCCCGGTTCGACGCGGTGCGCTGCGGCATCGCCGTCTACGGGCTCTCGCCGTTCGGCGCCGATCCGGCCCGCGACGAGCTGCGGCCGGCGCTTCGGCTTGAGAGCTTCGTGGCCGACGTCAAGCTGCTTGAGACCGGCGACAGCGCGGGGTACGGCCGCCGGTTCGTGGCTCCGGAGCCGACCTGGATCGGCCTCGTCCCCGCCGGCTACGCCGACGGCGTGCCTCGTATCCTCTCCGGCCGGGCCGATGTGCTCGTGCGGGGGCGGCGCCGGCGCGTCGCCGCGACGGTCAGCATGGACCAGCTCACCTTCGTCGTCGGACCGGTCTGCGACGTTGAACCCGGCGACCCCGTGACGCTGATCGGGGAGGACGGCGGCGAGCGCATCCTGGCCGAGGAGTGGGCGCACATGGCCGGAACGATCAACTACGAGATCGTGACGTCGCTGGCGCCGCGGCCGCGGAGGGTGGAGCATGTCCTCCGGGGTGCTTGACGAGCTGCGGCCGCTCGTCGCCGACGACGAGGCGCACTTCGTCGGCGGATGCGTGCGGGACGTGCGCCTGGGACGGCCGGTCACCGACGTCGACGTCGTCGTACCGGGCGACCCGGCTCCCGCCGCGCGCAGGCTGGCGCGCGCCACGGGCGGCTCCCCGTTCGCGCTCTCGGAGGCGCATGGGGCGTGGCGGGTCGTCCTCGACGGCCGGACGATCGACGTGACGGCCCGCCGCGGCGGCGATATCGTGGCCGACTTGGGCGAGCGCGACTTCACGGTGAATGCGATGGCGATCCCCGTCGCCGGCAGGGACGACGACGTCGTCGACCCGTTCGGAGGTCTCGGGGATCTCTCCGACCGGCGGATGCGCCTCGTCTCCGACCGCGTCTTCGCCGACGACCCGCTGCGGCTCCTCCGCCTGGCGCGGATCGCGCACGAGCTCGGATTCGAGGTGGATCCGGACGCCGAGCGGCTCGCACGCCGCGACGCCCACCTCGCAGACCGCGCCGCCGGCGAGCGGATCTACGCCGAGATGCGGCGGCTGCTCGCTCCCGACCACCCCGATGCCGCGGTGCGGCTGCTCGACGGCCTTGGCGTCCTCGACGTCGTCCTGCCCGAGGCGGCGCCCATGCGGGGCTGCGAGCAGAGCCCCTTTCACCACCTCGACGTCTTCGAGCACACCCTCCAGGTGGTCGACGCGGCGGCCGACATCGCCTCCCATCCCGAGCACTACCTGCCCCGGCACGCCGATCCGCTCCGGCGCGCGATGGACGAGAACGTCGGGGACGAGCTCGACGCCGGCACGGGGCTCCGCTTCGCGGCGCTCTTCCACGACATCGAGAAGCCGAGCACACGCACCGTCTCGGCGGACGGGCGGGTCGGCTTCATGGGGCACGACCGCAA
>DATIDU010000238.1:0-11770 GCA_035456145.1 Gaiellales bacterium | reverse complement strand
TCGGACCAGTCGTAGTCGAAGGACCGCGCGCTCGACCACGGGCCGTTCGTCCCGGTCGAACTGACCCCGCGCACGCGCCAGTAGTAGGTGTCGTTGCCGAGCACCTTGGTGACGGTCGCCCGGTGGTTGGCGGTGGTCGTGTCGACGAGAGCGGGCGAGAACGCCGGCGTCCCCGCGAGCTGGAACTCGTACTTCGCGGCGCCCGACGCGTTGCCCCATGTGAACACAGGCAGGCTGTCCCAGGTCGCGCCGTCGGCGGGTGCGCCGAGCGCGGGGGCGGACAGGGATCCGTAGCCGGGCGCAGCGGCCACGGCGGCAACTGCGACGACGGCGCATGGGACGATCAGCGAGCGGAGATGTCGAGCCAGACCAGGAATCGTTGATGCTCCTTCAGGCGCGGGGAGACTGAGCCGGGCGCATTCCGCCCTACTCTCAAGATCGAGCAGAGCCGCCCAAACGACCATCACCCGATCCGGGGACGGCGCCCTCACTCGTTGTAGGCTCAAGAACGGAGCGAACACATGAACGAGATTTCGCTGGAAACACTTGACAGCCACGCGCATCGACGGCTCGGCATCGACCTCTTCAACCGCACCTGGGCCCTGATCGAGGCCGACGGACGCTCGCCGGCGCAGGACGACGAGCTCATGCACTGCGCCCATGCGTCGGCCTACCACTGGCTCCACGGCGGCGGCACCGACGCGAACCGCGCCCGCAGCGAGTGGCTGTGCGCCCGCGTCCACGCGCTCCTGGGCGACTCCGACGGTGCCCTCCGCCACGCCCGGCGGTGCCTTGCCATTGTCGAGGAGTCGCCCGAGGCGATGGAGCCGTTCGACCTCCCGGCGGCCTACGAGGCGCTCGCCCGCGCACACGCAGCGGCCGGAGACCGTGATGAGACGCAGCGTTTCCTCGAGCTTGGTCGGACGGAGGCGGCCAAAATCGACGACGAGGACGATCGCCGCCTCATCGAGGCCGACCTGGCGAGCCTCGGCTGAATACGAGGGACGAAGGAGTCAGGTCCGCAGCCTGACCCTGCGGAACGTTGACCAGAACCCGAGGTCGTAGAGGGCCTTGACCGCGCCGGCGATGACGAACGGAGCACCGATCAGGGACGCCTGCACGAGCCCGCCGGTCAGGATCGGTCCCAGCGGCCGGGTCGCATAGCGCGCGGCGTTCGTGTACGCGGCCGCGGCGGTCCGCTCGCCGGGCGTGACGACTGCGACGACGTAGGCCTGGCGCGGCGGGACGTCCATCTGGGAGAGCGCCGACCGCGCCATCAGCAACGCCACGGCCGATGCCAGATTCGGCGCGAGCGGCACCGCAGCGAGGATGACGTTCGACGGCAGGTGGGTGAACACCATCGTCCGGAGCAGGCCGATACGCTCGCTGAGGCGCACCGCGGCCTGGAACGAGGCCGCCTGGAGGATCCCGATCGAGAAGAAGACCATCCCGACGAGCTCGGCCGACGCGCCGAACCGGCGCGACAGGTAGTAGGCGACATAGGCGTTCACGACGAAGCCGCCGCCGAAGCTGTCGAGCGCGAAGAGCGCGGCCATCCGGCGAACGATCGGACGGGACTCGGTGAGCGGCGCAGCGCGGTCCGCCGCAAGCTCGCGGCCGAGCTCGACGCCGGGCGAAAGGCGGGCCGCGACCGGTGCCGCCGCGAGTGCGAGCACCGGATAGATGAGGAGAAGCCGCTGGTCGGTTCCGCCCACCAGCGCAAGGAGCGCCGCGAGCGCCGCACCGAGCGAGCCGGCGAGCGTGGCGACCGTGTTGTAGCGGCCGAAGAGGCGGGTCGGGTCGCCCGGAGTGGTGTGCGGCAGCATCGCCTGCTCGAGCGACGTGAACGGGCCCGACTCGATCACGTCCGGCGACACGGTGCCGGTGAGAGCGGCGATGGTGAGGAGCGGCGGCCAGGTGCTGAACGCGAAGACCGTGCCGGCGAGTGCCATGAGACCCAGGAGGGCGAGATATGAGCGGCGGCGCCCCAGCCGGTCGCCGTAGCGACCGAGCAGGGCCGATGCCAGCGCGCTTCCGACGAGCAGGCCCGCCAGGATCGCGCCCACCGCGAACCCCGAGAGCGCGGCCGAGTTGAGCGAAACCCCGATGAGCACGCTCCCGGCGCCGTAGGCAACCGCCCGCAGCGCCTGGACGCGGATGATGCGGGTCGCGTCGGCCGGCTGGCCGGCGGTCAGCTGCCCGCGACCCGCTTCTGGCACCAGGCATACAGCGCGTCGTAGACCGGCAGCTCCGCGGCGAGCTGTGCGAGATCGTCCGTGTGGAGGTAATGGAAGCCCTCAGCGACGGCCTGGAGGCCGGGCGACTGCGGCGTCCTGTCCCGATCCTCGGCCACGTCCGCTCCGTGGACGATCTCGGCCAGCAGACGCACTGCGGGGTCGGCGATCCCGTACTCCTCGACCAGCACCTCGAACGAGCACAGGCCGTCGCGATGCGTGTAGCGCGCCCCAGGGGCGTCGTAGGAGTGGCCCTGCTCCTCGTCCGCCACGGCCAGAACGCGGTCGGCCGGGACGTAGAGGAACTCCGCCTCGGGATCGATGAACCTCCGGATCAGCCATGGACAGGCGATGCGGTCGGTCTTGGGACGCTCACGGGTGACCCACTTCACGACGGCCTCCTTACTTGTGTAACCGGGGTTGCAGTATCCTCCCTCCATGCGCACGCCGCAATGGGTCATGCTCGTCTACCGCCTGCCGCGCACGCCGTCGACGCCGCGGATCACCTTGTGGCGCCGGCTGCGCCGGCTGGGGGTGGCCCAGATCGTCGACGGCGTGGTTGCCCTGCCGGCCGGTCGCGACAACCGCGAGCAGCTCGAGTGGCTGGCCGAGGACGTCGTCCAGGCCGGCGGCGAGGCGACCATCTGGCTGTCCCAGCCTGCGACAGCTGCCGAGCATCGCGCGCTCGCACGGTCGATGACCGAGCGTATCGATGCTGAGTACCGCGAGATCGCCGAGCACGCCCGGGCCGCCGCGCGGCGGCCCCTGGCGGAACGGCGGCGCACGCTCGCCCGGCTGCGCCGTGAGCTTCGGCGCGTCGCGGCGCGCGAGCACTTCCCGACGCCGGAGGCGCAGGCGGCACGCGCGGCGGTCGACGCGCTGGCAAACGCCGCCACGGGAGCGGCGGCATGATCTGGGCCACCCGCCGCCACGTCCACATCGACCGCACGGCGTGCGCGTGGCTCGTGCGCCGGTTCCTCGACCCGGACGCCCGCTTCGTCTTCGTCGACGATCCCGACGAGGTGCCCGCCGACGCGACGCCGTTCGACATGCGCGGCGTCGAGCTCGGCCACCGCGACGGCCGCTGCTCGTTCGAGAGCTTCCTCGTCCACTACGGCCTTGACGAGCCGGCCCTGCACCGGATCGGGAAGCTCGTCCACGAAGTCGACATCGGCGACGAGCGCTTCGACGTGCCCGAGGCGCCGGGCGTGGATGCGCTCCTGCGCGGGCTCGCGCTCCAGGCCCGCGACGACAGGCACCTCATCGAGCTGGCGGCGCCGCTCTATGACGCCCTGCACGCGCTCTGGAGCGCGCCGTGACGTCGACGGCACCGCCCAGCGATGCGGCCCAGCCGGCGGCGCCGGCTGGGAAGCCCACCGAGCGGGAGGCGTTCCGGTTCTGGCTCAGGCTGGGCTGCATCAGCTTCGGCGGCCCGGCCGGCCAGATCGCGATCATGCACGACGAGCTGGTCGAGCGGCGGCGGTGGATCTCCGAGCGGCGGTTCCTGCACGCGCTGAACTTCTGCATGGCGCTGCCCGGCCCCGAGGCCCAGCAGCTGGCCTCGTACATCGGCTACTCGCTCTACGGTGTCCGTGGGGCGATCACGTCGGGCGGGCTCTTCGTCGCGCCGTCCTTCGTCGTCCTGTGCGTCATGAGCGGCGTCTACGTCGAGTACGGCGACGTCGGCGTCGTGGAGGGCGTCGTGCGCGGCCTCGGCGCCGCCGTCGTGGCTCTCGTGGCGGCCGCGGTCATCCGGGTGGGGAGCCGGGTCATCCACACGCCCGCCGCCGTCGCCGTCGCGGCCGCCGCCTTCCTCGCGATCGTGGCCGGCGTCCCGTTCCCGCTCATCATCACCGCCGCGGCGGCGATCGGATACGCGGCCGGGCGCATCGACCCGTCGCTCCTCGGGCGCCCGGCCGACCATGGAGGCGAGGACGACGACGAGGTCGGCACGGATGGAGCTGCGAGTGTCAGCGTCCGCCGGCGGTTCGCCCGCGCGCTCGTGATCTGGCTCGTCCCGGTCGGGGTGCTCGTGCTGGCCGGCGGGGTCATCGGGGAGCTCGCCGGGTTCTTCACGATCGCCGCGCTGGTCACGTTCGGCGGTGCCTACGCGGTGCTGCCGTTCGTCGCCGCGCAGGCCGTGAACCACTACGGGTGGCTGACGAGCAAGGACATGGTCGCCGGCCTCGCCCTCGGCGAGTCCACCCCGGGGCCGCTCATCATGGTGAACACGTTCGTCGGCTTCGTGGCCGCCTATCGGGTCGAGGGCAGCCTCGCGTGGGGGCTTCTGGGAGCGACCGTCGCGACGCTGGCGACGTTCGTGCCGAGCTTCGTTTTCGTCATCACCGGCGCTCCCATCATCGACCGCATCCGCACGACCGGGAGCTTCGCCAACAGCCTGAACGGCGTCACGATCTCGGTGGTCGGCGTGATCGGCGGCCTGGCGGTCTTCGTGGCCCGGCATGCGCTCGTCAGTGACGGCCGCCCCGAGTGGGTGCTGACGCTGCTCGCCGCGTCGGCGTTCGTCGCCGTGTGGCGCTACCGGGTGGGCGTCATCCCGATCGTCGTCGTGTGCGCAGCCGCGGGCGTCGCCGACACGCTCCTCGGCTAGATGATCACGGGCCGCCAAGGCCCATCGAGTAGGGTCGGAGCATGCCACCACCCGTCATCGTCGCCGTCGACGAACACGCCGACGTGCTCGATCGCGTCGAGGCCCAGCTGGTCGAGCGCTACGCCAGCCGGTACCGGATCGAGTGCGTGCGCGGCGGCGGTGAGGGCGCCCGGCTGCTCGAGCGGCTCGCCGCAGAGGCCGCGGACGTGGCCTTGGTGCTCGCGGGCCGGCCGGCCGCCTGGACGACCGACGAGCCCGTGATCGACGTCGCGCGCCGGCTCCACCCGCTGGCCAAGCGCGCGCTTCTGGTCTCGCCGAGCGCCTGGGCGGATCCCGAGCGGGCCGAGGCGATCCGGCGGGCGATGGCCCTCGGTCGCGCCGACCACTTCGTCCCCGAGCCGGGACCGCCACCGGACGAGGTCTTCCACGAGGCGATCGGGAGCTTCCTGCTCGAATGGGCGCGCGAACAGCGCCTCGTGCCGCACACCGTGCACGTCGTGGGCGCCGACTGGTCGGGCCGGGCATCCGAGCTGCGCGCGGTGTTCGAGAAGTGCGCCGTGCCGCACGCGTTCTGCCTCGCCGACTCGGACAAGGGTCGCGAGCTCCTCGCGCAGGCCGGGCCTGATGCGCGGCTCCCGCTCATGGTGCTGCCCGACGGGACGGCGCTCAGCGATCCCTCGAACGCCGAGATCGCCGCGGCCGCCGGCGCGCCGCTGGGCGTCGAGGAGCAGACGTTCGACCTCGTGGTTGTGGGAGCCGGGCCCGCCGGTCTGTCCGCGGCCGTCTACGGCGCCTCCGATGGGCTGGGCGTGCTCGTCGTCGATGCCGGCGGGATCGGTGGACAGGCGCGGGCAAGCGCGCAGATCAGGAACTACCTGGGCTTCGCCAAGGGCGTGAGCGGCGGCAGGCTCGCCGAGCAGGCCTATGAGCAGGCGCAGCTCTTCGGCGCCGGGTTCGTGTTCATGCACCGGGTGACGGAGCTCGTGCGCTCGGACGGCGGCCTCTCGGTCATCCTCGACAGCGGCCTCTCGATCGGCGCCCGGGCCGTGATCGTGGCGACCGGGGCCAGCTACCGGCGACTCGACATCCCCGAGCTCGACGCGCTGACCGGAGCCGGCGTCTTCTACGGCGGGCCCGTGTCGGAGGCCCCGACGTTCGCCAGGAAGGACGTCTACGTCGTCGGCGGCGGCAACTCGGCGGGGCAGGCGGCCCTGCACCTCGCACGCTACGCCCGGCATGTCACCGTCCTCGTGCGCGGCGGCTCGCTCGACGCGAGCATGTCGGACTACCTGATCCGGGCGCTCGGCGCAGCGCCAAACGTCGCCGTCCGCACGAGGGTCACGGTGACGGGAGGAGGAGGAGACCGGCGCCTCGAGCGGCTGGTGCTCCACGACGCCGGGGCCGGAGCTGACGAGGCCGTCGCGGCGGAGGGCCTCTTCGTCCTGATCGGCGCACACCCGCTCACCGACTGGCTGCCGCCGGACATGGCCCGGGACGCGCACGGCTTCCTCCTCACCGGCGACGACCTGGACGGCGCATGGGGGCTGGAGCGCAGGCCCTTCTCGCTCGAGACGAGCATGCCGGGGGTCTTCGCGGCCGGTGACGCCCGGCACGGCTCGGTGAAGCGTGTGGCGGCCGCCGTCGGCGAGGGCGCCACGGCGGTTCAGCTCGTGCACCGGCTCGTCGGCGACGGGTAGCCGACGCCGGCCGGTCTTACGTCAGGGTGTTGATGTAGGCGATCAGCTGAGCGATCTGCTGGTCGCTCAGGATCGTCCCCCAGTGCGGCATGCTGACGATCGGGGCTTTGCCGATCACGCTGCCCGACCGGATGATGTCGGCGATGGCCTTGTCGCTGAACTCGGCGCGGAAGTCCTTTCCGACGAGCGGCGGAATGACCGTGTCGGGCGACTGCGGGTTGGGCACGCCCCCCAGGCCGTTCGGCCCGTGGCAGTTGATGCAGCCGTATCGCACGTAGAGCGCCGCACCCGCGGCGGCGTCGCCCTGATCGCTGGGGACGGGCACCGGCTCGGCGTACTGCACCTGTGGGAAGCCGGCCTTCAGGTAGGCGACCAGCGCAGCGATCTGCTGCTTCGCGATGACGCCGTGCCAGATCGGCATGAACGGCCGGGTGGGATTGCTCGAGACGCCCGCGCCGTGCTCGATGATCGACGTCAGCTGGGCGACCGTGAGGGTGGACGCGATGGTCTTGAGCGCAGGCACGTCGGGGGAGACGCCGCCCTCACCGCGGTCGCCGTGGCACTGCGCGCAGGCGAACTGCACGAACGCGTGCGCGCCGGACGCGACCTGCGGATCGACCGGCGCCGGCGGCTCAGACGACGTCGGTTGGGTCGTGGCGGCGGCGGCAGGGGTCGTGCTGCGGCTGTCGCGCACGATCCAGCCGATTCCCACCCCGATGAACCCGACCACCAGGAGCACGATCGTGCCGACGATCAGGACCTCGTTCCACGGGAAGTCGCTCTCTCCGCTCCGGCGATTTGCCACCCTCGCACTCTCCGATCGGGCGCTTGTCCTTCCGGTCAACGTACCACGCCGATGCCGCGCCGTGGGGGCCGGCGGCGATCCCTACGGCCGCGGCGAGCGCTCGACCAACACGCGCACGGCGTCGCGGACCTCATCCGGTCGCTCGACCCAGATGAAGTGCCCGGCACCGTCGATCACCTCGACCTGCGCGTGCGGGATCAGCGCGGCCGTGTCGGTCGACGCCCGCACCGGCATGGGGCTCGCGGCACCGTGGAGGAAGAGCACGGGGATCTCCGGCGGCACCGCGGGCAGGCGGCGCTCCAGCGTGCCCGCCTCGGCGTGCTCGGTGATCGATGCGAACGTCGCCACGAAGGGCCCGGGTGCCATGTCGATGTTCGGCATCGGCGGCGCCGACGGCGGGTCGGCGAAGTACGACGGCCAGACGAGCCGCAACGACTCGATCGACTCTTCGGGTGTCGCCGTCCCCGCATCCTCCCGGGCCTCGATCTCCTGCACGCGGGCCCGCTCCGCGTCGCTCAAGGCCGCCCGCAGCCGCTCGCCGAACGGCGGCAGGACGTCGAGGTGAGCGCCGAGCGGGTCGATGATGACGGCGCCCGCGATCCGCTCCGGGATCGCGACGAGCATGTGGAGGGCCAGGTGCCCGGCCCAGGAGTGGCCGACGATCCACGCCCGGCCGCCGGCCGCCTGGTCGATGACCGCAGCAGCGTCGGCGACGTTGGCCGCCACCGTGTACGGGCCGCCGACGGTCGTGGGCGCGAGCCCGCGCTGCTGGTAGAGGATCTGCCGGAAGACCCCGCACACGTGCGGCACGAGCGGCTCGAGGTAGGTCGCCGTGATGCACGGCCCGCCGTGAAGCAACATCGCCTGCGGCCCCGCGCCGTCATACCCGCCAGCCGTGCAGCGTGCCTTTGGGGGTCGTAAACGCAAGCGGCTCGGCCATCTACGCCCTCCCCCGCGCCAGGTCGATCAGCCGCCCGAGGATGCGGTCGCCGGCGACCCGCAGGCCGTCGTGCTCATACTCGTTCGTGACCCAGGCGCGCAGGCCGCGGACATGCTTCGCCGTCTCCTCGGAGAACGCCCGCTCGACGTACATGTCCTCGGCGTAGATCGCCGCCGCCGCCGGCACCTCGTTCCGGCCCAGCACGTCGGGGTCGTAGAGCCGCGGCCACTCGTGATCGGCCAGGATCCCGGCCGCGTCGCGCAGCGGCGCGAGCGCGGAGTAGTCCTCGAACATCCACGGATAGACGTGCTCGCCGGTGAAGAGCGCGGCATCGGCCGCATACTCGCCGGGGAGGAGACGCTCCGCCGCCCAGCGCGTCGCGCCCCCGTCCGCGTAACACGCCTCGTGGATCACGGCGTAGATCGGGTTGCGCGGGAACTGGCCGGCCGCGTCGACGTCGTGCAGGAAGGCGGGTGAGTCGGGCGGCAGCTCAAGCAGGTAGTGCAGGTGCTCGGCTCCGGGGCCCATCCCCAGCATGTGGCCGATCTGGCGGAAGCGGCGGCCCGTGAGCCGGTCGCCGCCGGGGAGCCGGATCTCCTCGGCGTCGAGGCGGCGGCGCAGCTCGACCACCCGTTCGCGGTCGTCCGGGTAACGCTCGTAGTAGCGCCGGTTGCGCTCGAGCACGGTCTCGTACGTGGCCCGGTAGACCTCGTCGATGTGGCGTCCGACCGGCGGGAGGCCGCCCGTGAAGAAGGCCTCGCGCAGCCCCTCCGGGGCGAGCGACAGGTAGGCGAGCGTGCAGAAGCCGCCGAAGCTCTGGCCAAGGACGCTCCAGCGGTCGACGCCGAGCTCGCGACGAATCCACTCGGCGTCGCGCACGATCGAGTCGGCGCGGAAGAGCGTCAGGTGGGCGGCCTGCTCGTGCGGCGTCCTCCCCGGCAGTCCGCCGACGGGCGTGGAGCGGCCGGTGCCGCGCTGGTCGAGCATGAGGACGCGGAACTCCTCGAGCGCACGGTCCATCCAGTACGGCGCCGTGGGATGCCGGGTCGGCCGCGGCGCCTCGAAGCCGGGCCCGCCCTGGAGAAAGACGAGGAACGGCCGGTCACGGCCGTCGGGGTCGGCCACCTCTCTGGCGAAGACGGTGATCCGCTCGCCGTCCGGGCTCGCATGGTCGAGCGGAACCGCGAACTCGTGCTCCATGAGGACGAGGCCGGGCGTGCGGACGGATCGAGGCACGGCGCAGAGTATGCCGCAGTACCGGGAGACCTCGTGCGGGGCCGCCGGGGAGTGGCGGCCCCACACGCCCATGGGCTCAGGCCGGGCAGACCACGCGAGGGTTCCAGTCGTCGAACGTCCCGCGCGGGTTGTGCTTCCAGATCCAGGCGTGCAGCTCGTAGAAGGGCGGCAGGCCGTAGCGGTTGTCCGCCCCGAGCAGCTCGAACTTGTGCCCGAAGAGCTCGGGCCGGCGGTTCGGGTGCACGGCCTTCCACGCGTCCTGGAAGACCACGTACTCGACTGCCACGAGCCGCAGATGGCCGTCGATCGGCTGGTAGACGAGCGCCTCGGGCTTGCGCGGGTTCTCCGCCGGGTCGCCGATGAGGTCGCCGTTCACGTAGTGGATGCCCATCCCGCCGACCGGCGGGTTGTCGATGCAGGCGATGCCCTGGGCATCCGTGAGCAGGCCGTAGCCGTGGTGCGTGGCGAACGAGAGATGCCGGAACTTGGCCGTCGAGTTGCGGACGTCCTGGAGGCTTGCGCGCGCACTCGCGGTGGCGGCCGTGGCCAGAAGGACGAGCGCCGCGACGGCCAGGGCCGGCGTGACTCGCTTCAACATGTGGGTTCCCTCCTTGGTGGGTGTCAGACCGCGGCCGCCGCCGGGTCGGGCCGGACGATGACGGTGTCCGCCACGGCGAGGATCTCGTCGACGGGCAGGTCGGCGCGGTCGGCGTGGGCCCGGATCGCCTCCGGGCTCGACGCCTGGTAGATGCACACCGTGCCGAGGCTGCCGTCGCGCTCGTCGAGGACGTAGCTTCGGATCCAACGGATGTCGTCCGGCGTGCGGTCACCCTCGGCCGTCGAGCGAGCGGCGGCCTCCTCGAGGTCGCCGGGGGTGCGCCAGCCGTTCCTGCGCAGGATCACATAGGTGTTCACGATGTCCTCCTCCCGTGACGGTTGTGGCATCGACCCTAGGGCCGGCCACGCGCCGCCACATCGGGAGAACCACCGGGTTTGGGCCTCGGCGCTACCGGGATTCGAGGACGCCCAGGGCCCGCGCGGCGGCGACCGCCTCACCGCGCGTGCGCGCCTCGAGCTTCCGCAGCACCGCCGAGACGTGATAGTCGACGGTGCGCGGCGAGACGAAGAGCCGCGCCGCGATCTCGGCGTTCGAGAGGCCGTCGGCGACGAGCTCGAGCACCGCGAGCTCGCGCGCGGTGAGGCCGGCGGGGTTGCTCCGCGTGGCGGGCCGGGGCCCGCGGGCGATGCCCCGCACTCCGCGCTCACGCAGGCGGCGCGCGGCGATCTTGGCCGCGGGGACGGCGCCCATCTCGCGCAGGCGGGAGTGCGCGGCGGCGATCGAGCCCTCGTCGCCGGCCAGGCAGAGCACCATCGCCGCCTCGTAGGGGCACCCCAGCCGGTCCCAGGCCGCCGCTGCCTCGGCGTGGCGGCCGTCGAGCTCGAGCGCGATCGCCTCCGGTACCTGACGCTCGGGCGCCACATCGAGGCCGGAGCGGTGGCGCCAGAGGAGGAGCTCGGCATACGCCCACTGCGACTCACCTGCGACGGCGAGCTCGACCGCATCTGCCGTCACCGCATCGACGTCACCGGCGCGGCCGTCGAGCCAGGCCACCTCGGCGTTGGTGATCGCAATCTGCGCGTCCCAGGCGGGCTCTCCGGCATAGGTCGCCGCAGCCTCGGCGAGCGCCCCGGGCGGTGCGGGGTCGCCGCGCCGGGCACGCACGGTGGCAAGGACGGCCAGCGCTTCGCCCCGCGGCCCCGGTGACGCCCGCACATCGGCAAGAATCGCCGTCGCGACCTCGAGCGCCTCCGTCCAGCGGCCCTGGTTCTGCAGCGACCGCACGTGTGTCCCAAGGATCGAGAGCCGCCAGAGGTCGAGGTCGTGGCCATCCGTGTACTC
The DNA here is from genome assembly GCA_035456145.1 of Gaiellales bacterium. Taxonomy (GTDB): domain Bacteria; phylum Actinomycetota; class Thermoleophilia; order Gaiellales; family JAICJC01; genus JAICJC01. Next base: position 347 of record DATIDU010000238.1, on the reverse strand, counting down.
GATCCCCTCGCCGGCATGGCGCTCCGCCGCCTCGTGGTCACGCCAGCACGCGGCGCACAGGGCGAGGTTGTTGAGCACATGGGGAAGGTGGTGCTCGAGCTCCGGGGCACGGACACGCTCGAGGACGCCCTCCAGAAGCGGCGCGGCCGCGGGCCCGTCCCGCAGGTACGTCGCCGTCCCGACGACGATCTCGGCCTCGATCGCCGCGTCGGTATTGCCGAGCCGCTCGGCGGCGGCGACCGCCTTGCGGCCACGATTCGCGGCGGACGTGAGGTGGTCGAGGACGAGATCGACATGCGCGAGCGCGGCGAACGCCGCCGCGGCTTCGGGACGGCTCGATGATCCGA
>DATIDU010000237.1:0-26871 GCA_035456145.1 Gaiellales bacterium | reverse complement strand
ATCGCGATCACCAGGCACGACACCAGCACGGCCAGGCCGTGGAGGATGCGGCCGTTGGCCATGTCGCCCATCACGTCGCGCCGGCGCGTCAGCCACACCAGCGGGATCACCGCGAACGGCAGCACCAGCGACAGCACCACCTGGCTGGCCACCAGCGTGTCCAGCACGTTCGCGCCCAGCGCGATCACCACGAGCGCCGGGATCATGGTGATGAACCGCCGCAGGAACACCGACACCTTCCACTGCATGAACCCGTCCACGATCATCTGGCCGGCCATCGTGCCGACGGTGGATGACGAAAGGCCCGAGGCCAGGAGGGCGATCCCGAACGCGGCCGGCGCGAGCGAGCCGAGCAGCGGGCCAAGCGTCGCGTGCGCGTCCTCGATCCCGGAGATGTCAGCCCCGACGTGGAAGAAGACGGCGGCCGCCATGATCACCATGGACGCATTGATGAGGAATGCGCCGTTCATGGCGAGGGCGATGTCGATCAGCTCATGGCGGAAGTGCTCGCGCTTGCTCTTGCCGTCCAGGATGTCGGCCCGGTGCTGCACGAGCCCGGAGTGGAGGTACACGACGTGCGGCATCACGGTGGCGCCGACCATGCCGACCGCCACGTAGATGGCGCTCGACTGGATTCCCGGCACGAGCATGCCGTGCAGGACGCCCGCGGGGTCGGGGTTCGCCATGAAGATCTCGACGACGAACGCCGCTCCGATCACGGCGACGAACGCCATGATCGCGAACTCGAAGCGCACGTGACCGAAGCGCTGCACCGCGAGCAATGCGAATGAGGCGACCGCGGTGAGCAGCGCCGACGGCAGGAGGCCGATCCCGAAGAGGATGTGCATGCCGATGGCCGCGCCGAGGAACTCGGCGAGGTCGGTCGCCATCGCGGCTGACTCGGCCGCCAGCCACAGCCCGATCCGGGCCCGGCGGCTGGTGTTCGCGCGAATCGCCTGGGGCAGCGTCATGCCCGATGCGATGCCGAGCTTGGCGGAGAGCGACTGGATCAGGATCGCCATCAGGTTGGAGGCGACGAGCACCCACAGGAGCATGTAGCCGAAATCGGCACCGGCCTGGATGTTGGTGGCGAAGTTGCCCGGGTCCATGTAGGCGACGCTGGCGACGAACGCCGGCCCCAGGAACGGCAGCACGCGCTTGATGCGCGCCCACGGCGTGATGAGTGCAGGGGCCGGTGCGACGGCGGCGCGGACGGCGTGCGGCGTCATGCCGCCACCTCGACGCCGATCCGCGCGGCGAGCTCGACGCCCACCGCGTGCTGCGTCCCGCCGACGTCCAGCGTGAGCGGGCCGCCGAACGGGGCCTTGTCGACCATCGTGAAGCGCGTGTCGGGCACGAGTCCGAGCCCGGCGAGGTACTGAAGCAGCGATGGGTCGCCGTCGGGCACCTGGCGCACCACGGCGGCCTGGCCCGGCTCGAGCTCGGCCATGCGCTGGGACGGCTCGGCGGCGATCACGAGGTCGGCGCTTGGGATCGGATCGCCGTGTGGGTCGATCTCGGGATAGCCCAATACCCGGTCGATCTCGGCCTCCAGCTCCTCGGAGAGCACGTGCTCGAGTCGCTCGGCCTCGGAGTGAACCTTGTCCCACGAAAGCCCGAGCGTCTGCGTGAGGTAGACCTCGAGCAGCCGGTGATGGCGCAGCACCTCGAGCGCCACCTTCTCGCCCGGCTCGGTGAGCGTGACGCCGTGGTACTTGCTGTGCTCGACGAGGCCGAGGCCCGCGAGCTTCTTGACCATCGACGTCGCCGACGCGGCCGAGACGCCCATCGCGTCGGCCAGCGCCGAGGTCGACGCCTTGCCGTCCCGGCGCTCGAGCACATAGATCTGCTTCATGTAGTCCTGGGCCACGTCGCTCAACATCTAAATCGCAATTTAGACGAGGCGAAATCGTAATTCAAGCGAAGACGCGAAGCTGCGGCAGGCCGGCGGGGAGTGCCCCAGCGTCCCTGCCGGTGCGCTCCAGCACCTCGAGCGCGCGGGCGCCCTCGGCGCCCAGGTCGACCGTGTGCTCGGTGACATAGAGCGCGATGTATGGCCAGATGACGTCCTCGCTCAGCTCCTGGGCGTGGCGGCGGATCGTGACGAGCACCTCATCGCGATGCGCGGCTGCATAGGCGATCGAGTCGCGCAGCACGGCGGTGACCGTCTCGGCGGTGCCGTCCGGCAGATCGAGCCGCGCCACGACACCGCCGAGTGGAACGGGGGCACGCGCCAGGTCCTCGAACGATGCGCCCAGGTCCTCCACCAGCTTCAGGCCGTCGCGGCGGTACGTGAGGCGGCCCTCGTGGATGAGGACGCCGAGGTCGGCGTCGCCATGGTGCAGGGCCGGGCCGATGTCCGAGAACACCGCGTGGTCGATTCGCCTCGAGTCCGGGTGCAGGCACCGGTAGAGGAGGGTGGCGGTGGTCGTCGGTCCTGGGCAGAGCACCCGCGCCTCCGGGGACGGCCAGGCGCCGTCGCGGGCGGCCACGATCAGCGGTCCGACCCCGAACCCCAGCGCCGACCCGGCGGGGAGGACGCCGTAGCGGTCCGCGAGCAGGAGGGCGGCGTGGAAGCTGGCCTTGGAGACGTCGTAGCGGTCGGCGAAGAGGCCGTCGTTCAGCGCCTGGACGTCAAGCAGCTCCGCTTCGAACTCGAGGCCGCGCAGGTCGATCTTGCGCTCCAGGATCGCGTGGAACGCGAAGGTGTCGTTGGGGCACGTCGAGAGGCCCAGGCGGAGCTTCACGCCAGCTCCAGGACGCGGGCCCGGACCGCGCTCAGCGCGTCGGCGAGCCGCCAGCCGGCGTGGTCGCGGTCGCCGGCCAGGTTGGAGGCGCCGCGGACGACCCGCAGCGGCACGCCGAAGAGCGCGGCTGCCACGGCGACGGCGAACCCCTCCATCTCCTCGCCGAGCGCCCCAGGATGCTCCGCGGCTCGTCGGCGGGCCGCGGCCGGGGTCGCGGCCGCCTCGGCCACCGACAGGAGCTCACCGCCGGTGCCCGCGAGCGTGATCACATCGCTCTCGGCGAATCCGAGCGCCGCCGGGCCCGCGCCACCCGCCCCGATGCCGTCGATCCTGACCGTGCCCGCATCGAGCGCCGCCCCGATCGGCAGCCGGCCCGGGTCGTAGGTGCCCGCCGCGCCGGCGAGGACGACGCCGGCACCGGCCTCGGGCCGGTGGGTCGCAATCGCGTGCGCCGCCCCGGCGCCTGCAGCCGCGAGGCCGAAGCCGCAGACGCACACCGGGCCCGGAAGCCCGGTGCCCAGGAGCTCCGCCTCGCCTGCGGTGGGAACCAGGATCAGCATCGACGCCGAGCGCTCTAGGTGATCTCCACCATTCGCCGGATCGCGCCGCGGGCGCGAGCGGCCAGCTCCGGCTCGACCGTCACCCGGTGCTTCATCTCGACCAGAGAGTCGTGCAGCTTGTCGAGCGTGATCATCTTCATGTAGCGGCAGACGGCGCGCTCGCTCATGGCGTAGAACCGGGCGTCCGGCGCCTCCTTGCCGAGGCGGTGGAGGATCCCGGTCTCGGTGGCGACCATGAACTCCCGCCGGGGCGAGGTCCGCGCGCGCTGCACCATCCCCTCGGTCGAGAGCACGTGCGTCCGCACTCCCATGGCGGGGTTCTCGGTGGCTGCGTACATGCACTGGCTTGCGCAGCCGCACTCGGGGTGGATCAGAAGCTCGGCGTTCGGGTGCTCGTCGAGCGTGCGGGCGACGTCGTCCGGCCGGATGCCGGCGTGGACGTGGCACTCGCCGGGCCACACCTTCATCTTCCGGCCCGTGACGCGCTCGAGATACGTCCCGAGGAACATGTCGGGAAGGAAGAGGATCTCGCGGTCGGCCGGCACCGCCTCGATCACCTGGCGGGCGTTCCCCGACGTGCAGCAGTAGTCCGAGAGCGCCTTCACCTCGGCGCTCGTGTTCACGTAGCTCACGACGACCGCGCCGGGGTTCTCGCCCTTCCAGCGGGCGAGCGCCTCGGCGTCGATGGACGCGGCCAGCGAGCAGCCGGCATCGAGGTCCGGGATGAGGACCGTCTTCTCGGGTGCGAGCACCGCGGCCGTCTCGGCCATGAAGTGGACGCCGCAGAAGATGATGACGTCGGCCTCGGTGGCGGCCGCCTGCTGCGACAGGCCGAGCGAGTCGCCGACGTAGTCGGCCACGTCCTGCACCTCCGGCACCTGGTAGTTGTGGGCGAGGAGCACCGCCTTGCGCTCGGTTGCGAGCGAGCGGATCTCGGCCTGCAGGCGTTCGGTCATCGATGCGGTCATGACTGCCACGGGTGAACCTCCAGCGAGACGTCGAGCGCCGTCACCGAGTGGGTGAGGGCGCCGATCGAGATCGCGTCGACGCCGGTCTCGGCGACGGCGCGGACGGTTTCCAGGGTGATCCCGCCCGATGCCTCGAGCCGCGCCCGACCGCCGGTTCGGGCGACGGCCTCCCGCAGCCGGGCGGCCGGCATGTTGTCGAGCAGGATGGTGTCGGCGCCGGCCGCGAGCGCCTCGTCGAGCTGGTCGAGGTCGTCGACCTCCACCTCGACGGCGAGGGCCGGGTGTGCCGCGCGCGCAGCCTCGACCGCGGGGAGGATCCCGCCGGCGACGGCGACGTGGTTGTCCTTGATGAGGATCGCGTCGGCGAGACCCATGCGGTGGTTTCGGCCGCCGCCGCATGCCACGGCCCGCTTGTCGAGCGCCCGCAGCCCGGGCGCGGTCTTGCGGGTGTCGAGGATCTCGGCGCCCGTCCCCGCGACGGCCTCCACGTAGGCCCTGGTCGCGGTGGCGATGCCCGACATCCGCTGGACGAGGTTGAGCCCTGTCCGCTCGGCGGTCAGGATCGCGTGAGCCCGGCCACGGATGCGGGCCACGGTCTCGGGCGGCGAGGTCACGGCGTCGCCCTCGGCTGCGAGCAGCTCAAGCTCGGCGTCCGGGTCGAGCGCGCGAACGCAGGCCGCGAGCTCGGAGATCCCGCACACGACCCCGGCTCCCTTCACGACGACGTCCGCGAGCGCCTCGAGGTGAGCGGGGACGGTCGCTTCGGTCGTGACGTCGCCCGTCCCGAGGTCCTCGGCGAGCGCCCGGACGATCACATCGTCGTCGGTGCCGGTGCGCATGGCTCGGCCGCCTCCAGATCCGGGTTGGGCTCGGGATGGTCGCGACGCAGGTGCGCCCCGCGGCTCTCCCGCCGGTCGAGGGCGGCGGTTGCGATCAGCGTCGCGACTCGCACGGGGTTCGATTCCGGCTGGCTGTCCAGCCAGGAGAGCAGGTTCTCGAGGCCGGCGCGCTCCCTGACGGGACCCGCCCCGGCCCACATCCTGCGGCGCAGCTCCGGGAGCCGCGCGCGTGCCAGCGGACGCTCGGGCGGCTCGGCGTCGGGGACGGCCGGCGCGGCGGCCGCGAGGCCGGCCTCGACCGCGCGGTGCGCGAAGACGAAGCATTCGAGCAGGGAGTTCGACGCCAGCCGGTTGGCGCCGTGAGCGCCGGTGCACGCGCTCTCGCCGGATGCGTAGAGCCCGGCCACGGTGGTTGCGCCCTCCAGGTCGGTGGCGATGCCGCCCATCAGGTAGTGCGCGGCCGGCGCCACGGGCACCAGGTCGCCGCAGAGGTCGATGCCGAGCCGGGCGCACGCCTGGACGAGGTTCGGGAACCGCCGCTCCACGTGACGGGGATCGAGGTGGCGAAGCGAGAGGTAGCTTGCGTCGCCCGCGTCGAGTCGCGCCTGGAGGACGCGGGTGACGACGTCGCGCGGGGCCAGCTCGGCGTCGGAGTGCTCGGCGGGCATGAACCGCTCGCCGGCGGCGGTCACGAGATGGGCGCCCTCGCCGCGGACGGCCTCCGAGATGAGGAAGGCGCGGCCACCGGTCGCAACCGCCGTCGGGTGGAACTGGACGAACTCCATGTGGCGAACGCGCGCTCCGGCGCGATGGGCGAGCGCAATCCCGTCGCCGGTGGCGCCCGGCGGGTTCGTCGTGCGCGAGTAGAGGGCACACGCCCCGCCGGTCGCAAGCAGCGTCATCCGCGCCCGGATGGGCATGAGCTCGTCGCGCCCGAGCACCCATGCTCCGGCGCAGTTGTCGCCGTCGCTCAGAAGGCCGATCGCCGCCGTATGGTCAAGGACGCGGATGCGCGGGTTGTCGGCAACGCGTGCGATCAGGGTGCGGGCGATCGCGGCACCCGTCGCCGCACCGCCGGCGTGGACGATCCGGTGCCGGCCGTGGCCGCCCTCGCGCGCGAGCTCGGGCCGGCCGGAGTCGTCGCGGTCCCATTGCACGCCCAGCTGCCCGAGATCGGCGATGCGCCGGATGCCGTCGCACACGAGTACCGACACGGCGGCCGGGTCGGCGAGGCCGCGGCCGACCGCGAGGGTGTCGGCGGCGTGAAGCGCCGGGTGGTCGTCGTCTGCGACGGCCGCCGCGATGCCGCCCTGCGCCATGAACGAGTTCGACGCCTGGAGCGACCCCTTCGTCACGAGCGTGACGCGGGCGCCGCGCGCGGCCGCCTCGATGGAGGCGTAGAGCCCCGCAAGGCCGGCGCCGACGACGAGAACGTCGGTGCGGTGGATCGCATGTTCGCGCACGGCGCTCGGCATATTAGCCGAAGTGACTAAAACCCGCTGGGAATGGACCGGGGGGACGTGACGTTCCCAAGAGAGGATGCTTCTCCTGGCTGATACGCTCGGCGGCATGGCGCCCTCCGACTCCGATTCCTCGCCCGGCTCCGTGCAGGCCGCTGCGGCGCGCGAGCGTGCGCACTTCGAGGAGGAGGCGCTCGCCCACGCCGAGCACCTCTACCGGATCGCGCTTCGGCTGACCGGCTCGCCGCAGGCCGCGGAGGATCTGGTGCAGGAGACGTACCTGCGCGCCTTCCGAGCCTGGCGCTCGTACTCGCCCGGAACGAACCTGGCCGCCTGGCTTGCGACGATCATGCGCAACGCGAACATGGACGAGCTGCGCCGCCAGAGCCGCCGGCCCCCGTCCGAGCCGCTGGACGAGCAGAGCGACTACTACCTCTACAACCGGCTCGCCGACACCGGCCGCGAGCCCCAGGAGCGAGTCCTCGCGCGGCTGTCCGGAAGCGGTGTCGTCGAGGCGCTCGGCTCGGTTCCCGAGAATTTCCGTGAGGTCGTGGTGCTGGTGGACGTCGGCGACTTCTCCTACGCGGACACCGCCGAGATTCTGGGCATCCCGATCGGCACGGTGATGTCGCGCCTCTACCGCGGCCGGCGCCTTCTCAAGCAGCGCCTCGCCGAGCTGGCCGAGCGAGAGGGGGCCGCATGAGCGTCGACGCCTGTCACGGAGCCGAGCACCTTCTCCAGCCGTACCTGGACCGCGCTCTCACCGAGGCCGAGGTCGCGCGGATCGAGGGCCACCTGCGCGAGTGCGACTACTGCAACGAGCGCTACATCTTCGAGCGGCGCCTGCGCGAGGTCGTCCGCGACTGCTGTTGTGGCGATCCCGTTCCGGTGGGCTTCGTCGACCGCCTGCGCCTGCGCTGCTGCGGTCAGGACGACGTGGCGTAGTCGACGTCGCCCGGCGGGCGCAGGTCGCGGCAGTCGACGAGCTCCGCGCCGAGCGGGCGGACCGGCGTCTCGCCCTGCCGGGGGATCTGGGCCCAGAGCGTCCGCGGGATGACGACGGGGTGTGAGCGCCCGGCGCCGTAGTCGGCCGCGAGCACCCGCCTCGCCGCCGGGTGTGCGGCCATGCGCCGGACGGCCTCCGGGTCGAGCGCGGGCCCGTCGCCCAGAACGACGAGGGCGCGGTCGGCATCCTGCGGCAGCGCCGCGAGGCCGGTGTGGAGCGACGCGGCCTGGCCGTCCCGCCACGTCTCGCAGATCACGGCCCGCGCGCCGTGCAGGTCGACGGCGGCGAGCACGTCACCGGCGCGGGCACCGAGGACGACGACGCGCTCGGGGACCCCGGCGTGCTCCACCGCCCCGAGCACGCGGTCGAGCATCGGAACCCCGTCGACGGAGTGGAGCTGCTTCAGGCCGCCGTACCTGCGGCCCTCGCCCGCCGCCAGGACGACCGCCGCGATCACACGTCGAGCACGATCGAGTCGGCGATCTGGAGCGTGCGGGCCGCGGCGCGGCTGTAGGGGCGACCCTCGTCCGGATCGTCGACCGTGAGCGCGTGCGTCCAGAGCTCCTCGGCCATGTCGATCAATCCCTCCACGACCGCCAGCTCCTCGCTTCCCTCGCTATCGCATGCCCGCCGGGCCAGACCGAGCGCGCCGGGTGTGTCGGGGAGGCGGTTCCAGAGAAGCGGCGTCGACATGACCAGGTATTCGTGGACGCGCACCCGTTGGAGCGGCACGGTGCGGTCGCGGTCGACGAGCGGCGGCGAAAGCGTCGGCGCAGGCTCGCCGCGGGACGCCCGCTCGGCGTTCCCCCACATGATGGCCCGCACCTGGTCGGGTGTCGCGCCCGCCCGGTGAAGCGACGTTCCGAGCTGGATCTGCGCCACGCCGGGCGCGCCGTACGGGGCGTCGCTCGCGAATACGATCTGCTCCGGTGCGGCGGTCGCCAGCAGCGCGCGCAGGTCGGTGTTCGACCAGACCGACGTGTCGTAGAGGACGTTGGGATGGTTGAGGAGCGTTCGTCCGATGTGCTGGAGGTCGGCGATGGCGGCGTGGGCGAGGATGAGCTGGGCCTCGGGGTGGTGCTCCACCAGATGCAGAAGATCGTCGGCGATCGCGGGCAGGCCGCGTCCGGCGTGGATCAGGATCGGGACGCGGCGCTCGGCGGCGAGCTGGAACACGGGTTCGAGCGCGCGCTCGCCGAAGGTGAACCTCTGCGCACGCGGGTGGAGCTTGATGCCGCGCGCGCCCCGGTCCAGGCAGCGCGTTGCCTCGGCGATCGGGTCCTCCGTGAGATCGAGTCGGCAGAACGGTACGAGCGCACCGTCGGACGCCTCCGCCCAGGCGAGGACGCGGTCGTTCGGAACCCGGTAGGCGGGCGAGCGGTCTGGGTCGTTGAGCGGAAACGTGAACGCCCGCTCGACGCCGTGCGCGCGCATGCCGGCCAGCAGGTCCTCGCTGCTCAGGGCGAAGCCGTCCTCGTCCACGCCCAGGTGCGTGTGGGCATCCCACACCCGCACGTCGTCGGGGAACGTGGAACGGATGCGGTCGAAATGCGCTTTGAGGAGGCGTTCGAACCCCGGCGTGGGCACGGGCGAACGCTACCAGCGGCCGGGTGATACCTTGTTCGCATCGCTTCCGGCCTGCTCATGTTCGCGGACTCGGTCCGCGATCCGGACCTCTTCTTTGCGACGGGGATCTCGGTGGGTGATCCCTTCGTCTACGTCGAGGCGGACGGCAAGCGCGTGATCGTCACGAGCGAGATCGAGGCCGACGCGGCGAGGCGCAACTCGCGGGCGACGGACGTGTGGCTGGGCTCGAGCTTCGGGTCTCGCGAGCTCGTCGCCGGCGGGATGCCGTGGGACGAGGCGCAGCTCGAGGTGCTCGGACGGGTCGTCGCCAAGCTCGGGCTGGACGAGGTCGCCGTGCCGCCGTCGTTCCCGGTGGCCGCTGCCGATCACCTCCGTGGAAGGGGCATCACCGTGCGGCCGGACCGCAAGCGGCTCGAGCTCCGCCGCAGGTCGAAGGACGAGCGGGCGCTCGCCGGCATTCGTGCCGCTCAGCGCGCGACGGAGGCCGCGATGGCGCGCGTCGTGGAGGTGCTGGGCTCGTCGAGCCCGAAGGGTGACGGGCTCGTGTTCGAGGGTGAGGAGCTCACCGCGGAGCGCGTCCGGGCGGAGGTCATCGCCACACTGCGCGCGCACGGCTGCGAGGGTGAGCCGCCGATCACGAGCCCCGGCCCGCAGGGAGCGTTCGTGCATCAGCTCGGCACCGGCCCGGTGCGGCCGGGCGAGTCGCTCATCGTCGACATCTTCCCGACGCACGTCGAGACGCGCTTCTGCGCCGATATGACCCGCACGTTCTGCTTCGGCGAGGCTCCCGAGCAGCTGCGACATATGCACGCGACGGTGCTCGAAGCGGTCAAGCGCTCGACCGAGGCGATCCGCACCGGCGTGAACGGCCGTCAGGTCTGGGAGGCCGCGTGCGATGTCATCGAAGCGGCCGGATACCGGACCGAGCGCACGGTTCCCGAGGGCGAGACGCTCGACGAGGACTTCTTCCACGGCCTCGGACACGGCGTCGGTCTCGAAGTGCACGAGGCGCCCGGCATGGGCCTCTCGGGCGACGATCTCATCGCGGGCGACGTGGTCACGATCGAGCCCGGGGTCTACCGCAAGGGGTTCGGCGGCGTCCGCCTGGAGGACCTGGCGGTCGTCCGCGACGACGGCGCCGACGTGCTCACCGACTTCCCCTACGACCTTGAGGTACATGCCTAGGGGCGGACACAAGCGACCGGCGTTCCACGTCGACGATCCGGTCGCCGTCGGGCGCCGGATCAGGCAGCTCCGCGAGCAGGCGGGGCTCTCGCTGCGGCAGGTCTCCGGCCCCGGTTGCTCGCCCGGATACCTGTCACGGGTCGAGCGCGGGCAGCGCATCCCGTCGGTGAGCGTCATGGTCGACCTGGCCGACAAGCTGGGCGTCACGCTTGAGGACCTGGGCGGCCGCGACATCCGCTCGCGGATCCCCGAGACGCGGCTGCTCGATCTCGAGCTCGCCGTGCGCATGGGCGACGAAACGGCCGGGGAGGCGGTGCGGCGCACCCTCGATGACGCCGGCCGGATCGGAGACCGCCGTGCGGAGAGCCGGCTCAACGAGCTGCTCGCACACGTGGCCGCCGAGGCGCGGCGGGACGGCGAGGCTGCCCGGCTGTGCGAGGAGGCCATGCGTGTCTCGCCCGTGCCGGCCACGAGCCGTGCGAGGCCGGGCCTCCACGAGACTCTCGGCCGGGCGCTTGCCGGGCTCGGCCGGATGGACCGGTCGATCGCGGTCCTGCGGGCGGCGCTCGACGAGGCGGTCGAGGAGCCGGCCGATCCCGGCCTCGCCGTGCGCTTCGGCGTGCTCTTGGCAAGCGCGTACACGGATGCCGGCCAGCCCGAGGACGCCTACCGGACGCTCGAGACGATCAGCCGGTTCCGCGACGTCCTCGGCGATCCGGTTGCGCTCGCACGGCTGGAGTGGGCGGCGTCGCGGACGTATGCCGAGCACGGCCGGGTTGAGCTCGCCGAACGCTACGCCCGCCGGGTCGTGGCGGCGCTGGAGTGCGGCGAGCACCTCCAGCTGCTCGGCCGGTCGCACATGCTGCTTGGGAGCATCCTGCTCGACCGCGACCGCCACGCTGAGGGCGATATCGAGCTGCGCCGCGCGACCGAGGTGCTCGAACGCAGCGGTGCGCCCGACCCGGAGCTCGCGCTCCTGGACTACGAGCGGGGACGCTCGGCACTCCTCGACGGCCGCCTGGACGACGCGGAGCGCCTGGCGCGGTCGGGCCTCGACCGCACCGGCGCCACCGAACCGGGGACCGCCGGGATGCTCTACACGCTGCTCGCCAAGATTGCGCTGGCGCGAGGCGAGCTCGACGAGGGCCGGCGCCTGTGCCAGGAGGCGGCCGGTGTCCTCGCCGGCACCGTGGCGGTGCACTATCTCGACGATGTCTGGCAGACGCTGGCCGACATCGAGGAGAAGGCGGGCGACCTCCCCGCCGCTCTGTCTGCGCTGCGGCGTGTGACCGCCGGGCGCAAGACGGCGCAGCGCGCCTGAACGGCTCGACGGGTTACCCGTGGGCGGGGTGGATGATCACCCCGGCGACGCGGGGCCGTTCGTCGACCCGCCGCAGCCAGTCCTCGATCTGCGGGTAGCCGGTGTCGATCGAGAGGTGCTCGGCCAGGATCTGGTGGAACCGCTCATCGTCGTCGTCGCGGAGCCAGAGGCCGTACTTCAGGAACGGGAACGCTGCACAGTCGGCCGCCGAGAACTCCTCGCCCATCAGATGTCTGCGCCCGGCGAGCAGGGCCTCGAAGAGCGTGAGCGACGCACGCATCTCGGCGGCGAGCGCCTCGACGAGCAGGAGATCGGGCTGCTCGGAGCCGAGCTCCTCGTCGATCCGGTTGGGCGGCACCTTCCAGACCCGGTTGAACCAGTCGATGAAGACGCGAGTCTGGGCTGCGGCGGCCGGGTCGGCCGGGAAGAGCGGCGGGTCGGGAAACCGTTCCTCCAGGTGCTCGATGATCCGGCTGGAGTCGGCCACGACGAAGCCCTCGTCGTCGAGCACGGGAACGAGGTCCTGGCCGCTCAGCTCACGGATCGGGCCGCGGTCGGCCGCGGCGCACATGACCACGTCGGCGTCGACGCCCTTGTGGCCGAGCGCGAGCGCGACCCGCTCGACGTTCGTCGAGAACGGGATGGCGTAGAGCCGAAGCCCGCTCACACGTGCAGCAGGTCGAGGAAGCGCTGCTCGTCGTCGAACGGGCCGACGAGACCGAAGTTGAGACCGTTGTCGCGGATCACGTCGCGGGCCAGCCGCTGGATGTCGGCGGCCGTGACCGCCTCGATCCGCTCCAGCACCTCCTCCGGCTCCATCAGCCGTCCCTCGAGCACCTCACGGCGGAGGCCAAAGCCAAGCAGCCCGCGCGGATCCTCGAGCTGGAGCACGAGCCGGCCCTTCAGGAAATTCTTCGTGCGGCGCAGCTCGTCCTCGTCGACCGGCTCCGCTGCGAGCTTCGCGAACTCGCCCACGATCGTCGAGACGGCCAGGTCGATCCGCTCGATGTCCACGCCGGCCTGCGAGAACAGCGTGCCCGCGTCGTCGTAGGCGGAGTGGTGGCAGAAGACGTAGTAGGCGAGGCCCTGCCGCTCGCGCACCTCGATGAAGAGGCGTGACGACATCCCGCCGCCGAGGATCGCCGACAGCACCTGCATGACGTAGCGGTCGGGGTGCTCGGTCGGCAGGCCGCGGACGCCCAGGCGCAGGTGGGCCTGGTCGGAGTCGCGCCTCTCGAGGCTCACGCGCGGTGCGTCCTGGCTCACCTCGACCGGGGCCGGCTCGCCGGTGGGGCGGTCCTCGACCGAGCCGAACTGGGCCTCGACCTCCGAAAGGAACTCGCCATCCACCGCGCCTGCGGCGCCGACGACCATCCGCCGCGGCGCGTACCAGGCGCCGAGGTAGTCGAGGAACGTCTGCCGGCCGGCGGCGCGGATCGTCTCCTTGGTGCCGATGATGTCCCAGCCGAGCGGCTGGTCGCCGAAGAGCAGGTGGTCGTACACGCTGTCGACGTGGTCGCGGGGCGTGTCCACGTACATGTTCAGCTCCTCGACGATGACGCCCTTCTCGCGTTCGAGCTCGTCGGCGTCGAACTTCGAGTGCAGGATCTGGTCGGCGAGGACGTCGAGGGCGAGCGACCGGTGCTCGGCCGCGCACTTGATGTAGTAGCCCGTGTACTCCTTGCTCGTGAACGCGTTGAACTCTCCGCCGATGCCGTCGACCTCGGCGGAGATGTCCTTGGCCGTCGGGCGCTTCTCGGTGCCCTTGAAGAACATGTGCTCGGCGAAGTGGGCGATCCCGCTCGTTTCCCGGGTCTCGTACCGGCTCCCGGCGGCGACCATCACCATCACGGCCACCGATTTCGCGGCCGGCATCGGCGCGGTCACGATGCGCAGCCCGTTGTCCAAGGTCGTCTTCTGGAACATGGCGCGGTATCGTAGCCACCGCCGTGGGAACGACACGTGGCCGGCTGAGCGTCTTCGACAGGGCCGCGGATCGGTATGACCGCGCCCGGCCGAGCTATCCGGAGCGGCTCTTCGACGATCTCGTCGCGCTGACCGGGATCGAACGCGGCGACCGCGCGCTGGAGATCGGCTGTGCGACGGGGAAGGCGACGCGGCCGCTGGCCGAGCGCGGCCTGCGCGTGACGTGCATCGAGTTGGGGCCGCAGCTCGCCGAACGGGCGCGAGCGGCGCTCTCGGGCTTCGACGGCGTCGAGGTGGTGGAGGGCGCGTTCGAGGAGTGGCGGCCGCCGGCGGACGAGCGGTTCGACCTGGTCGCGGCGGCGACCTCGTGGCACTGGATCGACCCGGCCGTGAAATACCGGCGCGCATTTGACGTGCTGCGGCCGGGCGGGCACCTGGCGTTCTGGGCCGCGCAGCACGTCGTGCCGGAGGGCGGCGACCCGTTCTTCGAGGAGCTCCAGCCGGTCTACGAGGAGATCGGCGAGGGCATGCGTCCCGATGAGCGGTTCCTGCGGCCGGGCGAGCTCGCCGTCGAGACGGCCGAGATCGAGGAGAGCGGATTCTTCGAGCTGGTCGCTGTCCGCCGTTACGACTGGGAGGTCGTCTACGACGCCGACGGCTACATCGACCTGCTCGAGACGTTCTCCGGCCACATTGCCATGCAGCCCTGGCAGCGCGATCGGCTCTACGGCGAGATCCGCCGCCGGCTGGCCGAGCGGCCCGACGGCCGGCTGCGGCGGCACTGGGGAGCCGTGCTCCACGTTGCCCGCCGCCGGGGCGGCTGACAATCGGGCCCGGCCCCGCGGGTTCGCCGAGCCCCTAGCCCTGGCGGAGCGCTGCCGGGAGCCGCGGCTCGAACGGCGAGACGTGCACGGTCGAGCCCGGATCGCCTGGGCCGCAGTAGCTCCAGCCCGCGATGTCGAGAGCGATGGCGCCGATCCGCCCTTCCCCCGCGAGCCGCAACTCGATCTCGCCGACCCGCACCCGATTGCCCAGGTCGCAGCGGTACGTGTCGAGGACGACCCAGGCCGCGCCGCCGTGGGGGACGACGACCCGGCGGGCAGGGTGCGCGGTCACCATCTGGTCGCCGGACTGCGAGAGGCGGAACGGGATCGCCGCGCTGGCGGGGTCGGTGAATCGGACCGCGGGATATCCGTCGAGCAGGCGTCGCGGCCCCGTGTTCGTGATCCGGACGGCCTCCGGGTTCATGCCGGTGGCCGGGGAGACGTCTGGGCCAGCCGAGACGCGCAGCTGAGCCGGCGTGCAGGTCACACCGGTGGTGGTCGCCGGTTTCGAAGCGGCCGAGACGGCGAGTCCTCCGCCGCGGCAGCCCGCCGCCAGGACGACCATGACCGCTGCCCACACCAGCCCGGATCTCACACGTCGAGTGTAGGCCCTCCGTTGGCCGTGAGCACCGCCCGGTTGGCGGCCCAGGCGGCGAACAGCACGACCGCCCAGACGGGCCGGCCGGCGGCCCACAGCGCCACCGCTGCGGCTCCGAAGACGACGGCCTCGAAGGCGATCCGCTGCGCGTCCGGCAGCTGCACGCGCGCCTTCGGCGAACCGAACGTCGCCCAGAGCCCGATCCACGCGGCCAGCGCCGCGATCGCGAGCACCCAGCTCACGCCCCAGCCCCAGTAGGCGAGCGCGGCCAGGGCCGCCAGCTCAAGGAGGAACCGGAGCGCGAGGTTGGCCGCCTTCACGCGGCGACGACCCGGTAAAGCCCCGGGTGGGATCGGAACCGGGCGAGGCCGGCGGCCGCTGCGCGGAACGCCTCGCTCGTAACGGCCGCCTGGAACTCCGCGGCCGTCTGCCAGCGGGCGACGTTCACGAAGCGGAACTCGGACTCCGGCGACACGGTCTGGTGCAGGGTCGTGCCGACGTACCCCGGCTGCGTCTCCAGGAACTCGCGCGCCGAGTGCCACGCGGCAACGAACTCGTCGTCGTTCCCCTCCGGAACCTCGAAGGCGTTGATCAAGACCAGCGGCTGCTCGGTGCTCACGAACCCTCCTCGTTTTCGATGTCGGCCAATCGTCGTTCGATCAGCCGCCGCTCGGCGTCGTCGTGGACGAGCTCGAGCGCCTGCTGGTACGCCGCGCGAGCCTCGCCGGTTTGGCCGAGGCGGCGAAGCAGCTCTCCCCGGGTGGCGTGGAGGTAGTGGTAGTCGGCGAGGTCGAGGCCGTCCACGATGCGAAGCCCCGCCTCCGGCCCGTCGGCCTCTGCGACCGCCACGGCCCGGCTCAGCTCGACGACCGCGGAGCCCGTGAGGCGTGAGAGCTCGCCGTAGAGGGCAGCGATCTCGTGCCAGTCGCGTGGCTCATCGGCATGGAGTGAGGCGATCGCGGCCTGGACGACGTACGGCCCGCGGCCGCGCAGCGCGAGCGCTCGGTCGAGCACCGCTCGGCCCGCCTCGATCTGGCCGCGGTCCCACAGCGAGCTCTTCTGATCCTCGAGCGGGATGACCTCGCCGGCATCGAACCGGGCGTCGCGGCGCGCGTCGTGGAGCAGCATGAGCGCGAGCAGGCCGTGCACCTCCGGCTCATCCGGCATGAGCTCCGCCAGCGCCGTCCCGAGCCGGATCGCCTCGCCGGCCAGCTCGTTTCGGCCGCCGTAGCCGGCGTTGAAGATCAGGTAGACGACCGCGAGGACCGCGGCCAGCCGGTCCGGCAGCGCCTCGTCCGGCGGTACCCGGAACGGGATCCCAGCCGCCGCGATCTTGCGCTTCGCCCGCACCAGCCGCTGGTACATCGTCGCTTCGGGGACGAGGAAGGCACGCGCGATCTCGCCCGTGTCGAGCCCGCCCAGCGTGCGCAGGGTGAGCGCCACCTGCGCCTCGGTCGCGAGCGCGGGATGGCAGCAGGTGAAGATCAGCTCGAGCCGCTCGTCGGGGAACGTGGTCTCGTCCATCGTGTCCTCCACCGCCTCCGGTATCTCGAGGAGCCGCGTCTTCTGAAGCAGCGTCCGGTCGCGCTTCAGGCGGTTGATCGCGCGGTTTCGCGCCGTGGTCGTGAGCCAGGCGCCGGGATTCCGAGGGACGCCGTCCCCCGGCCAGCGCTCGGCGGCGATCGCGAACGCCTCCTGCGCTGCTTCCTCGGCGAGGTCAAAGTCGCCGAGGAAGCTGATCAGCGCAGCGAGGACGCGGCCCCACTCGTCCCGGAAGACGCGGTCGAGGATGACTAGCGCTCCACCAGCGGGCGGATCTCGATCGCGCCGCCCATGCTCGCGGCCGGGATCTTCGCGGCCAGGGCGATGGCGGCATCGAGGTCGTCGGCCTCGTAGAAGCCGTAGCCGCCGATGGCCTCCTTGATCTCGGCGAAGGGGCCGTCGGTCGTGAGCGTCCTGCCGTCCTTCACCTGCACGGTGGTCGCCGTCTCGGGGCCCTGCATCTGCGAGCCCGGCGCGAAACCGGCGGTCTGGTTGAGCTCGCCGTACGCGGCGTAGACGGCTCCCTGCTCCTCCTGGGAGAGGGCATCCCACTCGGGTGTGCCCGGGAGCGGGGTGGTGCCCTGGTAGATCAGGACCATGTACTTCATCGTGTCCTCCTTCGGGTGTCGGTCACCAATACGACAAACGAGGGACGGAGAATTCGACACCTCGGCGGGACAGTAGGCTGTACCCGCCGTGGACGTCCGGCTCGTGCAGTTCGCAGAGCGCCACCTGCCAGCGTTCGAGGGCATGCTCGACGACGCGGACATCCAGCGGTTCACGCGCCTTCCGGCGCCCGCGCCGCCGGACTTCCCGCGGATGTGGCTCAGCCGCTACGAGCAGGGCCGCCGCGATGGGACGAGCGAGGCGTTCGCAGTCGAGAACGACGCAGGGGAGTTCCTGGGCTGCGTGATGGCGTTCGGGATCGAGGCCGACGCGAAGACCGGGGAGCTCGGCTACCTCGTGGCACCGTCCGCGCGCGGGCGCGGTGTGGGAACCGCCGCCCTGCGTCTGCTCACCGAGTGGGGCTTCGGCGAGCCCGGCCTGCTCCGGCTCGAGCTCATGATCAGTGTCGACAATGAGGCGTCGAAGGTCGTCGCCGAGCGGGCCGGCTACGTGAAGGAGGGTGTCCTGCGCTCGGTCTACGTGAAGCAGGACCTGCGCGAGGACCATGAGCTCTGGTCGTGCCTTCCCACGGACGCGTGGCGCTAGGCGTCCGCGTCGGGCGGCGCATAGCGGTGGTGCAGGATCAGCATGTTCCCGTCGGGGTCTTCGAAATACGCCTGGTGGCACACGCCGCTGTCGACGATCTCGCCCTGGAACGCGACGCCTCGCCGCTCCAGCTCGGAGCGAGCGGCTGCCACGTCGTCGACGTGCAGAGCGATCGCGCCCTTGCTGGGTGCAAACTCGCGCTCGATCTTCGCCATGTCGATCACCACGATCGTCAGGCTGCCCGTCTCGAACTCGCCGCCGATCCCGTCTCGGTAGCGCTTCGAGACCGGCAGCCCGAGGACGCCCCCGTAGAACTGCTCGGCCTGCTCGAAGCTCGTGATCGGAAGGAAGACGAAGTCGGTGCGTGTGATGAGGGGCTCGGTCACCGTGAGCTCGCACAGTACCGCCATGCGCCCGATAACGTACGCCGGCGTGAGGATCCTGGTCGCCCGCTGCGAGATTGCCTACCACGGCCGGGCGACGACCCGCCTCGGCGCCGGCGACCGGGTGATCCTGTTCAAGGACGACGGCTCGCTCTGCGTCCACGCCGAGAAGGGCTACAAGCCGCTCAACTACATGCCGGGGCCGACCACGGTGAACGAGGACGGCGACGTCATCCGCGTCTACCGGCCGGCGTCCGACGAGACGCTCGTGATCGTGGTCGAGGAGGTGCACGAGGACGCGCGGCACGAACTCGACGACGAGGCCGTCCTCGAGCACCACGGCGCCGAGAAGCAGATGCACCTCCTGCTCGAGGCGTCGCCGGAGATCATCGAGGCCGGGCTCGTGGTCATCTCGCGCGAGCGGTTCACCGACGTCGGGCCCGTCGACCTCTTCTGCCGCGACGGCGACGGGCGCACGGTGGTGGTCGAGGTCAAGCGGGTGCGGGCGGTGGCCGCCCATGTGGAGCAGCTCACGCGCTACTGCGAGCGGGTCGATCTCGATCCGGCGCATCGGCCGTGCCGCGGCATCCTGGTCGCACCCGAGATCGCTCCGCAAGCTCGTGTGATGTGCGAGGCGCGCGGATTCGACTTCGTGCCGGTGAGCTACGACCAGCTCGCGGCCGACGCCGTGCCGGAGCTCACGCTGTTCGACCCGCTGCCGGAAGCCAGCTGAACCGCCGCAGTGCGACGGCCAGGCCGGCCGCCGCCCAGAGCGCCATCACTCCGAGGTCGGTCCACGCGATCGCGAGGCCGTGTGCCGCCGGGCTGTAGGGCCGGTGAAGCGCGTCGGCCAGCCGCTCGACGGGAAACACGGACGCCAAGTGGCACAGCCACGACGGCAAAGTGGCGTTCGGGATGAATATGCCCGACGCCAGGTAGAGCGGGAGCATCAGCGCCTGGATGGTGGGCTGCGCGGCATCGGCCGAGCCGATCAATGTTGCCACCGCGTAGGCGAGGACACAGAAGGTGACCGACCCGGCGACGGCAGCCACGATGACGGCGGGGATCGCCTCGGCTTGGACACTCACACCGAACCCGATCCAGCCGATGGCGACGAGCGCGGTCGCCATTATGAGCGAGACGGCGATGGCCGTGAGCGCCCTGCCGCCGATCAGCACCCAGGCCGGCACCGGCGTCGCCCGGCGGCGCTTGAGCACGCCGGCCTCGCGATGGGTGACCACCGAGATCACGAGATTGACGAACGACGAGGCGATCACCGAGAGCGCGACGAGCCCCGGCACGTAGTAGGTGGCCGCCTTGACCTGGCCGGTGCCGACCCGGTCCGAGCCCCACATGCCCAGGAAGAGCACGAGGAGGAGCAGCGGCAGCATCACGGTTGCGGTGCGCGCCTGCCGGTTTCTGAGCAGGGCGCGCAGGTCGTAGCGGGACTGGTGCAGCACGAGGCCGATCGTGCCGCGGCTGCCGGAGCCGGGCGATGCGATGTCATCTCGTCGGGCGCGGCGACGGGGCCGGCGAACGGCTTTCACGCCTCGCCCGAGAGCGAAGCGCGCGACGACGACGACGGCGATGATGACGATGCCTGTGGAGCTGTGAAACATCAGGCCTCCTGAGGGCCGGTGGTGGTCTCGGAACCCGCGAGCGCCAGGTAGACGTCCTCCAGCGCCGGCCGGCGCACCTCGATGTCGGGCAGGTCGACGCCTCGTGCGAGAGCCCAGTCGGAGATGGCGCGCACGTCGGCCAGCGGCGCGGTCGACCGCAACGAGATCCGGCGGTTCGACAGGCCGTGGCCGTTTCGAAGGGTGGACGGGAGCTCCGCCGGCCCAATGCCGGCGGGCAGCGTGAAGCTGATCTCGTGGGCGCGCCGGTTGCGGCCACCGATCGTCCCGGGCGTGCCCTGCGCGACAACCGCGCCGTCCACGATCACGGCGATCCGATCGGCCAGACGCTCCGCCTCGTCCATCGCGTGCGTGGTCAGAACGATCGTCGTTCCCAGGCGTCGCAGGCCGTCGATCGTGTCCCAGGCGTCGCGGCGCGCCTTCGGATCGAAGCCGGTCGTGGGCTCGTCGAGGAAGAGCAGCTCGGGATCCCCGATCAGCGCGAGGCCGATGTCGAGGCGCCGGCGCTGGCCACCGGAGAGCTGCTCGGTGCCGACGTCGAGGCTGCCGGTGAGGCCGACCAGCTCGGCCACCTCGCCCGGCGGCCGCGGTGTGCGGAAGTAGCCGGCGTACAGCGCGAGGCACTCGCGCGCGGTGAGGCCCGGGTCGGGTTGCGACTCCTGGAGGACGACGCCGACCCGCTCGCGCCACTCCGGACCGGTGGCGGGCGGGTCGGCGTCCAGCACCCTGACCTCGCCCGCGGTGGGCCGGCGAAAGCCGGTCAGGATCTCGACGATCGTGGTCTTGCCGGCGCCGTTCGGGCCGAGCAGGGCGAAGATCTCGCCGCGCTCGATCTCGAGATCCACGCCGCGCACGGCCTCACGATCGCCGTAGCGCATGCGAAGGCCATGGACGTTCACGACGGATTCGCACTTCACCGGGACACCTCGCGCGCCCGGCGCAGGCCGGCGAGCAGGGACTCCAGCGCGGCGATGACCTCGGCCGGGTCGTCCAGGCCCGCCTCTTTGGCCAGCGCCGCGTCGACGGAGGCCGCGCCGCGCCGGGCGGCGCGGGCCGGAATCGACTCCGTGAGCCGGACCAGCGTGCGCCGCCCGTCCGTGGGATCGCCCGCGGTCTCGACCGCGCCCCGGTCGCGCAGCCGGGCCACGGAGGTGGAGACGTAGCTCTGCGGGAGGCCGGTGCGCGACGCGATCGCGCCGATCGGGCTGCCGGGATGCTCGGCGATGTCGGTGACGATCAGGCGCAGCCCGCTCGGAACAGCCGGTGCGTCCGGGCCGCGCATGGCGGTCTCGCCGATCTTCATGAGCCGGCGGCCGAGGAGATGGAGATCAAGCGCGTTCACTATCCACAGCTTACATCTCTACAGATACATCTGCAAATATGAAGTTTGCCCGGGTATGAATATGGCTCGCATCCGAGGAGAGGAGCCCCCATGCCCGTCGTCGACCTGACCGACCATCCGACCGTCAAGACCCCCTACGGCCGCTGGCAGCCGCTCAACGGCCCGCTCGGCGTGGCCGGCTTCGGCATCAGCGCCATCGTGTGCGACCCGGGCGAGGAGTTCGACATCGAGCACGACGAGACCGACAGCGGCCAGCAGGAGGTCTACGTGGTGGTCGCCGGCCGGGCGACGTTCCAGATCGGTGACGAGCACGTCGAGGCCGGCCCCGGGCAGGTCGTGTCCGCGCCCGACCCGGCCACGGTCCGAAGCTACGGCGCTCTGGAGCCGGGCACCCGCATCGTGTGCATCGGTGGCGCCGGCAGCGACTCCGGCTACGGCAAGTGGATCGGCGAGGCCGCCGAGTCCTAGCCGGCCAGGCCGGCCACGACCTCGAGGAAGGCGTCGATCTCGGCGGGCGTGTTGTAGTGCACAGCGCCGACCCGGACCGCACCGCCTGAGTCCTCGATCCCGAGCCGCTGCATGAGCTCGAGGGCGTAGTAGTTGCCGTCCCAGACGAAGATGTCGCGCTCGCCGAGCGCCGCCGACACCTCGGCCGGGTGCTTGCCGGCGACGTTGAACGCGTAGGTGGGACACCGGCGGTCGAGGTCGCGCGTGCCGTACACGGTGACACCCGCGATGGCCTCAAGCCCATCGAGGAGCCGGGCCGAGAGCTCGCGTTCGTATGCGGCCACCTGATCCATGCCGAGCCCCGTCAGGTAGCGGATCGCGGCTGCCGTGCCGGCGATCCCCTCCATGTTGATCGTGCCGGTCTCCCATGAGTGCGGCGGGTCGTCGGGCGCGGGGCGCACCTTGTAGGGCCGGTGCCGCTCGAGCAGGTCGTCGCGGCCGTAGAGGAGGCCGACATGCGGGCCGAAGAACTTGTAGGCGGAGCAGACGAGGAAGTCGCAGCCAAGGGCCGAGACGTCGATCGCGCCGTGCGGGGCGTAGTGGACGGCGTCGATGTAGGAGATCGCGCCGGCCTCGCGGCACAGGGCAGTGAGCCGGGCGACGTCGTTGATCGTCCCGGCGCCGTTTGACGCCCATCCGAACGCGGCGATCCGGGTGCGTCCGGTGAGCTTGGCCGCGAAGTCGTCGACGTCAACGAGGCACGTCTCGGTGTCGATCCCGGCCTGGCGGATGGTGACGCCGCGGTCGCTCGCGGCGAGCATCCACGGGGCGACGTTGGCGTCGTGGTCGAGGCCGGTCACGAGGATCTCGTCGCCGGGGCCGAGGCTGCGGCACAGGATCCGCGAGGCGTGCATCGTGAGGGTCGTCATGTTCGCGCCGAAGACGATCTCGTCACCCGATGCTGCGCCGAGGAACCCGGCCGCGACGGCGCGGGCCTCCTCGAGCATGGCGTCGGTCGCCCGTGACGTCGAGAACGGGCCTCCCAGGTTGGCGTTCATGTCGCGGTAGTAGGCCTCGATCGCCTCGTATACCGAGCGGTGCGCCTGGGTACCGCCGGGGTTGTCGAGGAAGACGCGGCGGTCGTCGATGGACGGGAAGCCGCCGCGGATCGCGGCGACGTCGGTGGTGGAGGCAATCGGGTTCATGCCGAGATCGTAAACTGCCGCGATGAAGCTCGTCATCCTTGGCGGCGGCCCCGCCGGATACGCCGCCGCCTCGGCGGCCGCGCATGTCGGCGGCGAGGTGACGCTCGTCGAAGAGCTCTCGCTGGGTGGGAACTGCACGATGACCGACGCCGTGCCGTCGAAGACGCTGCTCACGACGGCCGACGCGATGCTCGAGGTGGCGAGGGCCGAGGAGGCGGGGCTGAACTTCGTGCAGGGGTTTCCGGAGGTCAACCTGCGCAGGACGCTTGCGCGCGCGCGGGCGGTGGCCCTTCACCAGAGCCGCGGCGTGCGCGAGCGCATGGACGGGATGAACGTGCAGGTGCTGCCGGGGCGGGGCCGGCTGACGGGCCCGAACACGCTCGTCGCCAACGTCGACGGCCGCGACCACGAGCTGGAGTTCGACGCGCTCCTTGTCTGCACGGGCGCGTCGCCGTTCGTGCCGCCGTTCGCCCGGCCTGACGCGAACCGGGTGCTGACCACGCGGCAGGTGTTCGAGCTGCGCGAGATGCCCGAGCACCTGGTGGTGCTCGGCGCCGGCCCGACCGGCTGCGAGTTCGCCGACTTCTTCTCGCGCTGCGGCTCGCGGGTGACGCTCGTCTCGGCCCGCGACCAGCTCCTGCCGACCGACGACCCCGACCTGGCCGAGGTGCTGGAGGAGGTCTTCCTGCGCCGCGGGATGGATGTGATCGAGAACGGGCGCGCGTCGGCGATCGACACCGAGGACCCCGAGTCCGTCCGGCTGGTGCTCGAGGACGGCCGCGACCTCACCTGCTCGCACCTGCTGCTCTGCATCGGCATGCGCCCCAACACGCACGACCTGGGGCTGGAGGCGGCCGGCGTCGAGTTCGGCGACCGCGGCGCGCTGCCGGTCGACGAGTTCCTGCGCACGAGCGTTCCTCACATCTACGCCTGCGGCGACGTTACCGGCCAGATCATGCTTGCCAACACGGCGGCGGTGCACGGCCGCTCGGCGGCGCTGCACGCGCTCGGGATCGAGATCGAGCCGGTCGCATACACCGGTGTCGCGTGGTGCGTCTTCACGCGCCCCGAGATCGCGAAGGCCGGCATCTCGGAGCGCCAGGCTCGCCTCGACGGCGTCCCTGTGCGGGTGACCAAGCACCTGATCCGCGCCAACCCGCGGGCGGTGATGGAGGGCGAGACCGACGGCATGATCAAGCTCCTCTCTGACCCCGACGACGGCACGATCCTGGGCGGCGCGATGGTCGGCTTCCGGGCGTCCGAGGTCATCACCGCCGTGGCGCTCGCGGTGCACGCCCGGCTCTCGGTGCAGGTGCTGGCCGAGACCGCGGCCGTCAACCCATCGATGTCCGAGAGCCTCCAGCGCGCCGCCGAGAAGGCGGCCGAGGGCATGCTGGGCATCTCCCGTGTCACGCTGACGAGCTAGCTAAAGAATCGGGGTTAGACCCCAATTTTTCAGCTCAGCTACACCTCGATGCGCAGGCCCGGGTGGGCGATCTCGATCGGCCCGGAGTACTCGGCGCGCGCCTTCTCGATGACCTCGTCGCTGCCGTTCTCGGCCGGGACGTGGGTGAGGAGCAGCCGCTTCACGCCCGCCCGCGCCGCCTCGCGGCCGGCCTCGGCGGCGTCCATATGGCCGCGCTCCGTCGAGTCGCCCCTTGCGTCCTTGAGGGACGCCTCGCACAGGAAGAGGTCAGCGCCGTGGGCGAACCGGGCCAGCCGCTCGGTCGGCGCGGTGTCGGCCGAGTACGCGATCGTCGAGTTCCCGGCGTCGATCTTGATCGAGTAGCACGTCGTGTAGTGCAGGCTCGGGGCGAACGTGAAGCGCATGTCGCCGAGCCGCAGGTCGAGTTGCGGGTCGTACTCGACGACCTCCCAGGCGGCCTCGAACGTCTCGACCGACCCGTCCCACACCGCCGCCACCCGGTCGAGCACCTGCCGCCCACCGGGCGGCAGGTGGAGCGTGGCCCGCGGCCGGTCGTTCCAGGAGCCGTACCGGTAGGCGTAGTGGAGCGGGACGAGGTCGAACCAGTGGTCGGCGTGGAAGTGGCTGATGACGATGTCGCTGAGCGGCCCCGGGTCGTGAGCGCGAAGCTCCGAGGCGATCCCCGACCCGCAGTCGAGCAGCACCCGCGCTCGCTCGCTCTCGACGAGATAGCCGCTCGCCGCCTGCCCGGGGTTCGGCCACGCCGGGCTTCCCCCGAGGACGGTGAGCGCGAGCGTCACCCTCAGATCCCCATGGCGTGATAGCCCGCGTCGACGTAGACCGTGGTGCCGGTGACCATCCGCGACATCGGGCTGCACAGGTAGAGCGCCGCCTGGCCGACGTCAGCGGCGTCGATGTTCTGGCGCATCGGCGAACGCTCCTCGATCACCGTCTCCATATCCTTGAACCCGGCGATGCCGGCCGACGCGAGCGTCCGCACCGGCCCGGCCGAGATCGCGTTCACGCGGATCGACGCCGGCCCGAGCTCCCAGGCCAGGTAGCGGACGGAGCACTCGAGCGCCGCCTTGGCCGTCGCCATGATGTTGTAACCGGGGAAGGCGCGCTCGCTGGCCATGTAGGTCATGGTCACCATCGACCCGCCGCCGCGGGCGGCCATGAGCGGCTCGGCCCCGCGCGCCATCGCGATCATCGAGTAGGCCGACACGTCGAGCGCAGTCCGAAACGCGTCGCGCGAGGTCTCGATGAAGCGGTTCGTGAACGTGTCCTGGGGTGCGAACGCGATCGAGTGGACGAGGATGTCGAGCCCGCCCAGGCCCTCGCCGACCTGCTCGAACGCCCGGTCGATGCTGTCGTCGGCCGAGACGTCGCACTCGACGACGACGTCCGACCCCGCCTCATCGGCGAGCTTTCGCACACCGCCCTCGAGCCGCTCGCCCTGGTAGGTGAACGCGAGCCGCGCGCCGGCCCCGTGGAGGGCCTGCGCGATCGCCCACGCGATCGACCGCTTGTTGGCCACGCCGGCCACCAGCGCGAGCTTGCCGTCCAGAATCCCGTCGGCCACGTCACCACTCCCTTCCCGTTGGCGCCGCTGACCCTAGCAATTCCACTCAGTCGAGCCGGATGGCGACCTCGGCGAGCGGCGCCCGCTCGGACGGCTGGGGCGGGTGCAGCGGCCGGCCCAGGTGGAGCAGCCCCACGGCCACCTCGCCGGGACCGATCCCGACGGCCGCCCTCCCCGCGGGCTCGTCGAGGATCCCGAGCGTCCGCCAGTATCCGGCGAGCCCGCGTGCGTGCGCGGCCAGGAGCACAATGTAGGCGGCGACACCGGTTGCGAGCACGTCCTCGCGGTCCTGCACCGGGTCGCCGGCCTGCTCGGCCGAGACGACGACGAGTGTCGGCGCCCGGTCGAGCTTCCGGGCCGAGCCGGGCTTCGCGGCGTCAGCGGCCGCCTTCAGTCGCTCCAGCGACGCCGGCCCGACGATCCGAAAGCGCCACGGGTTCGTCAGGTGGTGGTTGGGCGCCCAGCGGGCGAGGTCGAGCAGCTCGTCGAGCGTCTCGGGGTCGACCGGCTCGGGCCGGTAGGCCTTGTGCGTCCGCCGCGTCCGGACCGCGGCCTCGACATCCATCACCGCGAGCCTGCCAAGCCCTCCAGGGCGGCCGGGTTCTCGAGGGAGGAGAGATCACCCGGGTCCTCGCCCAGGGCGGCGGCCCGGACGGCCCGGCGGACGATCTTGGCCGTCCGCGTCTTCGGGAGCGCGTCGACGAAGCGCACCTGGGCCGGCGCGAACGCCTTGCCGAGCACCGTGGTGATCTGGCCGCGGACGTCGGCGCGCAGCTCGTCGGTCGGCTCGATGCCGGGCCGAAGCACGCAGTAGACCCACGCCACCTCGCCCTTCACCTCGTCGGGGACGCCGATGGCGCAGGCCTCGGCGACCGCGGCGTGCGACACCGCCGCCGACTCGAACTCGGCCGGGCCGATCCGCTTTCCGGCCACGTTCAGGGTGTCGTCGGAGCGGCCGTGGAGATACCAGAAGCCCTCCTCGTCGACCGATGCCCAGTCGCCGTGGGTCCACACCCCGGGGAACCGGCTCCAGTAGGTCTCGAGGTAGCGCTCGGGATCTCCCCAGATGCCGCG
>DATIDU010000236.1:0-12836 GCA_035456145.1 Gaiellales bacterium | reverse complement strand
CGCCGATCTCGCCGGCTCGCTCGGCGGCCTTATATGCGCCGCCGGCGGTCTTCAGGTGCGCGCCGAACTCCATCGCCCGATCGTATCGGCATCGCCTTCACGACCCGGCCGCGCCCGCGCCCGGCGTCACCAGGCCGGCCTCGTAGGCGAGGATCACCGCCTGGACGCGGTCGCGCAGGCCGAGCTTCGCCAGGACGTGCGCCACGTGCGTCTTCACGGTCGCGCCGCTCACGACGAGCCGATCGGCGATCTCCGAGTTCGAGAGCCCCCGGGCCAGGAGCTCGAGCACCTCCCGCTCCCGGTCGGTGAGCGCATCCAGGTCCGCGCCGAGGGCGGCCTCGGCGGGGCGGCGGGCGACGAACCGGGCAATCAGGCGCCTCGTCACCGAGGCATCGATGAGGGCGTCACCGCCAGCCGCCGCCCGGATCCCCGCGAGGAGCTGCTCGGCGGGCGCGCCCTTGAGCAGGAACCCGCTCGCCCCGCGCTCGAGCGCCTCGAAGACGTACTCGTCGAGGTCGAAGGTCGTGAGGACGATGACGCGCGGAGCCTCCGTCCCGGCGGTGAGCCGCGGCAGCGCCTCGAGGCCGTCGAGCCGCGGCATGCGCACGTCGAGCAGCACGACGTCCGGCGTCAGCTCGCGGACGCGGTCGATCGCCTCGGCGCCGTCGCCCGCCTCGCCGACGACGCGCATGTCGGGCTGGGCGTCCACGATCATGCGAATCCCGGTCCGCACGAGCGCCTGGTCGTCGGCCAGGAGGACCCGGATCACGCGGGTGCCCCCGCCGTGGGCAGGACGGCCGTCACCGCGTAACCCCCTTCGGGGCGGCGGTCGACGCGCACCGTGCCGCCGCACATCGCCGCCCGCTCGCGCATGTTGGCGTGGCCGTGGCCGCCGCCCGGGGACGTCGGGCCTTCGGCCTGTCCCGGGCCGTCGTCCACGACCTCCACGACGACCTCGTCGCCGCGGTAGGAGACGGCGACCGTCGCGTGCGCCCCCGGCGCGTGGCGGCGGACGTTCGTGAGCGCCTCCTGCACGATCCGGTAGGCCGACTGGTCGACCCCGGCCGGAAGCGGGGCGGGATCGCCCGTCACGTGGAGATCCACGTCGAGCCCGGCGGCGCGAACGTCGTCGAGAAGCCCGCGGAGCTGCTCCAGCGACGGGGCCGGGGTGCGCTCCGCCGGCGCGTCGCCATCGCGCAGAAGCCCGAGCAGGCGCCGCATCTCGACGAGCGCGTCCTGGCCGGCGCGCTCGATGTGGGCGAGCGCCTCGCCCACACGCGGGTCACCGTCCCCGCCCAGGATCTGACGGGCGCCCTGAGCCTGGACGACCATGACGCCGACGCTGTGTGCCACGGCGTCGTGGAGCTCGCGGGCGATGCGGGCCCGCTCGTCGGTCACCGCCGTCTCGGCACGCAGCGCCGCCTGCTCGTGACGGGCGCGCACCGCCCGCCCGAACGCGAAGGCGATCGCCGCCAGCACGGGGGCGAAGAGCGCGTCGCCCACCCCACCGATCTGGTCGTCCCGCAGGTCATGGATCCCAACCACCGCCGCGGCAACGGCCGCGACCGCCACCGGGCGGTCGGTGTGCGCGGCGGCCGAGTAGACGAGCACGAGCAGGAGCACGAACAGGCTGGGGCCGCCGTCGCCCGCGCCGAACGCGAGGGCCATCGCGGAGATGAGCCCGCCGCTCAGGATCAGCACGCCGAGCGGGAAGATCCGCCGCCAGGCGACCGCGGCCGTCGTCAGCGCGAGCATCGAAACGACGACGGCCTTCGGCCCCGGGCGGACGGGCGCGCCCTGGTATTGCATGTCGCTCCACACCTCGAACTGGGCGAGCGCCGTGAGGGCGCCGGCCAGGAGGATGTCGGAGACCGGCGGGCGAAGCTCGGATGCGGACGGGCGGCGCACTCGATCACCGTACCGGTGCGGCCGGCCCGCCGCATCGGCCGCACGGGCGATGTCGCCCCGCCGGATCATCCCGCCGGCCGATGCCAAGACCGCCGTCTCGGCCGACGCCGCGGCGACCGCCGGCCCCTACGGTCGTGACATCCCTGAAATCGCTTGAAGGAGTCACTGACATGAACCCTCCCATCCCGACAATCCGCCGCCGCGGAGCCCGCATCGCGGCCGCCGTCACGCTGGTGATCGCCGGCGTCCTGCCGCTCGTATGGAGCATCGCGGCCGTCGTCTCGTTCATCACCGGCGAGGACGGCGGCGAGCACCGCTTCCACGACCTCACAGGCGTGGGAGTCGTCCTCGGCGTCCTCTGGCTGGGCGCCGTCCTCGGGCTGGCCCGCGACCGCGGCCGGCGCCCGGCCGCGCCGGCCCAGCTTCTCGGGATCGGCGCCGCCGCGGCCGTCGCGACGGCGCTCTCGGGCGAGTCGCCGGTCCTGCCGGTGGTCGTCCTCCTCCCGGGCCTCGTCCTGCTCGCGCTGCGGAGCGACCGCGCCGAGCTGCGCCGGCTGCGGCTCAGCCCGTCCCTCGCGGCCCTGGCCATCGCAGCCGCCGTGCCGCTCGTCCCGTATGCCGCCGGGCAGGCCCACCTCCAGTCCGTCTCGCACGACCCGCATGCCTCGCTCGAGCACTACTTCGACATGGCCTGGATCGCGCTCGCGCTGCCGATCACGGCCGGCGTCGCAGCCCTCGGCATCCGGGGCTGGCGGTTCGCGGCAGGCTGCGCGGCCGCAGCCGCGGCGATCTTCGGGACCGCCGCCGTCCTCTTCCCGGGGCAGGAGTCGAGCCCGGGGGCGGGGTGGGGTGCCGTCGCGATCGTCTGGGCTGTCACGCTGGCGGCCGTGACCTGGCTTGCGGAGCCGGCCGCCGAAGCCGCGCCGACGGCCGCGTAGCGGCTGGGAGGGGGCACGGCGACACTAGACTGGCCGCCATGCCCCCGCCCGTCGTGCGCATGCCGCCCAGCCCCACCGGCTGGTTCCATGTCGGAAACGCGCGCACGATGCTCTTCAACTGGCTCTACGCGCGTCATACCGGCGGACGGGTCGTCCTGCGCTTCGAGGACACGGACCGGGTGCGGTCGACCGAGGAGGCGATCACGCAGGCCGAAGACGTGCTGCGCTGGCTCGGGATCGACTGGGATGACGGACCGCACCGCCAGACGCAGCGGCTGGATCTGTACGCGGCCGCGGCCGCCGACCTCGTGGAGCGCGGCCTGGCGTACCCGTGCTACTGCACCGCCGAGGAGCTGGCCGCCGAGCGGGAGCGCCGCCAGGCCGAGGGGCGGCCGTTGGTCTACTCAGGCCGCTGCCGTTCGCTCACGCCCGAGGAGCGCCGGGCGCGCGAGGATGCGGGCCTTGCGCACGTGATCAGGCTCGTCATGCCTGCCGAGGGCACGACCGCCATAGAGGACGTCGTCCGTGGCCACGTCGAGTGGGAGAACGCGCTCCAGGGCGACCACGTCATCTTCCGCTCCGACGGGACGCCGACCTACCTCTTTGCCAACCCGTTCGACGACATCCGGATGGGGATCACGCACGTGGTGCGCGTCGAGGACCTGCTGCCGTCGACGCCGCGCCAGCTCGCCGTCTACGCCGCCCTCGATGCGGCTCCGCCCACGTACGCGCACCTGCCGATGGTGCTCGGCACCGACAAGAAGAAGCTCTCGAAGCGCCATGGCGCCGTCTCGGTCGAGGAGTTCCGCGACCGGGGTGTCCTGTCGCAGGCGCTCGTCAACTACCTCGCCCTCGTCGGGTGGAGCTACGACGACCACACGACGGTCATGACCGTGCCCGAGCTGATCGAGCGGTTCACGCTCGAGCGCGTGAACCCGAGCCCCGGCGTCTTCGACCCGGAGAAGCTCGAGTGGCTGAACGGCGAGCACCTGCGCGCCCTCCCGCCGGAGGAGTTCGCAGCGGCTCTCCAGGACTACCTCGCGCGCACAGGCTCGCCGCTCGCGGCCCGGCCGGAGCGCGTCGCCGAGGCGGCTCCGATCGTCCAGGAGAAGCTGCGGACGCTCGGACAGTTCGAGGGGTTCGCCGGGTTCCTGTTCGGCCCGGTGACGACCGACCCGGACGCGTGGGCCCGCGTCGAGGCCGACCCCGCGGCGTCGCAGTCACTGGGCGCGGCGCGCGAGACGCTCGCCGGCGTCGACCGGTGGGACGCCGAGACGATCCACGCCGCGCTGGCGGCGGCGTGCGCGCGAGAGGGCCTGAAGCCCCGCGTGCTGTACATGCCGATCCGGGTCGCGATCACCGGCAGGACGGTTGCGCCGGGCCTCTACGAGAGCCTGGAGCTCCTGGGGCGCGACGAGTCGCTTCGCCGCATCGACGCAGCGCTCGGTCGGCTCACGGGATAAGTCCCCTGCAAACTGGGCCGATCCGCTTGCAAATTGGCCCGGGTTGAAGGATTATCAACTGCAACAGATAAGCGTTGCTCTTGCCGTGTTTGGGTCAATTCGCATCCCTGCAACACTGCCGCGCCTGAGCGTCGCGGGCCTCCTGCTCGCCTTCGGGCTGTCGGCCGCCGTGGCGACCGCCGTCGGGGTCGCCGCGTGGTCGCTCGGCGCGACCGGCGGGTATACCGCCCAGCGTGTGACGGCGCTCCAGCGGGCGGCGTATGACCGTGGCTTGGAAGCGGGCCGGCGGCAGGGGCGGGCGCACGGCAAATCCGCGGGCCAGAAGCGGGGCTTCTCGACCGGCGAGAAGCGCGGCTACAAGAAGGGGTACCGGAAGGGCATGAAGCGCGGGCAGTCGATCGGCTACCGGCGCGGCCACACCGCGGGGTACAGCGAGGGCTACTCCGCGGGCCAGGCCAGCGGCAAGTCCGGTCAGAAGGCGGCGGGAAACTGATCCACCCGCGCGGGGTGTGCTCGGCGCCGGGTGGGTGGTCTTTTGCCCCCAGGGCTGTCATCGGCCTCCGAAAGAGGTAGATTCCAGGCCGTGGGGGTCACCATGCTGCATGTGCTCGCCCAGCTCTCCGGGGCCACGGCCTACGCGGCGTTCCTGGGATGCGTGATCGCTGCGGCGTTCGCGATCGGCTCGTTCGACGGCGAACCCGCCGTGCGGCTGGCGCGGTTGCTCGCCTTCATCGGCGGCTCGGCCGTCCTGCTCGCCGCCGCCTGCTCGACGCTCTACTACTGCATCGTCGGCACCGCCTCGACCCGCTCGGCGCTCTTCGTCGAGCTGGGCCTGCTCGCCCTGACCGCCGCCTTCGCGGTCGTCGTCGCGCGGGCGATCGAGGGCGGCGCGCGCGCCCGCCAGTAGAGCCCCACCAGCCCTCAAGACACGGGCGGCGAGGCCGAATAACCCGGCGATGCTGTCCCCCGTGTCGTCAGCTGCCTGGCGGCGCCTCTCCCCATCGAGGAGGACGAAGCCATGGGCAAGGTGATCCTGCCGCTCTCCGAAGGCGAGCTGTCCGAGAAGACGATCTTCGACCGCCGCTTCGTGATCGAGTGCTGCGAGACATTTCACCTGCACTGGCGAAACCTCCGCCTCGAGCTCTCGGCCGACAACTGGATCCAGCTCGTCGAGGCGTTCGAGCAGGGCATCGCCAAGTGGCGCGCGCACGGCTCGCCGCGATCGCATCCGCACCTCGAGCTGGCCCGCTTCCTCATGGACACGAGCCAGATCGTGAACGGGGCCACGGCCAACGCCGAGCTCTGCGAGAACCTCTACAAGACCCTCCGCGAGACCCACGGCGCCGACGCCGAGTTCTGGGTCGAGGACGCGTTCGTGCACTTCCACTACCGCGACCTGCGCGTCGAGATGCCGATCGCCGACTTCCTCCAGTTCTCGAAGACGATGACGGAGGCGCACACCAAGCTGCGCTCGCACACCTACCGGCCGATCGAGGACCTGTTCCGGCAGCTCGACGAGCAGAACATCGTCTACGTCGTTCTGCGCAACTGGGAGGCGCTGCCCGAGAGCGTCGCCGTCGGCCCGCACTCCGACCTCGACCTGCTCGTACATCCGCTCCACGTCGAGAAGGTCGACAAGCTGTGGCGGGGCGAGCGCACCCACGCCGAGGACTACCGCGTCCAGCGCAAGGTTCCGGTGCTGGGGCCGTCCGGCGAGCAGAGCTACATCCTGGTCGACGTTCGTTCGACTGACGACGGCTACATGCCCGAGGACTGGTGCCACCGGCTCCTCTCCCGGCGTGTGCCGCACAAGATGTTCTACGTCCTTCCGCCGCGCGACTACTTCGTCTCGCTGCTCTACCACGCCGTGGCGCACAAGGGCGTGATGAGCCCGGACTACGCGCAGCGCCTGCTGGGCCTGGCCGCCGAGGCCGGGATCGACACCGACAGGGACCGGCTCGGCGACTTCCGCGAGGCGTGCCGGATCTTCGCCGAGGAGGGCGTCGAGATCTCCAGGCCGCGCGACGGCTCGGTGCTCCCCAAGATGCCCTACCTCGACCCGCCGGCGAGCGTCGTCTCGAGCCGCATCCTGGATGTGGTCGACGGCCGCCCATTCGTGAGCCGGGTCGCATTCGTCGAGAAGGACGGGCGCCCGATCGTGCGCAAGCAGACCACGTTCGAGCTCGCCGAGCGCGAGCACGCGCTGCTCTCGCTGCTTGGCTCCGACCACTTCCCGAGGCCGATCGCCACGTGGCGAGACGGAGTCGCAAGCGTGTGCGAGATGGAGCGCATCGAGGGCTACCCGCTCTCCGATCCGGCCCGGTTTGTCGCCGAGACGTCGCCGGAGGCGGCGCGGGCGTTCCTGCTCGAGTGCATCGAGATCCTGGCGGAGCTCCGGGCGCGCGGCATCACGCACCGCGACATCCGCACCGACAACATCCTGGTCCGCGACAAGCGCCCCGTGCTGATCGACTTCGGCTGGGCCGTCTCCCCCCAGCACCCGTACATCACGCCCGCCGGACTGGGCGATGCGGGCCGCGCGCCCGAGGGCTTCTGCGACGCCTACGCGATGGGCGTCGCCCTCACGCCCGCGTTCGCCCACCATCCCGAGCTGCTGCACGTCCTGGCGGCGATGACACGCCGCGACGTCGCCGAGCGGCTCACCGACCCGGCCGAGCTCCGGGCCCTCGTGGACGCCGGCGCGCCGGCGCCCGCCGAGGTGGCAGCAGCCGTCTGCCGGATCGCCGAGGGGGCGATCGCGTCGGGAGCGCTCGAGCCCGCCCGCGCCGCGCTCGAGCGCGCGCTTGAGATCGCCCCGGACCACGCGGCGCTCCTCGCTGCCGCCGGAACGATCCGCCTGGCGCTCGGTGAGACCGCCGACGCCGAGCGGCTCTTCGAGCGCGTCCTCGCGGCCGATCCCGAGAACCTGGCCGCCCGCACCGGCCTCGCCCACGCCGCCGCAGACCAGGGCCGCCTCGACGAGGCCCGGGAGCGCTACGCGGCGATCCCGGCCGAGGCTCCCGCCGCGACCATCGTGATCCCGGTGATGAACCGGGTCGACCTTACGCGGCAGTGCCTGGCAGCGCTCGCCGCCTCGACCCCGGCACACCTCTACGAGGTCGTGGTCGTCGACAACGGCTCGACCGACGAGACCGCCGAGTTCCTGCGCAGGGCGCGCGCCGCGGGCATGCTGCGGGCCGTCACGAACGGCGAGAACCTCGGGTTCGGAAAGGCCTGCAACCTGGGTGCCTCACTCGCGCGCGGAGGCTCGATCGTCCTTCTGAACAACGACACGATCCCCGGGAACGGCTGGCTCGAGGCGCTGCTCGAGGTGGCCGAGGACGAGTCCGTCGGCATCGTCGGCAGCC
Organism: Gaiellales bacterium; assembly: GCA_035456145.1. Classification (GTDB taxonomy): domain Bacteria; phylum Actinomycetota; class Thermoleophilia; order Gaiellales; family JAICJC01; genus JAICJC01. The sequence continues at coordinate 5,159 of DATIDU010000236.1, read as the reverse complement.
GCCTGCTCTACCCGGACGGCCGCCTCCAGCACGCCGGCATCGCCTTGAACGCCCAGGGTCTGCCGTACCACATCCACCGGCACGAGCCGGCCGAGTTCGGGCCCGCGCTCATGCAGCGCGACTACCCGGCGGTCACGGGGGCCAGCATGCTGCTTCGCCGCGAGGTCTACGAGCGGCTGGGCGGCTTCGACGAGATGTTCCAGATGTACGTCGAGGATGTCGACCTGTGCCTTCGGGCGTGGGAGGCGGGACTGCGGGTCGTCTACTGCCCGGAGAGCCTCCTGGTGCACCTCGAGTCGGCGTCGGTCACCGACCTGGCCAGGCGCGATGAGCAGGTGCGCACCGGCTGGCGGCTCCTGCGCTCCCGGTGGGACGGCAAGTTCGCGACCCCGCCGTGGGGCGGGGAGGAGCCGGAGGTGCCGATGCTGGCGCTCGACGGCGTACGCACGTTCGCGGCGCTCGCATTCGCCGATGAGCTCGTCGCCCATCCGGAGATCCTGCGCACCTATACGGAGACGTTCGGCGACAAGGACGACGCGTCGCTCGTGATCTACGCGCCCGGCCGTCAGCCGGCCGACGTCGCCGGAGCGCTCGGCCAGGCCATGCGCCAGGCGGGCATCCGGGAGGAGGGCTGCCCCGACCTGCTCGTCGTCGCCGCCGACGGCGGTCATCAGGGCGAGGCCGCGCTCGCGCGGGCCGTCGACGCCGCCTTCACCCGCCGCAACCGCGAGGGCACGTTCGCCGGACTCGACCACTTCGACGACGCCCGCGTCGCCGATCTGCGGCTGCTGGCGGAGCGGCGCTGGGGGCGCCTGGCGGCGTGACCGCGGGCGCGCTGCCGCTCGTCTGGACAGGGTCGCTCTTCGACCCGTACGGCTACGCCGACGAGGCCCGCGCCTACCTGATCGCGCTCGAACGGGCCGGCCGCCCCGCCGCCGCCCGCGACATCCGGTTCACGAACGACCGGGTGCGGCTGCCGTTCGCCCAGCAGCGGGCGGTGGACGCCGCGCTGGGACGCACGCCCGGCGGCGCGCTCGCGCTCGTCCACCACCGCATCCCCGGCCCCGGCCAGCCGCTTCACCCGGAGGGGCCGGACGTCGCGCGCACGATGTTCGAGACCTCAAGCGTGCCCCGCGCCTGGCTGCCGCGCCTGCTCGAGGTCGACGAGGTGTGGGTGCCGTGCGAGTGGAACCTCGAGACCTTCCAGCGCGGCGGCATGCCGGCCGACCGCCTGCGCGTGCTGCCCGAGACGATTGACTTCGACCTCTTCGACCCGGAGATGACCGAGCCGCTCGTCGCCGCCGGCACGCGCGGTTTCCGCTTCCTCACGAACTTCGACTTCACCGACCGCAAGGGCTGGGACGTGCTGCTCGATGCCTGGAGCGACGCGTTCGCCGCCGATGACGACGTCTGCCTCGTCCTCAAGTGCCTGGGCCTGCACGTGCCGGAGGCCGAGATCCGGGCGCGGATCGACGCACACCTCGCCGGCCGCCCGACGGCGCCGATCGTGCTCGACACGCGCTTCCTGCCCGCCGCCGACATGCCGCGCCTCTACGCCGGCGCCGACGCGTTCGTGCTCGCCAGCCGCGGCGAGGGCTGGGGACGGCCGTGGATGGAGGCGATGGCGATGGGTCTGCCCACCATCGGCAGCCGCTGGAGCGGCACGACGATGTTCATGGACGAGGCGAACTCGTGGCTGGTCGACGGCGAGGTGATCGACGTCGCCGAGAGCGCCCAGAGCCACACACCGTTCTACCGCGGCCATCGCTGGTTTCATCCCGACCGCGAGGCGCTGGCCGCCGCGATGGTCGAGGTGCGCCGGGGTGGGGTGGAGGTGCAGGCGCGGGCGGCGTCCGCGCGGGCCGGGCTGATCGAGCGCTTCGGGCCGGAGCCGATCGCCGCGCGCATCGCCGAGCTGACCGAGGCGGCGATCGAGCGCTGGCGGCACCGCAGCTCGCGGCCGGTCACCTGCGTCTGGCGCGGGGATGGGGGATCCGGGCATTCGCTGGCCGTCGTGAACGACGCGCTCGTGTCGGCGATCGAGGGGGAGGGTGGCGTGGTCGAGCGGACGATCCAGGAGCTCGGATCGTCCCCGACCGCGTCGGTCGGCGTCGCCCAGCACTGGCCGCCCAGCTTCGATCCGCCGAGCGCGGGCCCGTTCGTCCTCTACCAGCCGTGGGAGTTCGGGGCCGTTCCGAAGCGGTGGGTCGAGGAGGTCAGGCGGACGGTCGACGAAGTGTGGGCGCCGTCTGAGGCCGCCCGCGAGGCGTTCGTCGCCTCCGGCGTGGCGCCCGATCTCGTCCACGTCGTTCCGAACGGCATCGATCCGGGGCGGTTCTCGCCCGACGGGCCGCGGCGGGCGCTCCCGACCGAGAAGGGCACCGTGCTGCTCTTCGTCGGCGGGATGACCTACCGCAAGGGCATCGACATCCTGCTCGAGGCGTACGCGCGGGCGTTCACGAGCGGCGACGACGTCTGCCTCGTCCTCAAGGCCTTCGGGTCGCGCACGTTCTACCGCGGCCAGACCGCCGAGGAGGCGGTGCGGGCGTTCCAGGCAGTGCCGGGCGCGCCGGAGCTCGTGCTCGTCGACGACGACCTGGCGTTTGACGAGATCCCCGCGCTCTACCGGGCGTGCGACGTTCTGGTGCAGCCGTACCGGGGCGAGGGGTTCTGCCTGCCCGCGCTCGAGGCGCTGGCGTGCGGGCGGCCGGTGATCGTCACCGACGGTGGGTCGACCGACGACTTCGTGCCGACCGAGTGCGGCTGGCGGGTGCCCTCGCGGCGGGTGCCGCTCCCCGAGGGCGCGCTGCCGCCGGACTACGACCTCGCCGGCGACGGCTTCCTGCTGGAGCCGGATCTGGACTCGCTCGTGGTGGCGCTGCGCGCGGCGGCCGATCCCGCCGAGCGGGTGCCCCGGGCCGCCCATGCGCGGGCGCAGGCCGAGCGGTTCACCTGGGACATCGCAGGCCGGGTGGCCGCCGAGCGGCTGGAGGCGCTTCGCGACCGCACACCGATCCGCCGGATCGCGCCGACGGCAGTTCCGGACCGGCGCGGGTTCGTGTTCGTCGTCCCGGCCGACTGGGAGCACCGCGAGACGTGGGCGGGCCCGCTGCGCGCATATGCGGAGGCGTTCCGGGCCGGCGACGATACGACGCTCGTCCTGCCGACCCTCGACGAGACCGAGGCGCTCGCGCTGGCGAGCGCTGAGCTCGAGGCTCGCGGGTTCGACCTCGAGGGCCTGGCCGACATCTGCATCGCTGATCGCAGCGCCACCGTCACCGAGGCCCTGGAGCTGGCCGCCGACGCCATGATCTGCGCGAACGGAGCCCGGCCGACCCGCGCCCGGCTCGTCGTCCCGGCAGACCCGGCCGCGCTCCGGGCGGCCGTCGCGAACGCGACCTAGACTCCGCCGAACTCGATGGCCCTCGTCCTGCTCGTCATGGCCGCGATCCTCTTCGCGGCCCGGGATGCTCACCGCCCGCGGCCGGGCGACCGGACGGCTCGCGCTGATCGAGAAGGCCGGAGCGGTGCTCGTCGTGGTCGGCGCGGTCTTCCTGGCCTGGTTCGTCTTCTCCGGCGACCCGTACGTGAACGGCGCCGCCTCCAGGTGGTCGCGGCGCACGTCGCACGTCTTGGTCTACGCGGCCTGGATCGCTTCCGCGATCATCGCGCCGCTCTTGTGGCGCCAGGGCACCCGGCGCGGTTCGGAGTCGAGCGCGGCCTTCCTGCTCGCGCTCGCCTCGGCCGCCGTCATGCTCCAGGCGGTGGCGGCCGTCTCGCAGGACCTGAACTAGGCGTCGACCGCGGGGTGCCGGGCCAGGTTGTCGAAGTGGCTCGGCCGCCAGCTCGTGCGGAAGCAGCCCGGCGCGCATCCGACGGCGAGCACGGTCGTGCCGGCGTCAACGGCCATGACCGAGCGGGTGAGGGCGGGATCGAGCACGGCGACCACGGTGCCGGCGGGGGCGTCCATCTCGTCGTCGCCGACCGTCACCGTGGCGTGGCCGGACATCACCAGGTAGACCTCCTCCTGGCCGAAGTCGGCCTCGTCGTGCGGAGGGGCGATCGTGTCGCCGGCCGCCTTGGCGACGAACGCGTTGATGCCGAACGCGGTCAGGCCGAGGTAGTGCTGGATCGGCTTCCAGGCCGGATCGCCGGGATCCGCGAACGTGGGGACGTCGGGCATGTCCGCGAGCGTCGAGACGGCGTAGCCGGCCATCGCGCTACTCCTCGCGGCCCACGGCGTCGGCGGACGGCGGCTCCTCGTCCGGCAGGGGCAGCGCCTCGGCTCCGGCCGGGGGCGGCGTGCGCGGCGGCCCGGACGGCACCATCGCGTGGTCGTACGGATCCTCGGGCGGCTCCGGCTCCTGCGGGAGCGGGCGGATCCGAAGGCGCGCGAGCAGGCGCTGCCAGCGCGACGGCCGCCGCGGCGGGCGCCGCTCCACGCTAGGACGGCTCCTGGTAGAGGCCGATCACGTTCCCGCCCGGATCGAGGAACCGGGCGGTGATCTCGGGCGCGTCGCCGCCGATCGGCTGGACGATCTCGCCGCCTGCGGCCTCGACCGCCTCGACCGACCGCTCCGCGTCGTCGACCATGATGTAGAAGAGGAGCCCCGGCTCCGTCGACGGCGGGCGGCCCGTCACCCACTGCCCGCTCACCTCGCCGAGCCCGTCGTCGAACGCGACGACACCGTCGTCGCGGCGGCGGATGTTCCAGCCGAACACCTGCTCGTAGAAGGCCGACGAGCGCTCGATGTCGGTCGCCGGGATCTGGACGTAGCAGATCTTCCCGTGGGCGTTGTTTGGCATGCGGCCACCGTAGCACCGGGTCGTGGATACGCCCTCCGCCTGGTCGGGTGAGGTAGCGTCTGACCTCGTGTGGGTCTGGGCTCGCGTCGCGGTGATCGCGGCCTCGCTGACCGTCCTTTCGGGGTGTTTCGATAGCGGCGGTTCCGACGGCCTGATCAGCGAGCGGGGCCGCGCTCGACATCGCGGCAAGGAGCGGTTGGCATCCGGATCGCGTCACGGCCCGGCTCACGACCTACCGTTCGCACCCTGACTCCGCTCGCGTTCGCAAGATCTGGATCGTGACCTACCGTGGCGGCGACGTGTGCGTCCCGCGTCACGGGCCGGGCACGGCCGGCGTGGGAATGACGACGTTC
>DATIDU010000235.1:0-14220 GCA_035456145.1 Gaiellales bacterium | reverse complement strand
CGCTACCGGGCCGGGCCGACGTTCCACAACTCCATCGGCATCCTCGAGCTCGACGGCCGCCGTGCCGAAGCGGCGATCTACCGCTCGGAGGAGGGCGAGCCCTCCAGCGCTCTGCGCTCGCTCCACGCCCGCGTTCTGGCGGACGGGGAACGGGCCGAGGCCGGCTGAGCCGCGGCCTCGACGGGCGCTCCGAACCTAAGCATCCAGCCGCCGAACGCCGCCGTGCACAGCGCGAACCAGCCCCACCCCAGCGCGAGCCCGCCGACGACGTCCGAGAGCCAGTGCAGGTCGAGCAGCACACGGCTGCACGCGACGGCGACGGCAAGCCCGACGGCCGCGCCGGCCAGGGCGGCCTTCTGCGCGTGCGGCCGGCGGCGGCCGGCGAGCAGCGCCAGCGCGGCGAAGAAGGCGGCGGCGGTCGAGGAGTGGCCGCTCGGAAACGACGGGCCGAGCGTCGCCGCGACGGGCTCGATCGCCGGACGGGCCCGGTCCACGGCACCCTTCACGAGGTTCGTGACGAGCGAGTCGCCCAGCGTGACGGTCGCGAGGAAGATCGGGATCCAGCGGCTGGGGACCCGCACCCACTCGATCGCCCCGACGACGACGGCGATCACGATCACCCATTCGGTCGACGCCAGGCTCGTGAAGGCTTCGAGGATCCGGTGCGTCGTCGGGCCGGCGTGATCGCGGGCCCAGTCCGCCGCGGACGAGTCGATGCCGGCGAGCGCGTCGCTTCGGCGGACGACGAGCGCCAGCAGCCCGACGAGGATCCCAGCCACGGTCATCGCGGCGAGCGCCAGCGTCAGCGCCAGGCCCGTCGCGACTTCCGCGTCGAGCCGGTTTCGCACGAAGCCGGACGTGCGGCCATGGGCTCGGAGCTCCTCGGCAGCGGCGGCTCCCGGAGCCCGGCCCCACCACGTTCGCAGGGCAGCGCGCGCGGCGCCCCAGGCAAGCATTCCGGCGGCGGTGGAGACCAGGATCAGCGCGACGACCGGCACACGAAGCAGTTTGCCCATGACGTGTTGGGGGAAAACCCTGGGCCAACATGGCTGTCCAGGAACAGGCAACGCGTACGTCAGATGCGAGCCGCGCGGATGGGAGCGCCCGCACGGGCCGCCGCTCGCCGCTCGACCCGCGGGCCGTCTCGGGACGGCTCGGACGCGCGATGGCCGGCCATCCGGTGCGCGCCTATCTCCTCGTCACCCTCGTGGGCTTCGCCCTTCTCGCGGCCGTGACCGTCGCGGCGGGGTGGGCGCTCCAGCACTATGCGCTCCCCGAGAACGGCTTCGGCCACCGGGACGAGCACGTGAACGTGTGGCTGGCAGATCACCGCACGGGGCTCCGTACGGACATCTCCTTCTGGCTGTCGGCGATGGGCGATGTGTACGCCCTCCCGGCGCTCGTGGTGCTCACCGTGCTCGTGGCGGCGGTTCGGCGCCGCTGGCGTGTGGCCGCATTCATCGTGACGGCGATCGCCGTCGAGGCGGCGACATACCGGGTCGTCACGCTCGTGATCGAGAGGCAGCGGCCCCACGTTCCCCGCCTCGACGACCTGCCGGTGAACGACAGCTTCTACTCGGGCCACACGGCCGCCTCGGTCACGGTCTATTGCGGCATCGCCCTGCTTCTCACCTCCTGGGTGCGCAGCGCCGCTCTGCGGGCGGCGATCTGGCTCGTCGCCATCGCCATCCCGCTGCTCGTTGCCCTCGCCCGGATGTACCGCGGCATGCACCATCCCACCGACGTCACGGCCGGCATCCTGGTCGGCATCGGCTGCCTGCTGATCGCGCTCACCGCCGCCCGCGTCGCGGGTGCGGCGGCGCGGAAGGACTCGGCGGCGTGAGTACCGTCGCGGTCATCGCGCACAGCGGCAAGACGGTGGACGGCGGACTGTCGGAGCTGCGCCGCGTGCTCGCGCGCCACGGCGTCTCCGACCCGCTCTGGGTCGAGGTTCCGAAGAGCCGCAAGGCGCCCAAGCAGGTGCGCCGGCTGCTCCAGCAGGGCGCCGACCACGTCTTCGTGTGGGGCGGCGACGGGATGGCGCAGCGCTGCATCGACACGCTCGCCGGAAGCGGGTGCACGATGGCGATCGTGCCGGCGGGGACCGCGAACCTGCTGGCCTCGAACTTGGGCGTCCCGAAGGACATCGAGGGTGCCGTGACCACGGGGCTCTTCGGCGCGAACCGCTCGATCGACGTCGCCAGCATGAACGGCGAGCGGTTCGCGGTGATGGCCGGAGCCGGGTTCGACGCCGAGATGATCGGCGGGGCCGACGGCTCGCTCAAGGACCGATTCGGCCGGGCCGCCTATCTGTGGACCGGCGCCAAGAGCATGCGCACACAGTCGTTCACGGCCCGGATCCGGGTCGAGGGCAACACCTGGTACGAGGGGCCGGCGAGCTGCATTCTGGCCGGCAACGTCGGAGCGCTCTTCGCAGGCGTCGAGGTGTTCGCCGACGCGACGCCGGACGACGGCCGGATCGACATCGCCGTCATCACGGCCGAGGGCGTGGCCGAGTGGACGCGGACGGTGGCGCGCACGGTCGCGGGCAGCCCGGAGCGCTCGCCGTTCTTCCGCGTCACGCAGGGCCGCAAGGTCAACGTCAAGCTCGACCGGAAGGTGCCGTACGAGCTCGACGGCGGAGCCCGGTCGAAGGTCAAGTCGTACCGGCTCGCCGTCGAGCCGGGCGCGATCACGGTGCGGGTACCCGTATCGACGAACGGCAACGGAGGGGGACGATCGTGAACACCACCATCTCGACAGATGTTCGAAGCGAAGGCAGGCGCGCGACGCGCAGCCCCGCATTCGAGGCACTGGCCCGGGTCGGGTTCGTCGCCCGCGGCGTGATCTACGGGACGATCGGCCTGCTCGCGATCCAGGTGGCGATCCACTCGTCCAACGAGAAGACGAACCAGCGCGGTGCCATGCAGACGATCCAGCAGCAGCCGTTCGGCCACGGGCTTCTGATCGCGGTGGCGATCGGCCTCGGCGGATACGCGCTGTGGCGCTTCGTCCAGGCGGCGTACGGCAACGGACCGGAGGGCGGCGGCGACAGCTCCACCTCGGGGCGCATCGTGGCGCTGGCGAGCGGACTCTCGTACACGGCGATGTGCGCACTGGCGGTGGGGATCCTGCTCGGGAGCTCGAGCAGCTCCGGCAACGCCCACTCGTCGACCGCGGGCGTGTTGAGCTGGCCCGGCGGCCAGTGGATCGTCGGAGCCGCGGGGGCGATCTTCATCGGCGTGGCGCTCTATCAGGGGTACAAGGGCATCTCGCGCAAGTTCCTCGAGGAGGACAAGACCGAGAAGATGGGACCGACGGCCCTCCGCTGGATCACGATCATCGGCGTCGTCGGCCACCTGGCGCGCATGGCCGCCTTCGGGTTGATCGGAGTGTTCGTCGTCAAGGCTGCGATCGACTACGCGCCCAAGAAGGCGGTCGGGCTGGACGGTGCGCTCGCCAAGCTGGCGCACCAGTCGTACGGCACCGCCCTCCTGCTCGTGGTCGCCGCCGGCCTCGTGGCGTTCGGCGTCTACTCGATCGCCGACGCGCGCTACCGGCGGATCTAGGCGCCGTCCTTTAGCGTTCCCGGCGTGCCGCCGACGAACGCGGAGCTGGCATCGGCCCTCGACGAGTACGCCGCGCTGCTCGATCTGGCGGAGGCGAACTCGTACGCGACCCGGGCCTACCGTCGCGCCGCCGACCTCGTCCGCACGACTCCCGTGTCCGTCGCCGACCTGGTGCGGGAGGGCCGGGTGCGGAGCCTGCGCGGCATCGGCTCGGGGATCGAGGGCCGCCTGCGCGAGCTCGTGGAGACCGGGCGGCTGGCGGAGGTCGAGGAGCTGCGGGCGACAGTCTCACCCGAGCTGGCCGCGTTCGGGCGGATGCACGGCTTCTCGGCAAAGCGGTTCGTGGAGATCGGCGCCGCCCTCGGCGTCGGCACGGTCGAGGAGCTGCGCGCCGCGGCGGCGCAGGGACGGCTGCAGGATGTCCGCGGGATCGGGCCGGATACGGAAGCGCGGATCGTCTCGGCGCTCGCGGCACCGGCACCCGCCGGCGGGAGGGAGCTCATGCTGAGCGACGCCCGGGCGCTCCTGGAGCGCATCGCCGGTGGGCTGGGGGGCGTCCCGGCCGGGGATGCCCGCAGATGGCACGAGACGCCGTCGCGGCTCGCCGTGGCGGTCGCCGCCGAGGACGCGGCTGAGGCCAGGCGCCGGTTTGCCGCGCTGCCCGAGATCGTCGCCACGCTCGATCCCGACACCGGCATGACGGTCGAGGGGCTCGCCGTCGAGCTGGTGGTCTCGCCTCCCGGCTCCTTCGGGACGGCGCTCGTGCGGGCGACGGGGTCGGCCGGGTTCGTCGCGGCGATGGAGCCGCTGGCGGAGGTTCCCGACGAGGAGGCCGTCTTCCAGCAAGCGGGGCGCGCGTACGCGCCGCCGGAGCTGCGCGAGGTGACCGCCGCGCCGCCTCCGCCCGACCTCCTCGAGGAGGATGCGATCCGCGGCGATCTGCACTGCCACTCGACCTGGTCGGACGGCCGGGCGACGGTGCGCGAGATGGGCGAGGCGGCGCGGTCGCGCGGGTACGACTACCTCGCGATCTGCGACCACACGACGAGCGTCGGCGTCGTCCCCGGCCTCGATGCCGACGGTGTCCGCCGCCAGGCCGAGGAGATCGCGCGGGCGAACGAGGAGCTGGCGCCGTTCCGCGTGCTGCGCGGCATCGAGTGCGACATCCTCCGCGACGGCTCCCTCGACCTCCCCGACGACGTCCTGGAGGAGCTCGACTGGGTGCAGATCTCGCTCCACGCGGGCCAGCGGGCGAGCCGCCGCGAGCTGACCGCGCGTGTGACGCATGCGATGCGGCATCCCGCCGCCCGGTGCCTCAGCCATCCGACCGGCCGGATCGTGGGCCACCGGCCCGAGAACGCGCTCGATCTCGAGCGCACCATCGAGACGGCGCTCGAGACCGGGGTCGCGCTGGAAGTGAACGGCCTGCCGAGCCGGCTTGACCTGTCCGGGGTGCACGTGCGAGAGGCGCTTGCGGCCGGCGTCCGGATCGTGTGCTCCAGCGATTCGCACTCGGCCGCCGGCCTGGCGAACATGCGCTACGCGGTCCACGTCGCCCGCCGCGGCGGAGCGCCGCGCTCGGCCGTGGTCAATGCACGGCCGCTCGAGGCGATCGCACGCCCCGGCTCGCCCTAGGGCTTGCCGCCGCCCGCTCCGGCGGGCTTTCCGCCGCCGTTGCCGTTGCCGCCGGCATTCCCGTTGGCGCCGGCATTCCCGTTTCCGCCGGCGTTCCCGCTGCCGCCGCCCGTGCCGGCCGGCTTGCCCGCGCCTCCTCCGGCTCCGGCGGGCTTTCCGCCGCCGTGGCCGCCGGCTCCCGCCGGCGGGCCTACCGCCTTGCCGTTCCCGCCCGCCTTGGGAGCATGGCCGTTGCCCTTGCCGGCGCCCGCGGCCGGCGCGCCCGGGTCGGCCGGCTTTCCGTGGCCGTGCCCGTCGCCGGCGCCGGTGTGCTTCCCGGGGTTTGGGGGCGGCGCGTGGCCGCGTGAGCCGTCCGGCGCCGGTACGGCCGGTGCCTGCCCGGCCGGCGCGTGCGCCGGGCCGGTGCCCGCTGCCGTCGGGGCTGGTGAGACGGCTTTCCGCTCCGGGGCGGGCCGGTACGCCGAGGCGTACCGCTCGACCAGGCGGGTCAATGCATGCTGCGCGGGCGCCGCGGTGCCGACCACGGCCGTCGCGGCGACGACGGCCGCCGCGGCCTTGGCGACGACGGTCATCTTGCCGGCCGTCGTGACGGCGGTCGTCGTGCCCCACCCCGCCGTCGCCCCGCCGGATCCCGCACCTGCGCCGACACCTGCCGTACCGGCCGCTGCCGCGCTCGTGGCGGCGTGCGCCGAGAACCCCGGGATGAGACGTGCGAGCGAGTCCGCGACGTGCGTCCCGGGGACGAGCGCCAGCGTCCCGGCCAGGTTCGCCGCTCGGGCGAGTCGCGCGCGGGCCTGGCCGCAGGAGCGGCAGCTCGCCACGTGGGCCTCGTCGGCAGTGCCCAGCGTGGCCGCACCGAGCAGGCGCCTACGGATGCGGCTGCAGGTCTCGGAGGCCGAATCGTGCGACCGGAGAAGGGCCGCCCGGGCCCGGACGAGCAGCGACTCGACCGCAGCGGGTGTCGTCTCGAGCACCTCGGCGATCTCGCCCTGCGAGAGTCCGCTCCAGTGGCGAAGCACGAATGCCTGGTGCTGGGCCTCCGGGAGCGTCCACAGCATGCCGCGGACCTCCGCAAGCTCTGCCGCCTCGTCCCGCGACTGCTCGCGCGGAACGGCGGCTGCGGCCACTTCGTCGACCGGGATCTCACGGTGATCACGGGCGAGGTTGAACGCCCGGTGGCGCACCGCGGTGAGAAGCCACGGCCGCGGGCTCACGAGGTCGCGCCCGCTTTCGAGGTGGCGATGCGCCAGCAGGAACACCTGCTGCACGATGTCCTCCGCATCCGCCCGCCGCCCGGTGAGGTGCAGCGCGTAGCGGAACGCCTCAGCGGCGTGCTCCTGGTAGAGCACGGTGAGGACACGGCCCGAGTCCGTGCGAACCACCGACGTTTCTGCCAGTGCCACCCGGTAATCCCTTCGCGACGCGATTGCGCAAGAACCGCCTGCGCAGGGACTCCATCGGCATCTGCGGTCGCCGTCTCAACCACCACTTCGGGGGTCATCAGCCGATGAGCTCGGAGGTCAGGACCTGGCCGATCGCCCCCGGGACGTACTGGATGGTTTCACCCGTCGGGGGAAGCTGGAGCGTCACCCACTGGCCGTTGATCGTGAGCCCGCTCCCGCCGCCGGTCGCGCTCGTCATGTAGAACCAGGCGAAGCTCACGATCGTCGCCTGCCCGTTGCCGCTCGGGAGGGTCTGGACGATCGGGATGTACATCAGCCTGGGCGGCAGGCCGTTCGAGTCGTCCCAGGGCTGGGGGATCACCTGGTACTGGCCGTTTCCGAGGGGCTGGAGATCCTGCGCCATGTTGCCGTTCCCGGGCGGGATCGTGTTGACGACGTTGCCGGACGGCTGCGAGGCACCCGACTTCACCGAGAGGCAGCCGCCCACCACCAGCGTGCCGGAGGGCAGGTTGTCGGAGAGCTCCGGTGAGATGTTAGACGGGGTGCCCTTGTTGACGTTGCCGGAGCAGCTGCCGCCGCTCGTGTTGTCGGTCGTGGGCAGGTCGATCGTGCCGTAGGCGCCGGGCTGGCTCTCCTTGAAGAGCGTCGTCCCCGTGCCGTTCGCGTACGCGGCCACGGTGACCGCGTAGGGCGACACGTGGCCCTTGACTGCGCCGAGGGCCTCGATCCGGGCGACCGCGGTCGCCGACACCGGGAGCGACGTCTTGCCGAACACCTTGAGGAAGAACGTCGGCGCGACCCGCGACACCGTCACCGTGACGGTGTCGTTCCCGGACATCGTGACCGTCACCTGGTCGCCCGGCCTGCCGTTCTTCGCCGCCATCTGTTGCGCTGCGGCGGCCGTCCCGCCGGTGGGAACGGCGTCGGCGCCGGCGATCGCCGCGGCGTCGGCCTCGTTCTGGACGGCGCGGCGCTGCGCGTAGCCGTTCCCGAGGTCGAGCACCATCCCGCTGATCCCGAGCAGGGTGACCATGAAGAGGCAGATGAGGGGCAGCGTCTGGCCCCGCTGGGAGCCGGCGTGGGGGCGGCGAAGGAGCGTTCGACGCATGAACGGTAAACCCGCCCGGCGCCGGATTCCTGCGGTCGCGCCGCAAAGATCACCCGTCGGGGTGAGCGATCCGGGCCCAGCGTCCCGGCGTGAGCCCGTAGGCGCGCACAAACTGCCGCGTCATGTGGCTCTGGTCGGCGAAGCCCGCGTCGAGCGCGGCCCGGGCCAGCGGGACGCCGGCGGCGATTGCCGAGCGGGCGAGCGTCAGGCGGCGCATGGTCCGGTACCGGTCGGGGCTCGTGCCGTAGGCGCGCCGGAAGTGGCGCGCGAGCGTGAAGCGGTCGAGGCCGGCGATCCGCTCGAGGACGGCCGCGGGCGTCCGCTCGCAGGCGTGCGCGGCCAGGTGCTCGCGCACGCGCGTCATGGCCGCCAGGTCGATCGCGCCCTCCGGCTCCGTCCGTCCCGCGAGCGCCCTCAGGACGCGGGCGACCGTCACGGCCGCGTCGCTCCGCGCCAGCTCGCCCAGCGGGTCCTCGATCTCGGTCAGCAACGGGCCGAGGCCCGCGAGGGCCGGCGTGGCGTCGTGCACGGGATCGGCGACGAACGGCAGCGGCCCGCCGCCCAGCGCGTCTCGAACGAGCTCCGGCTCGACGTAGACGATGCGGTAGGCGAACCCGGCGTCCGTCGCCGGGCCGCCGTCGTGGAGCTCGTCGGGGTGAAGGACATGCACCTGCCCGGGCAGGCACACATGCCGCCGGCCGCGGTAGTGGAAGACCTGGACGCCGGCGGTCGTGACCCCGATCGCATACGTGTCGTGGCGGTGCGGCGAGAAGCCGTGTCCGCGGAGCCGCACGTCTGCCCGCTCGATGCCGGGGGCGCCCCTGCCGAGGCGGATCCGGTCGCACGATCGTTCTAGACCGGTGCCGTCGAGCCCGTCTAGCGTCGGGTGCATGCCCTCACCGTACCGCTGGGACGCCGCCGGATCGCTGATCCTGACGGCGCTTGCCATCATGGGGACGCCGGGCCCGGCGACGATCAGCCTGACCGCGGCGGGCTCGGCCTACGGGATGCGGCGCTCGCTCGCGTACCTCGCCGGCATCATCGCCGGCACGGCGGCCGTGCTCGTGGCGGTGGCGACCGGGATCACCGCGGCGTTGCTCGCCGTCCCGGCGGTACGGCCGGCGCTGATCCTCGCGGGGGCGGCCTACATCGTCTGGCTCGCCTACCACATCGCGACCGCCCCGCCGCTCTCGGACGACCGGGCGAAGCTCGCCGCGCCCGGCCTCGCCGGCGGCGCGCTCCTGGGCGTCGCCAATCCGAAGGCCTGGATTGCGATCGCCGCCGTCTTCGCCAGCGCCCGGCTGGCTGACGGCACGGCTGCGGATGCGGCCGCCAAGGTCGCCGTCCTCACGGTCATGATCGTCGGTATCAACACCGCCTGGCTGGCGGCCGGGTCATCGCTCGCGCCGCTACTCCGCGACCCCGGACGCGCCCGCCTCGTCAACCGCTGCCTCGCCGGCGTGCTCGTCGCCGCCGCGGCTCTCACCGTCGTCAGGCCGTGATCCGGCCCGTGCGGCGAGGTCGGCGAGCTGCGCGAGCTCGGCCAGAGCGCGCGCCCGCTCGATCGGAGAGCGGGCGGCCGTGAGCTCGACGGCCGCGTCGCCGGCGCGCCCGACTGGCTCGGCCTCGCCCAGCCCCCGAATACGCCGCAGCGCGACCTCGGGCGGGTCGGTGTCATGGACGCCGGCCTCGGCCTTCACGATCTCGGCGAGCGGCCAGAACGTGATGCCGTCGCCGTAGGGCAGGCACCGGCCGCGCACGACCCGGGCGCCGGCTCCGGCGGTGACCTCGGCCACGAGCCGGCTCTTGCCGACGCCGGGGTCGCCGTAGACGGTCACGAGGTGGCCGCCCGGTCGTCGGCGACGCGGCGGAGGAGGCTCGTCAGGAGGGCGACCTCGCCGTCGCGTCCGACCATCGGCGAGCGCAGGCCCGGGATGCCGCGCGCCGGCTCGTCGGTCTCACCCGCGAGGAGCATCGCGCCGACCGCCTCCGGCTTGCCGCGCAGCTCGAGGGCCGGGAGCGGTTCGAGCGCGAATCCGCGCACCGCGGCGGCGGTGCGCTCGCCGACCACGATCTGGCCGGGCTCGGCCGCCGGCTGGAGGCGGGCGGCGACGTTCACGGCATCGCCGGTGGCGAGCGCCTCACCGGGGCGTGGAGCGGTCGCGGCGAGCACCTCGCCCGTGTTCACGCCGATCCGCATCCGCAGCTCGATCCCGTACGTCGCGGCGAGCTCGCCGTTCAGCTCTGCGAGCCGGCGCTGCATGCGCCGCGCGGCCCGGAGCGCCCGGGCGGGGTCGTCCTCGTGCGCGGCCGGCACCCCGAATGCGGCCATGACGGCGTCGCCGATGTACTTCTCGACGGTGCCTCCCTCGGCGTCGATCTCGGCGCGCATGGCGGCGAAGAAACCGGGCTAGGAGGTCGCGCAGCGTCTCGGCGTCGAGACGGTCGCCGAGGCCGGTCGAGTCCGACAGGTCGGCGAAGAGGACCGTGACGAGCTTCCGCTCCTCGCCGGGCCGCGCCGCGGCGGCGAGCTCGGTCCCGCAGTGAAGGCAGAACCGAGCGTGCTCCGCGTTCTCGGTGCCGCAGCTCGGACACAGGGCCACGGCGCCAGTCTATGGCAGGCGCTCAGCACGGCGTTCGCGGCCGCCCGAGGCTGGGTAATCAGTTGACTTGAGGTTCCTGATGCTGTAATTCACAGTCCGCGGAGCCGTGGAAGGACCGGCTCCCCGAAGGGGGATGGCAAAATGCGAAGGCTCGGGCAGGCGCTCGTGCTGCTTGTCTTGGCGATCTGCACGGCGGCGGCGGCGGGGTTCATCGTGCTCGCGGTGCAGTACCACCGGTTCTCGGCCGAGATCCACCGGTCGGAGGCGCCGTTGCCGGCGACGATCCGCGCCGCCCTGCCGCCGTCGAAGGACACGCTCGACGCGCCCCAGGTCACGCTCGTCCGCGGGGCGGGCGGACTGGCCTCCGGCGGTCTCGTGCTCTTCCGGACGGTACCCGGCGAGGGCACCGCGGCGTTCCTCTCGGTGCCCCCGAGCGCCATGCTGGACGGGCGCCGCGTGAGCCGCCAGTCGATCCCGAAGCTGGTCCGGGTCCTGCGCCTGCGGCTCGGCATCGATGTCGCGCACGTCGCCGTCATCAACCTCGGACAGGTGTCACGGCTCGTCGACGGGATCGGCGGAATCCAGCTCCGCAATCCCGTCGAGGTCGAGCTCCCGGTCTCGCCGACCCGCACGTGGCGGTTTCCAGCCGGCACGCTGCGGCTGAACGGGCTGCACACCGCCGTGTACCTGCGGCAGGGCGCGGCGGGAAGCGAGCAGCGCGACGCGGCCGAGCGGCGCGTCCTGCGCGCGATCGTGGGCCACGCGCTTCAGCCGACGAGCGTGAGCGACCTCCAGTCGACCGGCACCGCCGTCGCCCACTCCGCGGTCACCGACCTCTCCGACGCGGATGTGCTCGGGCTCGTCTGGGATCGGCTGCGGAGCAGGCGCGTCGTGCAGTGCGCGCTGCCGGAGAGCACCGCGGCGGAATCGGGCAGCGGCCCCGGGATCGTCGCGGGGTTCCTCGCACCGGACGGCTCGGCGAGCGCGCCCGGTTGCCGGGTAACGGCCATCACACCGCCTCCCTACCTGCCTCCGCAGGCCGTCGTCGTGATCGTGCAGCGGTACGGCGCCTCGGCGTTCGCGGTCATCGCCGCGGCCGCGATCGCGATGGCGCTTGCGCTGGCGGCCCTCTTCGGACGGATGCGGGTGCGCGCACCCGCGCCAGAGGGGCCGCCCCGCCGGCCGCTGGCGGCGCGGCTCGCCGGTGCGGCCGGAGCCTGGGCGCGCCGACCCGACGAGGGCACGGCGCGCATGGCGCGCGCCCGCGGCACGCTCGCCGAGTGGGGCCGCGCCGCCGTCCCCCGCATCACGCCGCCCCGCATCCGCCCGCCCAACCGGGACTCGGGCGCACTTGTCCTCCCGCCCGGTGCGCTCGGGTTCCGCGCGCGAATGCGGCGATTCGCATACACGCACCAGGATGCGCTCTGGGTCGCCGTGGCCGCGGCGGTGGTGACGATGACGGTCGCCATCGTGCTGATCGCCGCCTGAGCCGCCTGAGACGTGTCCTGACGGTCGGATACGGCTCAGGCTCGCGGCAGGCCGTCCACGAACGCCCGGTGGACGGGGAAGTCCTCGAGCCGCTCGGGCTCCGGCAGGCCGTGACGGGTCCGCAGCGCCCGGAACCCCTCGCCGGCCACGAACGCCTCGAAGATCTCCGCCGACGGGCAGGTGTCGACGAGCACGATGCCGTCGTCGGCCCGCAGGCACACGTGCAGCATGAGGTTCCCGGGCGGGATCTCGGCGACCATCGCGTCGTAGCGGGCGAGCAGGTCGTCCGGATCGCCGGCGAACCGCCAGATCGAGGCGTGCATCATGCGAGCGTACCCCCAGGATCACCCCCGCGTCTCGAGCGGCTTCTCCGGAAGGAGGACGACCGCAAGGAGCGCGAGCAGCGCGAGCGGCGCCGCGACCAGGAACACGGCCCGCGCGCCGTCGACCACGCCGCCCCCGGCCTGCGCCGCGAACACGCTTCCGAGCACCGCGGCTCCGACCGCACCGCCCAGCGCCCGGAAGAACCCGGTGACCGCGGTCGCGATCCCGAGCTCGCTGCGGTCGACGCTGTTGTGAACGGCGATGATGAGCACCTGCGTCACCATGCCGAAACCGAGGCCGAACACCGCGAGCCCCAGCCCGGCCGCCGCCTGCGACCGCTCGCCCGCCAGCGCGGCGAGGAGGATGAGGCCGACGGCCATCGCGCCCAGCCCCGCAATCGGGAACCGCTTGTAGCGCCCCGTCCGGGAGATGCTGCGCCCGGAGAGCGTCGTTGAGACGGTGATCCCGAGCATGGCCGGTGCGAGCAGGAGCCCGGCCTCGGTCGGCGTCGCGCCGGTCGCGGCCTCGAGGAACACCGGTACGAAGACGGTGACCGCGAAGAGGGCGGCCGTCGCCAGGAAGAGAGCCGCGCTCGTGACCGCGACGACCCGCGTGCGCAGGAGGTGGAACGGCACGATCGGGTCGGCGGCCCGGCGCTCGTGCGCGGCCAGCCCGGCTGTGAGAGCCACGGCGGCCGCCGCGAGGCCTGCGATCTGCGCGGAGCC
Source organism: Gaiellales bacterium (assembly GCA_035456145.1). GTDB lineage: Bacteria > Actinomycetota > Thermoleophilia > Gaiellales > JAICJC01 > JAICJC01. The sequence continues at coordinate 1,365 of DATIDU010000235.1, read as the reverse complement.
CCACGCGTAGCGCTGTCCGCCCCAAATGCAGACGAGCATGAACGCTGCGGTCGCGCCCGCCAGGAGCGCCGCGCCCCGGGCGTCGAGCTCCCCCCGGCGGCGGTCGGCCGGCGCAGACGGCAGGCGCAGGCCGACTCCGGCCAGCGCGACGAGTCCGACCGGAAGGTTGACGAAGAACACCCAGCGCCAGCCGGCGTGCTGCACGAGCGCACCGCCGACCAGCGGACCGACAATCGTCGCGACGGCGAAGGTCGCCGCGATGTAGCCCTGGTAGCGGCCGCGTTCACGCGGAGGGACGAGGTCACCGACCGCCGCCATGGCGAGCGTCATGAGGCCTCCGGCTGCGGCGCCCTGCACGGCGCGCAGGACGACCAATTGCGGGATGTCCTGCGCGGCGCCGCAGAGTGCGGACGACGCGATGAAGACGGCGAGCGCGACCTGGAGGCACGTGCGGCGGCCGTGTCGGTCGCCGACCTTCCCCCAGACGGGAGTGGTGGCGGCCGCCGCGACGACGTAGGCGGTGACCACCCACGAGAGGTCCGCGAGGCTGCCGAGGTCGGTCGCGATCACCGGGAGTGCGGTCGCGAGGATCGTCTGGTCGAGGACCCCAGGCAGCATCGCCAGCACGATCGCGGCGAACGGGATGCCGACCGCCGCGACCGGAGCGGCCCGGTCATGGAGTGTCGGTGAGGTTGTCCCGATCGTAGTGTGGCAAAAAAATTCGTGTGACACAAATATTGGAGGGAGACGCGGTATGCTGCGGGCATGGAGACGCCGGGGCTGCGCGAGCGAAAGAAGCAGGCGACCCGCGAGCTGATCGCCGACACCGCGCGCCGGCTCTTCGCGGAGCGAGGCTTCGAGCGGGTTACCGTTGCCGAGGTCGCGCGCGCCGCCGACGTCTCCCAGCAGACGGTCTTCAACTACTTCCCCCGCAAGGAGGACCTCGTCTACTGGCGCCTGGAGTCATTCGAGGACGAGCTGCTGTCGACGGTCCGCGACCGCGCGCCGGGTGAGTCGGTGCTCGCCGCGTTCGGTCGGTTCCTCCTCGTCCAGCGCGGGCTCCTGGCGAGCGACGATCCCGCTGCCGGGGAGCGGCTCACCGCGATCACGCGGATGATCATCTCGAGTCCGGCGCTGCTCGCGCGCGAGCGAGAGGTGTTCGCCGACTACACAGCGTCGCTGGCGGCGCTCATCGCGGCGGAGCCCGGATCCCCGAGCGAGGTGGAGGCGTGGGTGGCGGCGAACGCGATGATCGGCGCTCACCGGGCGCGGGTCGCCCACGCCCGCCGCCGGATCGCCGATGGCGCCGACCCGAAAGCGGTCGCCCGCGAGGTGCGGGCGCGCGGCCGGGCCGCACTCGCGCTG
>DATIDU010000234.1:0-2941 GCA_035456145.1 Gaiellales bacterium | reverse complement strand
CGGAAGCGGTCGGCCGGGTCGTAGGTCGCCTTCACCGCCCGCAGCCGGTGATGGGTGTACGGCCCGAAGATGCGGTCGCCGGGGACGTCGCGCTCGGCGAAGTTGAGGTAGGTCGTCTCGGCCTCCCAGGGAGCGAGCGCTTCGCGCACGCTCTCCATGTGGGCCGCCACCGCGGCTCCCTGCTCCGGCGACATGGCGATCCCCACGCCGAAGACTCCGAAGTCGGCGTCGAGGTGCGACACCGCGCCGCCACCGGCGGCCGGCCTGCCGAGGGCGCCGCCCAGCTGGCGCACCTCGACCGAGAGGAGCGGCGAGCCCGAGCCGGGCCCGGCAGCTGCGACCAGGGCGTCGATGCCGGCGGCCGGAAGGTCGTCGAGCAGGAGGCCGTCGCCGACGCCCGGGACGGGATGCTCGGGGTCCATGTGGACGTGCTGGAGCGCCGCGACCGGGGTGATCGCGACGGTGTCGATCTCGGGCCCAAGCGCCCGGATCGGCGCGACGAGCGCGGCGCCCTCCGCCTCGCTGCCGAGGTAGAAGGCCTGCACGGCGACGAACGAGCGGCCGCGAAGAGGCTCGTGGATGTCGGGGATCGGCGGGAGCTGGAGCAGCCGGCCGACGGTCGTCATGTCGTCGGGCATCTCGGCCGTCCACTCACGCCAGGCGTGGAGGATCTCGCCGGCCCGCTCGATGGGCCACAGCATGACGCCCGCGTACACCTCGGTGAGCGGGAAGAGGGTGAACTCGATCGCGGTGACGGCTCCGAAGCTGCCGCCGCCGCCGCGCACCGCCCAGAAGAGGTCGGGGTCGCTCTCGGCGTCGATGCGGCGGATCTCGGCGTCGGCCGTCACGATCTCGACCGAGACGACGTTCGACGCGGCCAGGCCGTGGCGGCGCCCGAGCCAGCTCAGTCCGCCTCCGAGGGTGTAGCCGACCACGCCGACATCGGGTGACGAGCCGGCAAGCGCCGCGAGACCGTGCTCGGCGGCGGCCTCGGCCACATCGGCCCAGACGACCCCCGCCTCGACGCGGGCCGTGCGGTTGGCGGCGTCGATCTCGATGCCGCGCATCCGCTCCATCTTGAGGAGGATCGAGTCGGCGAGCTCGCCGCCGCGGGCGGCGGCGCCGTGGCCCGTCCCCTGGGTCGCGACGCGCAGGCCGGCCTCGGCCGCGTACGCGACGACGGCCGCGACGTCAGCGGCCGTCTCGGGCAGCGCGACCATGGCGGGGTGCTGGTCGACCGCGAGGTTCCACGCCTGCCGGGCCGCGTCCCAGCCGTCGTCGGAGGAGAGAACGATGTCGCCTTCGAGGCGGGATCGCAGTGCGGACGGATCGAGCGGCGCAGAGGCTCGCGGGAAGCTTGACATTGGCCCTCCTGGGGATGGAGTTGCGGTGTGCCGTCCACTCTGGCAGCCGTTTCCTCTGCCCGGAATACGGCTACCGCCGAGGCTGAGGTGCGGTTAACCGCCCCGCCGCTACTGCGGGGTCGAGCCGGGGTTGTTCTGCTGGGCCAGCTTCACGCCGGCGACGCTCGCCACATAGGCGGCGACATCACGCGCGTCGGAGCCCTTCACGAGGTGACGCGGCATCGGCGCGTCGGCCTCGTCGATCTGCTGGCGGACGAGCGCCTCGAAGGAGGATTGGTCGAGGCCGGCGACCCGGTCGCCCGCGGCGGCGTCGTCGAGGTTCGGGCCGAGCGCGCCGTGGGTGCCCGCGTCGTCGAGCACGTGACAGGGACCGCACTGGCTCACGAACAGCGTCTTGCCGTTGGCAAGGTCGGCCTCGCCGGGCTTTGAGACGCCGCTTCCGCCGCAGCCGGCGATCGCTCCGGCCACGAGGAGCACGGCGATCAGGACGGCTGGCCGGCGCACGGCGGAGACATTAGCAAGCGTCCGGGCGGGAGTCATGGCAGGGGCGGCAGGGCTCCGCGCCACGTGAGCGCCTCGGCGGCCCGCTCGGCGGCGAACGCGAGCGTCCGGTCGAGCTCCCACCCCGAGGCGAGGCCGAAGAGGACGCCCGCGACGAGCGTGTCGCCCGCGCCGTAGGTGTCGACGATCGGCCCGGGAACCGCAGCGGCGCTGTAGCCGGTGCCGCCCCGCATGCCGTCGGTCACGATGACGTGGCGGGGCGGCTCCACCAGGCGGTCGAGGTCGAACCGCTCCCCGCGGTCGCGGCCGCTGCCAACGAGCGCGTCGGCGCGGACGCCGCTTTTGACCAGCGCGTCGAACCGGCGGGCGGTGACGACGAGGACAGGGGTGCGGCGGCCGAGCCGGAGCGTCTCGGGGTCGTAGCCGGTGAAGTAGCAGCCGGCGTCGGACGCGATCTCATCCCACGGCAGCGGGTCGGCCGCCACCGGTGCGTCGTTCTCGCCGATCACATACAGCGTGCGCTCGCCGGCGGGGTCGAGGAGGGCGAGCACCTCGGTCTGCGGCCGGTCGCGGATCGCCGCCTCGACCCGCACGCCGTACGCCTCGAGCACCGGCTGGGAGCGGCCGTCACTCCCGAGCGCCGTGTAGAAGGTGACGTGGGCGCCCATCCTGGCGAGCGCGACGGCCGTGACCGCCCCGCCGCCCGCGGGCTGCGAGAACGGCTCCTCCAGGTGCACGATCTCGCCCGCCGCCGGCACGAACGGCGCCCGCGCGAACGTCACCCACTCCACGTGGCCGATCACCGACAGCCGCACGCGCCGCATCGTATTCGGAGGAGGGACAGTCCCTGAACGGTCGCCGTGACAACGCTGCGGCGCATTCGTGCCGGAACACGCGCCCATCCGCTCGGCAATCGTCACGCCGTGGTAACGGATGAATGTCGCACGAAGTTCAGGGACTGTCCCCACGCCCCGCACACGCCCCTGACGCTCGTGGCTCCGGCGAAGACCGCGTTCTTCGCCGGAGCGCGGCAAACGCCACGCCAGCTCTTAAGGAGGGGGCCCGCGGGGGAACCC
>DATIDU010000233.1:0-8801 GCA_035456145.1 Gaiellales bacterium | reverse complement strand
CGATCACCTCGGAGGGGCTCTCGATGAAGTTCACCGTCAGGTTGGAGGCGTGCGGCAGGAAGTCGAAGAAGTCCTTCCAGGTGTGCAGATCAGCGGTGACTCGGTCGGTGCGGAGCGTGAACCCCGTGATGCCCGTGTCCTTCGGGACTGAGTAGACGTTCCCGGGGTCGTACGGGAGCTGCGTCCAGTGCGGCGCGAGGTTCTTCAGGTTGGGGATGAGGCTGTGGTCGAGCTTCATCAGAAGCCCGAGGTCCTTCTCGATCCGGACGTGATCGGCGTCCGGGACGATGATGTCGTAGGTCTGCTGGCCCTTGGTCGTCTGAAGCTTCGTCAGAAGCTGCTCGTTCGAGGTGAAGTTCGACTCCTCGAAGTTGACGCCGGTCTCGGCCTCGTATGCCTTCGTGTTCTCCGGGTTCACGTACTGGGCCCAGTTGTAGAACTTGAGCGTGCTCTCGAGCTTCTTGCCCGACAGGGACTGCGACGAGGCCGAGGCGCCGCCCCCTCCGCCCGTCGAGCCGCCGCACGCCGCCGCGCCAAGCGCCAGCGCTCCCAACCCGAGCAGCTCGCGGCGGTTCATGCGCGCGCTGGTTCGATGCATCGGTGCTCCCTCCTTGGATTGACCGCCGCCAGGCTGCGCGAGTCTACACCGGCGCCGTCCAGCGGTCGAAGGCGTTCGTGAAGGCCGAGAGCAGCGCCGCCCGCAGGTCATCCGGGCCGGCCCGGCGCAGGCTCCGAGCCCACCGCCGGCGCGCCTCGGCCCGCTGCTCGAGCCGCTGGTCGCGCAGGGCGCGAGCCTCGGCGAGCCCCGCCTCCGCGCGGGCCTCGATCGCGCTTCGCACCCGGAGCGTCTCCGTTGGCCGCCGCTCGAGCGCGCGCAGGTCGGCCAGGCAGTCCGGGCAGGGGCGAAGCAGCGGGTGCTCCACCGCCGGGCCCGCACAGCGGCCGCACGCCGGACACTGATAGGCGGCGAGCATCACGTGGTCGGAGCGGACGGCGCCGCGGTCGCGCAGGATCACCCACGTGCGGTCGCGGTCGGGCTCGGTGCCGGCGACAACCTCGACCTCGCCGTCGTACGGCCACACCCGCACCAGGTCTCCCGCGCGCAGGCCGGTGCGCCGGCACACGGGCGCGGGCACCGGGTCGCGCGCAGCCGCCGTGCGCGCGCCGGCCTCCTCCGGCCCGGCGAGCCTGGGCCACTCGCGGTCGGACGCGATCCACTCGGCGACCAGGTCGCGGGCGGCGTTCAGCGCCCGGCTCAGGACGTTCGCCGCCTCGCTGCGCGCCTCGGAGTCGACGTGGCGGTCGGGATGGGCCTGGGTCATCCGCGCCCGGTAGGCCGCCTGGAGCTGGGCGGTGGTGACGGGAGGCTCGATCCCAAGCAGCCAGAGCGCACGCGCACAGTCGCGTTGCGACGCGGGTCGCACGTCAACCTACCCCCGCCGGCGGGGCAGGTCGAGAAACGGCAGCTCGACCACCGCGGCGCCGACCCGGCCTCGCTCGCCCTCGACCGACCACTCGATGTCGAGCGGCGTACCCGGGGCCGCATGCCGCGGGCCGACGGATGCGAGGGCGATCATCTTCTTGAGCAGGGGCGACCAGCACGTGCTCGTCGCCCGGCCGACCTGGCCGCGGCGGCCGTAGACCGGCACCGGCTCGCGCGACACCGTCGCCTCCACCGCCGGCGGGAGGTCGTGGCGGGCGAACGCCCGCTCGATCCCGACCCAGTCGATCTCGAGCCCGACGAGCCGCCGCGGCGGACCTCCACGGCTGCGCTCGCGCAGGAGTGCCCGCCTGCCGACGAAGCTCCGCTTCTCGAAGTTGACGAGCCGGCCGAGGCCGATCTCGAACGGCGAGTACTCATGGTCGGCAATCGCTGCGCGAAAGACGCTCGTGTAGTCGACCTCGATCAGGATGAGCCCCGCCTCGACGCGCACGACGTCGAGGGCGCGCAGGCCCGCCGGCCGGATGCCGTGCGCCTCGCCCGCGGCGAAGAGGGCGTCCCACACGTCGACCGCCGCGGCCGCGGGGATCCAGAGCTCGTAGCCCAGGTCGCCCGTGTACCCGGTGCGGCTGACGTCGACGTCCGCCCCGGCGATCGTGCACGACCTCCGGCGGAAGTAGCGCACGCTCCCCCACTCCTCGCCCGTCACCGCTTCGAGCACCGCACGCGAGCGCGGGCCCTGGAGGGCGAGCGCGGCGACGGTGTCCGTCACGTCCTCGACCTCGACGTCCAGACCGGCGGCGTTCATGCGGAGCCACCGGTACTGAGGATCGGCCGCCGTCCAGCGGAAGCGGCTCTCGTCGAGACGGGCCACCGTGCCGTCGTCGATCACCTTTCCGGCCTCGTCGCACCACGGCGTGTACGCCACCTGGCCGACCTCGATCCGGGTCGCGTCGCGCGTGATCACCCGGTCCACGAGCCGCACCGCGTCCGGCCCCGAGACGATGTACTTGTAGAGCGGCGAGACGTCGAACACGCCCGCCGCCTCGCGGACCGCCGTGTACTCGATGTCGTGCATGTCGGCGTAGCCGGCGGGCGACAGGTAGGTCGCCCACTCCGACCAGGCGTGCTTTCGGTTCAGGCCGGAGGTGCGTGGATGAAACGGCGAGAGGGCGGTCATCGCCGCGGCAGGTTAGATCATGCGGGCTCGGCCAGCCATGCATCACAGATCGCCGTCACGTGGCGGATGTCGGTACCGCAGCAGCCGCCGACGACATCGAGGTTCGGGAGCAGGTCGCGCAGTGCCAGATAGCGCGTCGCCAGGTCGGCCGGATCGCCGTCGTCGAGCTCCTCGGCGGCGTCGAGCTCGGCATGGCTCAGCATCGAGGCGTTCGCCCGGACCGCGCCGATCCGGTCGCGCCAGCCGCCGCCGGCCGCCAGCACGCCGGCGAAGTGGGTCGGGTGCGCGCAGTTCAGCATGAAGCTCGCCGCGCCGGCGCCGGTGTCGCGGTCGACCTGCTCGATCGCCTCGGCGAGCGGCTGGCCGCTCGGCAGGCGGCCGTCGGTCTCCAGCGTGAAGCCGAGGGTGATCGGGAGCCCGGCGGCCTGCGCCGCCCGGACGATCCCAACCGCCTCGGGGGCATCGGCGATCGTCATCGCCGCGATGCGGTCGACCGGAGAACCGGCGAGCGCCCGGATCTGCACCGCGTGGTACGCCTCGGCCTCCTGCGCGGACATCATCCCGCCTGCGGCGTAGCCGTCGCCGCGCGGCCCGATCAGCGCCTCGACGAGGATCGGCGGGCTCCCCGGCCGGTGCGCCTCGTCCCGAAGCTCGGCGACGAACTCGACCGCCCGCCGGTTCACCGCGGCGAGCGCCCGGGCGTCGTAGCCGAGCCGGGCGCCCCAGTCGGGGTTCGCCCGCCAGGTCGGAGCGTCGAGCATGAAGGGGAGCCGACGGTCGCTCGCCAGGTCGAGGAACGGCCGGAAGTAGCGGCTGAGCGCCTCCCTGCCGCCGGCGGTCTCGACCAGCGGGAACGCGGCGAAGCAGGGCAGCTCGACGCCCTGGTGGAAGATCAGCGCCGTCTCCATCCCGGCGTCGGTCAGGGTCAGCAGCCTGGGCAAGCGCTCGGCGGACATCGACCAATCATCTAGCATCGCGCCCCGATGCAGCAGCGCTACGACGCGATCGTCATCGGGGGCGGTCACAACGGACTCGTCTGCGCCGCCTACCTGGCCCGGGCCGGTCTGCGGGTCGTCGTGCTCGAGCGCCGCGACGTCCTGGGCGGCGCCGCCGTCACCGAGGAGATCGTGCCCGGGTTCAGGTTCAGCGTCGCGTCGTACGTCGTCTCGCTCCTTCGACCCGAGATCGTCCGCGACCTCGAGCTGCCCCGCCACGGGCTCGCCATCCTGCCGCTCGACGGCACGCTGACGCCGCTCGACGACGACTACGTCTGGCGCGTGAACGACCACGGCCGCACGGTGCGCGAGCTGCGCCGCTGGTCGCTCTCTGACGCCGACGCCTACGAGGAGTACAGCCTGCTCATGGCGCAGATGGCCCGGTTCATCAAGCCGATCCTCTCGGCTGTGCCGGCCGACCAGGGCCGGATCCGCCCGAACGAGTGGCTGTCGTTGGCGCCGCTCGCCCGCCGCTTCGCCGCCCTTCCCCGGCGGCTGCGCGACACGTTCATCCAGCTCATGACGATGAGCGCGGGCGACTTCCTCGACCAGTGGTTCGAGACCGACCCGCTCAAGGCCACGATGGCCGCGTCGGGGATCATCGGGACGTTCCAGGGCATCCGCTCGCCCGGCACCGCCTACGTGCTCCTGCACCACTACATGGGCGAGATCGACGGCGCGTTCCGCGCCTGGGGCATCCCGCGCGGCGGCACCGGCGGCGTCAGCCTCGCCATCGCCTCGGCGGCGCGCGCGCAGGGCGCCGAGATCCGCATGGAGGCGCCGGTCGCGGCCATCGATGTCCACGGCGGGCGCGCCGCTGGGGTGACGCTCGCGTCCGGCGAGACGATCGAGGCGGACGCCGTCCTCTCGAGCGCCGATCCGCGCGTCACGTTCCTCGACCTCCTGGAGCCCGACGTGCTCGACGGCCAGTTCGTGGACGACGTGCGCCGCTACCGGTTCCGCGGATCATCGGGCAAGGTCAACCTGGCGCTCGACGGCCTGCCGGAGTTCACATGCCTCCCCGGGCGGGGCGAGCACCTGCGCGGGGCGATCAGCTTCTCGCCGTCGGTGGAGTACATGGAGCGCGCCTACGACGACGCCAAGTACGGCCGCTTCTCGCGCCGGCCTTACATCGACTCCATCATCCCGACCCTGGTCGACCCGGCGATGGCGCCGCCCGGAAAGCACGTGATGAGCTGCTTCGTCCAGTACGCGCCCTACCACCTGGCGGACGGCCGGCGCTGGGACGACGAGCACCGGCAGGCGTTCCGGGACACGGTGATCGACACCCTGGCCGAACGGGCCCCGAACATCCGCGATCTGATCGTCGGCGAGCAGGTGCTGACGCCGCTCGACATCGAGCAGCGGATCGGGCTCTCCGAGGGCAACATCTTTCAGGGCGAGCTGTCGCTGGAGCAGCTCTTCTTCAATCGCCCCGTGCCCGGCTGGGCCCGCTACCGCACGCCCGTCCACGGCCTGTGGATGTGCGGGTCGGCCGCGCACCCCGGCGGCGGCCTCATGGGCGCGCCGGGGCGGATCGCCGCCCTCGAGCACCTGAAGTCGCGGAGCGCGAGCCGGTGAGATACGACGCGATCGTCGCCGGCGGCGGCCACAACGGCCTCGTCTGCGCGGCCGTGCTGGCCCGTGCCGGACGCCGCGTCGTCGTCGTCGAGCGGCGCGCGCGCACCGGCGGCATCCTGGACGGCGTCGTCTCGACGGTCGGCCGGCTGCGCCCCGGCCTGGTCGCGGAGCTCGAGCTGGAGCGCCACGGGCTCGAGCTCGTCCGGCCCGCGGTCCGCATGCTGGCGCTGCGCGAAGACGGCCCGCCGATCGTGTTCTACGCGGACCCGGCCCGCACCGCCGCCGGCCTCGAGGCCGTCTCGCGCGACGACGCCGAGGCCTACCCGCGCTTCGACGCCCACGTCCGCGTGCTCGCCCGGTTCCTCGGCGAGCTCGCCGAGGTGACGCCGCCCCGGCTCGATTCTGGCGCGCTCGGAGACTGGCAGGCCGGGCTGCGGCTGGCCCGCGCATACCGGCGCCTGAGCGCGCGCTCGGCGCGCGAGCTCACCCGAGCCGTCCCGATGGCGGCCGCCGACTTCGTCGGCGAGTGGTTCGCGTCGGACGCCGTCCGCGGTGCGCTTGCCGCGCGGGGCTCGCTCTTCACGGCGATGGGCCCATGGTCGGCGGGGACCGCGCTCGTGCTGCTGGCCGATTCAGCCGGAAACGACGGCGGTGCACCCGGGCAGACGACCTTCGCCCGGGGCGGCCCGGTCGCGCTCGCGGCGGCACTCGAGGCCGCGGCCAAGGCCGCCGGCGCCGAGGTGCGCACCGGGGCCGAGGTGGGACAACTGCTCGTCCGCGGCGGCAAGATCCGGGGTGTCGCGCTCGCGTCGGGGGAGGAGATTGAGGCGCCCGTCGTCGCGTGCGGCGTCGACCCGAAGACGGCGCTCACGCGCTGGCTCGATCCGGAGGAGGCGGGCCCGCGCCTGCGCTGGCGGGCGGGGAACATCCGCACCCCCGGGGCAACCGCGGTCGTCGACCTCACGCTCTCGGCCGACCCGCAGTTCACCGGCGTCGACGACACCGGGCTCCTCGGCGGCCGCATCGTCGTCGCGCCGGGGATCGACCACGTCGAGCGGGCGTTCGACTGCTGGAAGTACGGGCAGGTGGGCGAGCGGCCCTACCTCGAGGCCACCCTGTCGGAGCGGTCATTGCGGGTGCTGGCCCAGTGGGTGCCGGCCGCGGCCGATCCGGACGCCGTCGGCGATCTGGTCGTGGCGGAGCTCGAGCGGCATGCTCCCGGCCTCGGCGGCATCGTCGCGGGCCGACGCGTCCTCACCCCCGCGCTCATCGAGCGCGAGCTCGGCATCTCCGGCGGCCACGTGTACCACGCCGAGCCGGGGCTCGACCAGTTCTTCGCCTGGCGGCCCGTGCTCGGGCTCGCACGCCACCGGCTCGCCGTTTCGGGCCTGTACCTGTGCGGCTCCGGTGCCCACCCGGGCGGCGGTGTCACGGGTGGGCCCGGACGGAACGCCGCGCGCGAGATCCTGGCCGACGTCGACCGCTAGGTCTGGGCGCTCTCGCTGCCGACTCAGGCAGCCGCGGCGTGGGCCGCGATGCCGAGCGCCTCGACCAGCCCCGGCGCGTCGAGCAGCACGATCAGCCGCTCGTCGACCTTGGCGATGCCGTGCAGATACCCCTCGCGGGATCCGGCCTCCTGCTCGATCTGCTCCTCGGTGATCGTCATGACCTCGTTCACGTCGTCCACGATCAGGCCGGCGGAGCCGGCGGCCGATTCGACGATGACGATCTTGCAGTCGTCGTCGGCGCGGGCTGCGGCGTGGACGTCCAGCTGGAGCTTCAGGTCGCATACCGGGATGATCCGTCCGCGCAGGTTGATCACACCGCGGATCGAGGCGTGAGGATTCGGGATGGTGCGCGGCTCCGAGAAGCGGATGATCTCCTGCACCTGCGTGATCGGCAGGCCGTACTCCTCGTCGCCAAGGGCGAAGATGACAAGCTGCATTTCGGCACCTCCTTGTGCTCGATCGCGCGCCTCATGCGCACACCCCTGTAATCGCTGGAAGGTGCTGGAAGTTGAGGCTCAGTTGGGGGCGGCGGCGAGCACGGCGCCGATCGCGGAGGCGAGTTCCGCCTGGTCGTACGGCTTGGGCAGGAAGGCGTCGCCGTCGTCGAGCTCCCGGCCCTCGACCATCCCCTGTGCGTATCCGGACGTGAAGAGGGCACGGACCCCCGGCCGCTGCTCGCGGAGACGGTCGACGAGCTCCTTGCCGTCCATCCCAGGCATGACGAGGTCGGTGAGGACGAGGTCGATCTGCTCGTCGTGGGCGGCCGAGACGGCCAGGGCCTCTCCGCCGTTCGAGGCCGCGAGCACCGTGAACCCCTGCCTCTCAAGCACCAGGTGCACGAGCGTACGCACCTGTTCGTGGTCCTCCACGAGCAGGAGTGTCGCCGTCGCGGCCGTCGCCTCCGCCTCAGGCTCATGAGCCGGCGGTGCTGCGGCCGCAGAGGCGGCGTGAAGGGGCAGGTAGATCTTGAACGTCGTGCCGCGACCCAGCTCCGAGTAGACCCAGATCGACCCGCCGCTCTGCTTCACGATCCCGTACACGGTCGAGAGCCCGAGCCCGGTTCCCTCGCCCGGATTCTTCGTGGTGAAGAACGGCTCGAAGATCCGCCCGCGGGTTGCGTCGTCCATGCCGAGGCCGGTGTCGGACACGGCGAGCACGACGTACTCCCCCGGTGCAAGCTCGAGCCGGGCCTCCGTGAGCTGCTCGTCCAGCGACCGCGCGGACGTCTCGATCGAGAGCCTCCCGCCGCGCGGCATCGCGTCACGGGCGTTCAGGGCGAGGTTCATGACGACCTGCCGCAGCTGGGCGGGGTCGGCGCGGACCGTGCCGACGCCGGATCCGAGCTGCGTCGAGAGCTCGACGTCGTCGCCGATGAGCCGCCGCAGCATCGGCACGACCTCGCCCACGACCTGGCTCACGTCGATCTCGACGGGGTGCAGCACCTGCCGGCGGCTGAAGGCGAGCAGCTGTTGTGTGAGCTCGCGCGCCTGATCCGCCGCCCGCCGGATCTCGCGAACGCTCTCGCGCGGCCGCGCGTTGTCGAGCTCCTCGATGAGCAGGTCGGCGTGGCCCGAGATGACGAGGGCGAGGTTGTTGAAGTCGTGGGCGACGCCACCCGCGAGCTGCCCGACGGCCTCCATCTTCTGGGCCTGGAGGAGCTGCTGCTCGAGCGCCCGGCGCTCCGAGACGTCGATCGCCATCACGACCTCGCCGCGGCGGCCGCCGAACGTGATGGTGTGCGAGCTGATCTCGACCTCGAAGACGGTGCCGTCGCGCTTTCTGTGGTGCCACGGCCCGGATCGGGTCGCGCCCTGCGCGACGCTGCCGACCGCCGCCAGCATCGCCTCCACCTCGTCCTGCGGACGGATGTCGGCGATCGTCATCGACGCCAGCTCCTGGCGCGAGTACCCGTACTGGCGCACCGTCGCGGCGTTCACGGCCAGGAACCGCAGCGTCTCGAGGTCGTACACCCAGATCGGGTTGGGGTGCAGATCGAAGAGCGTGCGGTACTCCTCCTCGGAGCGGCCGAGCTGGTCGAGCAGCGCCTGCTCTGCCTCCTTGCGACGTGTGATGTCGGCGATCACGCCGCGGAGCTC
>DATIDU010000232.1:0-6707 GCA_035456145.1 Gaiellales bacterium | reverse complement strand
TGGGCTACCTCTACGCACCCGACGACCCCGCGATCCCCGAGGATCTCCGTAACAAGCTCGCCGCAGGCGTGATGATCAGCCACTCCGGGCCTCCCGGGAGTGCCGAGAGGGATCTCGCCTCGCTCAGAGCGTTCGGGCCGCCGGCGGCCGACTTCGTCGAGGAGACCACCTGGGCCGATCTCCAGTGCTCAATCGACGACCCGCCCGGCTACCGCAACTACATGACCTCTGACCACCTGGTCGATCTCACCGACGACGCCATCGACGTCATCGACCGCTACGCCCACAAGCTCCCACGAGGCCCCGGCTGGGTGGTCGTGTTCTGCTGGGGCGGCGCGGTCAGCCGCCCACCCTCACCGACGCCGCTCAACCGCGACGCACGTTGGGTGGTGCACCCCGGCGCATTCTGGGAAGACCCCGCCGAAGACGACAACGTCCGCGCCTGGGTGCACAGCTTTCGCGGCGAACTACGGCCACACACCACCGGCAGCGTGTGGCTGAACTGGGTCGGCGACGAAGGAGACGCCCGCGTCCGCTCCGCATTCGGTGACGACGCCTACCACCGACTGCAGGCAGTCAAGGAGGCGTACGACCCCCAAAACGTCTTCCGATCCAACCACAACATCGCCCCATCCGCGTGATGCCGCGACTCCATGTCCACGCGCGCCGGACACGAATCAGCCGCCTCGTGGCGGAGCTGCAGACCGGCCAGTTGCGCGCTGCCCAGTGTCACGGGCACGGACGCTCGGGCTGAACGCCTGTTCGCATGGCCTCCGCCTGATGCCGACTCATGCTCGCGACCGGGCCCAGGTCGGGCGACAGTCGGGCGATGGTCCGTGTGCGGCCTGGTTGGGGCGAACTGTGGGCCTTCAGCACGGGTATCGTCGCTCCGTCGGCGCGTGGTCATCGCGCACACTCGGCTCAACCATAGGGTTTGCAGGACGGTAAGCGGCGGGGGTGGGATTCGAACCCACGGACGAGGTTGCACCCCGTCTCCGGTTTTCAAGACCGGTGCGTTCGGCCGCTCCGCCACCCCGCCGGAACCGCTCGAATCGTAGTCGTAGAGCCAGATCGCGTGGAGCCGGATCGACCGTCCAATGGGCCGATCGCGTTCGCAGCCATCGTCTCGACATGCCGACTACGACGCCCAGCAGCACTGCGAGCGGGAGTGACCACCACCCGAGCCAGACCGCGGTTACACCGGATACGGCGCCGATCAGGAGGAGTTGGATCAGTTCGATGGCGGGCGTGGTTCGGACGCCGTCCGCGTCATCTCCCCTGGATGCTGCTTCGGTGGCGGGGCTCGTTCGTCGCAGTACTGCGAACACGAGGATCACCCCGAGCGTCGCGACGATGCCCCACCACAGCCCGAGCATCGAGACGAATGTCACCGCGAGAATGGCGAGCGCGATCGCCGAGAACAGCGTGTTCATGTGACCTCGCTTCGGTGAGTACGCGAGCCTACCTGTCGGGGCCGGCGGGTGGCCGGCCCCGATGCGCTGCGTCGATGGGTTGCACTACGGGTCGATACTGAACGCGACCTGCGCGACCGCGTCCAGGCGGTGGTCGCCGCCTACGAGTCGGGCCTCGTCAGGCCGGGCGCCGCTTAGGCCGAGGCCGGCGCGCCGCCGAACGCCGACGACGCCTGGTCGATAACGTGCCTTCCGAATCGCTCGGAGAAGCCGCACAGGAACGCTGCCGACAGGTAGATGAACGTCGCGTTCTGCACGTCCGACACGTTGGTGCCGTTCACGGTGACCGTCGCAAGGTCGCTCCGCAGGAACGCGTAGGCGGCGAACGCGACGAACGCCGCGACGAGCGGCCGCGACGCTCCCGAGATCACGACAAGTGAGCGCGTCGCGTAGGTCTCGACCTTGAACTGGCCGATGCGGGTCAGCACGCTCGCCAGCGTCCCCATCCCGGCGAACAAGACCATCTGCAGCGCGAACTGCTCGGTGATCACGCCGTTCAGGGAACCGATTGCAGCGTGCAGCGCGAGCTGGAGCACGGCGAGAAGGCCGATTCCGAGCGCGACGCCGATGAGGTAGGAGACCTTGCGCTGCGCCGCGAGCTGTTCCTTGTAGGTGGCCCGCGCCTCGTCGACCAGCTCCTGCGCCTGCGCCTTGGCGCCGCCCTGGAGCGCCGTTGCGGCGATCCGGAGCTTGCTCTCGACCGACTTGTACCCGTTCCAGCGGTACCGGCCGAGGAACGCGAGGTCGATGTACGCCTGGCGGTGGACGTTGCGGAGCGACGCGCAGACGCCCTTGTCCTTCTCGTCGGCCGTGTCCGGGAGGTCGAACTCAAGCCACCCGTCCCTCACGTCGGGCTCTCGCGGCGTCTTGACGCTGCCAGGTCGTGTGCCCGTCGCGGCCGCCCGAACGATCGCCTTGGCTGAGCGGGCGGACGCGCCGCCCTTTCCATTCGCCTGAACCGTGCCGGTTGAATGCCCCATCGTCGGCCCCTTTCGCTGACCCAATGGTCGACTTGACGGGGGCGGGGACGGGGATCTTCCGCGGGAGGCTGCCTACGCCGCCGGCGCCTGAAGAACCTCAGGCGCGCCGAACGGCCGCAGCACGTCGGGCAGCACGACCGTTCCGTCCGCCTGCTGGCCGTACTCGATCAGTGCGAGCAGCGTGCGCGACGAGGTGATCGCGGTGCCGTTCAGCATGTGCACGAACTGCGGCTTTCCGCCGTCGGGGCGGAAACGCGTGTTCAGGCGGCGGGCCTGGTAGTCGGTGCAGTTCGAGCAGGAGGTGAGCTCGCGGTAGCGCTCCTGGCCGGGCAGCCACACTTCGATGTCGTACTTCCGCGCCGCCGACGCGCCGAGGTCGCCGGCCGGGATGTCGACCACCTGGTAGTGGAAGCCGAGCTCCTGGGCGATCTCCTCCTCGATGGCGAGCAGCCGCTCGTGCTCGTTCCACGAGTCGTCGGGACGGCAGTAGCTGAAGAGCTCCAGCTTGTCGAACTGGTGGACGCGGAAGATGCCGCGCGTGTCCTTGCCGGCGGCGCCGGCCTCGCGCCGGAAGCAGGTCGAGAAGCCGACGTAGTGCAGCGGCAGGTCGGCCTCGGCCAGCGTCTCGCCGCCGTGCATCGACGCCAGCGGCACCTCGGCGGTGCCGACCAGGTAGAGGTCGTCGGTGGCGAGCGCGTACACCTGCGCCTCGGCCTCCGGGAAGAAGCCGGTGCCGACCATCGCCTCGCGCTTCACGAGCACGGGCGGGATGACCGGGACGAAGCCCTTGCCGACGAGCTTGGCGAGCCCCCACTGGATGAGCGCGAACTCCAGCCGGACGAGGTCGCCCTTCAGGTAGTGAAAGCGGCTCCCGGAGACGCGCGCCGCCGACTCCGGGTCGATCAGGCGCAGGCCCTCCGGCCCGGCCAGGTCGAGGTGGTCGCGCGGCTCGAACCCGAACTCCGGCGGCTTGCCGAAGACGCGCAGGATCTCGGCGTCCTCCTCGGCCGCCCCCGCCGGCGCCGAGGGGTGCGGGATGTTGGGGACGCGGAGCAGCACCTCCTGCATCGCGGCGTCGGCCTCGGCGAGCGCCGTCTCGTCGGCCGCCTGCCGCTCCTTCAGCTCCGACTGGCGGGTGATCTCGGAAGCCGCGTCCTCGCCCCGCTGCTTGGCCTCGGCGATCGCCTTCGCCGCGGCGTTCCGGTCCGCGCGTGCCGCCTCGACCCGGGCGAGCACCTCGCGCCGGCGGGCATCCGCCTCGAGCAGCAGGTCGACGTCGCGCACGGCCTCCTCGCCGCGGCGGGCGAGCGCCGCCTTGGTGCCGTCCGGGTCGGCCCGGATCTGCCCGACGTCCAGCATCAGGGCCGTGAGTCTACTAACGCGTCCAGGAAGCCCGCGACCCCGTCCTCGTCCACGCTCGGGACGGTCCAGGCCGCGACCCGCCGGAGCGCGGCGTCGCCGCCGGCGACGGCCACGCCGAGCCCGGCCGCCTCGAGCAGTTCCACGTCGTTCGCGCCGTCGCCGAACGCGACGACGGCCGCCGGCTCGATTCCAAGTCGACCGCAGACGAACTCGAGCGCCGCCCCCTTACTCACGCCCGGCCGAGCCAGCTCGAGGAAGATCGGAAGCGACTTGGCGATGAACGCACGGCCGTCGAAGCGAGCCCGCAGCCCGTCCTGGAGGCTGTCGAGCTCCCCCGGCTCACCGACGACGACGATCTTGGTTGTCGGGCGGTCGAGCCACTCCAGGAGGTTCCCCACGGCGTGCGCCTCGAGCCGGGCATGGCGAGCGTAGGTGACCGCCTCCTCGTTCAGCTCCTCGACGAAGAGCGTGTCGTCGACGTAGACGTTCATGTGGAAGCCGGCCGCCGAGACGGCCTCGATCACCTCGTGTGCGAGCGCCACGTCCATCGGCTGGTGCAGAAGCCACTCGCCGGTCACGGGGTCGGCGACGAGGGCGCCCTGATAGCAGATGACCGGCGCGGTGACGCCGAGCTGGAGGGCGTAGGGGCGGGCCGACGCGAACATTCGCCCGGTGGCGACGATCGCCTCGAGGCCCGAAGCGCGCGCCCGGCCGACCGCGCGGACGAGCGCCGGCGAGAACTCGAGGCTGTCCGGCAGGATCGTGTGGTCGAGATCCATCGCGACCGCGCGAACGGAAGCCGGGTCGAGGCCCGGTGGGAGCCCGCTCACCCGCCCGTCTTCTGGACGACATAGGCGGCGACCTTGTCGACGCTGTCACCGCCGACGAGCCCCTTGGGCATCCCCGGGCGGCCGTCGATCACCGCCCGCCGGACCTGCTCGCGCGTCGGCTGGACGTCGGCGAGGTTCGCCGCGTCGGGGTTGGGCGACTGCTTGCCCGCCGCCAGCGCGTGGCAGGCGGCGCAGTTCTGCTCCCAGATGAACTTCGCATCCGTTCCGCTCGACCCCCCGCCGCCGCAGGCGGGTGCGAGGGCGAGCGATGCGGCAAGAAGCGAAACGGGGGCGGCTCTCATCCCCCGAGCGTATCCTTCGAGAGCGATGGACGCCGCCGACAAGACGCTCTGCGATCTCATCCAGAACGAGTTTCCCGTCGTGGACCGGCCGTACGCCGCCATCGGTGAACGGCTCGGCATGAGCGAGGACGAGGTCATCGAGCGCGTGCAGCGCCTGCGCGGCGAGCGCATCATCCGCCAGGTCTCGGCGATCTTCGACACCCGCAAGCTCGGGTACCGCTCGATGCTGGTCGCCGCTCGGGCGCCGGAGGAGCGGGCCGACGAGGCGGCCGAGGTGATCTCGACCCACCCCGGCGTTACGCACAACTACGAGCGAAAGCACGAGTTCAACATCTGGTTCACGCTGGGCGTCCCGCCGACGTCGCGGCTCGGCCTCGACCGCTCCGTCGAGCTCCTGGGCGAGCTGGCCGAGGTCGAGGCGATCCGGCCGCTGCCCGCGCTTCGGTTCTTCAAGATCGGCGTCGACCTCGACATGGTGGGAGGCCGCGACCCGGCGGCCAAGCGCGTGCGCGCCGAGCCGGTGCGCGAGGCGCCTGCGCCCGAGTCGCTCTCAGAGCGCGACATCGCCGCCGTTCGTGCGCTTCAGTCCGACCTGCGCCCGCTGCCCGAGCCGTTCGCGGCGCCGGCGGCCCGGCACGGCTTCACCGTCCCCGAGCTCCTCGCCAAGGCGGCCGAGCTCCAGGAGACGGGCCAGATGCGCCGCTTCGCCGCCGTCCTCTACCACCGTTCGGCCGGCTTCACGGCCAACGGCATGGGCGTCTGGAAGGTGCCGGAGGAGCGGGTCGACGAGATGGGCAAGCTCATGGCCGCCTACCGCGGCGTCTCGCACTGCTACCAGCGGCCGACGTATCCCGACTGGCCGTACAACCTGTTCTCGATGACGCACGGCCGCGACCGGGCCGAGTGCGAGGCGGTGCTCGACGCGATCGCCGAGGAGACCGGCCTCGACGAGCGGATCGTCCTCTACTCCACGAAGGAGTGGAAGAAGACGCGGCTCGTCTACTTCAGCCCGGACGCCGAGGAGTGGGAGCGCCGGCACGCGCCCGAGCTCCAGCCTGCGTAGGCCATCTCACGGCCGGGTGCCCTCCGGCGTTCTTGTGACATGAAGCTGCCACCGTTCCAGATGCTCCTCGAGGAGCACGGGCCCGACGTCCACCGCTACCTGGCCGCACGGGTCGGGCCGGTCGACGCCGACGACTGCTGGCAGGAGACGATGCTGTCGGCGCTTCGGGCATATCCCGGGCTGCGGCATCAATCGAACCTGCGCGGCTGGCTGCTGCGGATCGCCGAGCGAAAGGCGCTCGACGCCCATCGGGCGGCGGGTCGCCGGCCGGTGCCGGTCGAGGAGGTCCCCGAGCGGCCTGCGCCGCCCGCGGAGCGTCCCGACCCGGCCTTGTGGCAGGCGGTCCGGCGGCTTCCGGGAAAGCAGCGGGCGGCGGTGACGCTGCGGTTCGCGGCCGACCTGGACTACGCCGCCATCGGCAGAGTGATCGAATGCTCCGAGGACGCGGCGCGCCAGAACGTGCGCGCCGGCCTGGCCTCGGTGCGAAGGGAGTGGGTGCAATGAACACGGCCGAATTCGCCCGCCGGGCTGCGGCCGAGGGACTGATCGACGTGGCGTACGCCGGCGTGGACTCACCGTTCGGCCACCTGACGGCCGCGATGACGGACGCCGGCATCGTCCGGCTGGCCTTCGAGGGCGAGGAGCTGGACGAGGTGCTCCAGGAGCTGGCCGACCGGGTGTCGCCACGCGTCCTGGAG
>DATIDU010000231.1:0-5095 GCA_035456145.1 Gaiellales bacterium | reverse complement strand
ACGACCGACCTCACGTCGGGGAGCGCCTGCCCGGGCGGTGGGGTGACGAGCCACGCCACCGCGAGGCTGAAGACCAGCGCAGCCCAATAGGCCGGCAGGATCCGCAGCGCCCGCCGACGCGCGAACCGAGAGACCCCGTCGAGCCGCCAGCCGTGACGGACAGGCGAGAGCGCCAGCGAGAAGCCGGAGAGGACGATGAAGACGACGACCGCGAACCGTCCGTAGATGAACCAGCCGGCCCAGAACGGCGCGTTGTCCACGGGGTAGCCGGGGAACGCCCGCAGGAAGACGTGGTTCACCACCACGAAGAGCGCGGCCAGTCCTCGCACCCCGTCCAGGCCGGCCAGGCGGCGTGCCGGCGCGCCGGTCACGAGACGCGGCCCGACCCCGGTTGCGTGCCGAACGCGCCGAGGAACCGGTCGCGAAACGCGCTCATCGGCCACGTCGGCGCGTTCGCGTGCGGGCGCATGCCGTCCACCCAGCCCCACCCGGCGATCCGGCGCATGACCGCCGGGTCGTGGGCGATGACCGAGATCGGCACGTTGTGGGTTGCGTCCTGCCCGCTCACCATCATCGCCGGCTGGTGGTCGCCGAGCACGACCATGACGAGGTTCTTTCGACCGTAGTGCTCCACGTACGAGAACAGCGTCCGCAGCGTGTACTCGATCGAGTGAGCGTAGCCCTGCTTGGCGTCGCTCGCACCGGCCATGTCGACGGGCAGGCGCGAGAAGATCGAGCCGTCGCCGACCTGGTTCCAGTCGATGAGCGGCGGCACCTGCGTCCACGGCTCGTGGCTCGACACGAGGTCGACCTCCGCGAAGAGCCCCGGGCGGGCGGCCTTCCCGAGCTCCTGCCTTTGGAGGGCGCTCCACACGTACTGGTCGGGCATCGAGGCGTAGGCGTAGGTCGGGCCGCGGTAGCCGACGTTGCGCCGGTCGTAGACCTTGTCGTAGTGGTAGAACGACGACCCATCCGCCCAGTTGCGCTCGTTCGAGGGAACGTCGTCGACGACCCGCCAGCCCGCCCGCTGGAAGGCCTGGCTGAGCGTGAACCGGTCGCTCCCGACGAGCTGGTCGTAGCGCGTCGGGCTGTTCACCCAGACGCCCGATTGGAGGGTCGAGTGCGCCAGCCAGCTGATGCCGCCGAACGTCGGCGACGTGAGCCAGCCGCTGCGCGACGAGAAGCCCGCCGCACGCAGGCCGTTCGTGCCCGCGTCGAGGACCGAGTCGACCTTCGGCGAGAATGCGGATCCCTGCACCGCGACCTGTCCGTAGCTCTCGACGAACACGAGCAGGACGTCCTTCCCGCGCAGGCCCGTGAGGAGCCGGTCGCTGGTTGCGAACCGGTAGCGGTCGTGACGGAGGTCGGCGGCGAAGCGGGCGCGGTCACGGAACCCGGCCTGGACGGCCTGCACCTCGCCGACCGCCAGGCTGGCTGCGCTCGTCGACGCGATCGGAGCGCCGGTGATGGCCTCGGCGCCGACGGCCCAGCAGAGCACCCATGTCGCGCCGAGTGCCGCGACGGCGTGGAGCGACGCGCGCCTGTGGCCCGCCGCCACCCGGGTGAGGCGGACGAGCGCCAGCGTCGGCAGGACGAGCGCGGCCACGGCCAGGAGCGCAAGGCCGGCGAGGGCCATGTTGGCGCTCGTCCGCCCGATCGAGTCGCGCAGCGTCTCGACGCCGATGGGGGCATAGCTCCAGTCGTCGACGGGGTTGAACGGCCGGTCGAACGCCGTGAAGAACCCGACGTCGAGGAGCTTCACCACGACCAGGACGCCGAGCGCCGGCCCCACAACCCAGGCCATGAGGCGGCGGCCCCGGCCGGGCAGGACGAGCGCGAGCGCGATCACCACGATGCCCTCGATCGGAAGCCGTACGAACGCGCCGGGTGTAAGCCGGCTCGGCTGGTCGGGGGCCACGAGGGCGGCCCACACGATGAGGAGGGAGAGCGCGGTGAAGCCCGCGGCGATCCCGGTGCGGACGCGCCCGGGCAGGCGGTGGGCAGCGGCTGCCGGGACGTTTCGGTGGCGCCAGAGCCACCACACGTCGCGGCCGAACGATTCGGCAAGGAGGGCGAGCGCCACGGCTAGGGCGGCGCGCATCAGGCCCGGCGGCACGACGTCCGCCGCCGCGACGGTGAGCGTGATTCCCTGCGTTGCCGCCACGGTCTTCCGCCAGTCACGCTGCGGCAGCTGCGCCCGCATCCACGCGAACGGCCAGCCGGCTGCGAGGAAGGCGTAGCGGGCCGCGCCGATCGCGAGCACCCACGCCCCGGCGGCCGGGGCGACGTACACGCTGAGAACGAGGATGAGGAACGCATCGACCTCGCCGTCGAGGCGCGCGCCGAGCGGCGACTCGGTCCCGGTGCGGCGTGCGACCCATCCGTCGACGAAGTCCAGGACGAGCGCGACGGTCGCGAGGGCGACGAGCGTCGCGACCGACACCTCGCGGAAGAACGAGACCGCGACGAGCGCTGCGACGCCGACGGCGAGCACCGCCCGCACGAGCGTCACCCACGTGGCGGGGCCTAGCCGCCGCACAGCCCGCAGCGTGCCTGGGTACGCGACCATACGCACGGAACTACTGTGGACGCCGTGATCCGGATTGTGTTGTGGCAGTGAGGCAGGACGACCGCGCGCCGTTCGTCCGCGCCCTGCGGCAGGCCCGGGAGGCGGCCTACGCGCCGGGGGAATACGTCGAGCAGGAGAGCTTCATGCGCGCGGGCGAGATCCGGGAGCTGGCGGAGCGTGCCGGCATCGCTCCCGGGGTCGCCGTCCTCGACCTGTGCTGTGGGATCGCCGGGCCGGGACGGTTCATCACGCGGGAGCTGGGCTGCGACTACCTGGGCGTCGACTCGAGCGAGAGCGCGGTCGGGATCGCTCGCGATCGCGCCGACGGACTCCCGTGCCGCTTCACTATCGGGCGGGTCCCGCCGCTTCCCCCCGGCACGTTCGACGTCGTGCTCCTGCTCGAGACGATGCTCGCCTTCGCCGACAAGGAGCCGCTCGTGCGGGCGATCTCCGGAGCGCTTCGGGCCGGCGGGCGCTTCGCGTTCACCCTGGAGGAGGGCCCGCCCCTCACGGAGTCCGAGCGCGAGCGCATGCCCGATGCCGACACGGTGTGGCTCATGCCGTTTCACGAGATGCAGGGGCTGCTCGACCGGGCCGGGCTCGCCGTCCGGTGGAACGAGGATGTGAGCCGGTCCCATCGCGCCGTGACCGAATCGCTCCTGGATGCGTTCGCGGCCGACGCGCCGGACATCGCCGCCGGGATCGGGCGCCCGGCCCTCGACGACCTTCTGGCCGCTCACCGCCTGTGGAGCGACTGGCTCGCCGCCGGGCGCGTTCGCAAGCTGGCGGTCGTGGCGGAGAAGGTCGGCGGAGACTAGCCGCCGCCGCAGTAGCCGGAGGGGTCGCCGCCGGTCGCCCAGACGACGCCGGCGAGGGTGAGCACACCCAGCGTGGCGAGGACGGCCGCGCCGGCGATCCGGACGGCCCGCCAGCTCTGATCGCTGAGCTCCCGGCGATGGGCCAGGAACCAGACGCCGGCGGCCGATGTGAGCGTCGCGGCCGCCCAGCCGGTGACGATCGTGTCGGCGAGCGCTCCCCAGTGATGCGCGAACACGAGCGCCGCCGCCAGGAGCGCCATCGACGCGACGCCGCACCCTGACACGGCGAGGATCGTCCACCTGGACGCGGCCGGAAGCTCGGGCGCGGCTGGAAGCACCTGGGAGACTCATTGGACGAGTCTCCCCGATCGGCCGGTCTCGTCAACGTCGAGCTATACCGAACGTCACGTGCCGTTCCACCTGGCCGTCACCGTCCGGTAGATCCAGCCCTTCGCGCCCCGGTGCCGCAGCGTGCAGGTGGCCTTGGTCTGCCCTCCTTGCCTCACCTCCAGTCTCCTACCGGCACCGGGGAAGGGCATCGGGGGAACCCACCTGTGTCCCGCTGGTCGCGCGGGTCGCGGCTACCGGCGCACGACGAAGTCGGCGGTCCAGACGCAGGCGTCGGGATGTCCGATGAACCGGCCGCAGCTGCGACCGATCCCGACCCAGCGGAAGCTGCGGGAGAGCAGGATGGCGCGGTGCGGGGGGCTCCTGAGCCAGGCCGCGACCGTTGCGCTCGCTGTGGCGTGCGACCCGCTTCCCCAGGCGAGCGTCTCGCCGGCTCTCCACGAGTAGCCGTAGACGAACCCGGAGTGCTCGATGCGGTAGGTGATGGTCGAGCCGTTCGGGCTCGTGTGTGCAAAGTAGTTGCGCGCCATCATGTCCACGGAGTGCCGCAGCGCCGTCACGCGAAGCGCCGCGGAACCCAAGACACGCTCCATGCCGTGTGCGGCCCGGGTCGCGTTGATGGCCCGCAGGAGCTCCTTGCGTGGAGTCGTTGTTGCTGCTGTCGCAACGCCGCTCGTCAGGAGCATCGTCGCGAGCGCGAGCGCGCAGAGCACGATGCCGATTGTGAGCCGCCGGCCACGACGCACGGAAGCACGGCACAGCACGAGCACCACCCCCAGTGATCGAATGACGCCACGCCGCGGCGCCGTCGACGAAGGACAGCACCCGCGGACCCACCGCATCCCCGTCCCGCAGCAAACCCGGAGCCGGGACGGCGGATGCACGCGTCTTGAAACGGCACGCTATGCCGTGCCGCGCCGTCGGTCATCCCCCAAAAGCGGGATTTCTGCGGCGGCTGCACCCGGCGGCCGTCGTCGCTGATGTGGCCGGGTAGCTATGCAGTTTGGGAGGGGCTGCGATACCGTGCTGTTGGGAGGGGTAGCCGCGAGAAGACGCGAGGTCATGGGATCGTGGAAGGCAGCGCTCGGCGCGTCGGCGGTGCTTGCCGCCGGAGCCGGCCCGCTTGCTGCTCCCGCCGCCGGTGCGACTGCTCCGCCGGTCGAGCGGGCCTCGGCGATCGCCGTTGCGATCCTGACGCCGGCCGGCCACCCGGCGAGTGGCACTCCGGCGGTGTTCGCGTGGGAGCGGCCCTTCCGCGCCCTCGACTACGTCGTTCCCGACGACGGCTCGCTCCTTCGGATCGGTCATGTGACGGCCTCGGCGCAGCGCGGTTCCGGCGACGCGATGCAGGCGAACGCCT
>DATIDU010000230.1:0-4720 GCA_035456145.1 Gaiellales bacterium | reverse complement strand
TGCGGCATGCTCACGATCGGGGCCTTCCCGATGACGCTGCCCGAGACGATGATGTCGGCGATCTTGGCCGGCGTGTTGAACTCGGAGGTGAAGTCCTTGCCGGAGAGCGGCGGGATCACCTGGTCCTCCGACTGCGGGTTGGGGACGCCGCCGAGCCCGTTCGGGCCGTGGCAGTTCACGCAGCCGAGGTTCGTGTAGAGGATCGACCCGGCAACGACGTCGCCCTGGTCCGTCGGCACCGGAGCGGGCTCGGCGCCGGGCACGGCCGGGAGCCCCGCGTTCAGGTAGGCCACGATGTCGCTGATCTGGCCCTTCGAGATGATGCCGTGCCAGACCGGCATATACGGCTTGGACGGGTTGGACGACTCGCCCAGGCCGTGCTCGATGATGTCGGTCATCTGCGCCACGGTGAACTCCTTCGCGACGCTCGTGAGGGCGGGCACGTCGGGCGAGACGCCGCCCTGGCCCTGGTCGCCGTGGCACTGAACGCAGGCGAACCGGACGAAGTCGTGGGCTCCGGCCGCGACGGCCGGATCGACCGCGCCTCCGGTCGTCGTGGCCGGCTGCGATGCGCCGCCCGCGACGGTGACCGTCGTCGTCCCGGCATGGCTCTGGCCGCCGTACCACGCGGCGAGCGCGACGCCGACGATCGTCACGGTGAGCGCCGCGACGACGAGCAACACCACGCCGGTCGCGGAGTCGGAACCCCGCCCACCCGTACCAGGCCCGTCAGCCATGGCGGGAAACACTATTCGTTTGACCGCGTTGGCGCCAGCGGGTTAATCGCGGGACTCGCCTGCGGGTTTCCCACAGGTCAGGCGGCCGGCAGGATCCCGCGCTCCAGCGTCTCGATCGCGCGGCCGAGCGCCGCCACGAAGCCGTCGACCTCGGCCGCCGACGTGCCCGCTCCCATCGAGACCCTGATGACACTCCGGGCGTGCTCGGCCGGCATCCCCTGCGCGACCAGCACGTGGCTCGGCTCGGCGTCACCTGCCGAGCACGCCGATCCGGCGGCGACGGCGTAGCCCTCGCGGTCGAGAGCGAGCACGAGCAATTCCGCTCGGATGCCCCGGACGAGGAGCAGGCTGTGGCCCGGCAACCGCTCGGACGCCTCGCACACCACCTCGACGCCGGCGGGGAGCGCGGCCTCAAGGCGGCCCCGCAGAGCGCGCCGGTGGTCGGCCGTCGCGCGAGCCGCCGCGAGCGCCGCCGCGAAGCCGACGCAGCCGGGGATGTTCTCCGTCCCGGAGCGGTGGCCGCGCTCCTGACCGCCTCCCAGGATGAGCGGGCGCAGCCGCGCCGGCTCGCGCGCGACGAGGCAGCCCACGCCCTTCGGGCCGTGCAGCTTGTGCGCCGAGACAGCCATGGAGTCGACGCCCGACCGGGCGAAGCTGACCGGAAGCGACGCCGCCGCCTGCACGGCATCGCAGTGGAACGGGACGCCGCGCTCGCGCGCGACGGCGGCCAGCTCCTCCACCGGCTGCACGACGCCGGTCACGTTGTTCGCCCACATGACGGCGGCCACGCGATCACCGGGCCGCACCGCCTCGGCGAAGGCCCCGACGTCGACGACGCCGTCCGCGGTGACGGGCACCCAGGCCACCTCGAAGCCCTGCCGCTCGAGCTCGCGGGCCGGCTCGCGCACGGCCGGGTGCTCGATCGTGGTCACGGAAAGCCGGCCGAGCGGTCGCCCGCAGAAGCCGAAGACGGCCTGGTTGTCGGCCTCGGAGCCGCCCGACGTGAAGACGACCTGGACCGGCTCGCAGTCGAGCAGCTCGGCGACGGTGCGGCGGGCGGTCTCGAGCGCAGCCCGCGCCTCACGGCCGTAGGCGTGCGGCTCGGACGCGTTGCCGAACCGCTCGGACAGGTAGGGCTCCATCGCCTCGCGGGCCTCGGGCCCGAGCGGCGTCGTCGCCGCATGGTCGAGATAGACGGACGGGGTCACCCGTTCATCCGGGACCAGGCCGGCGCCTGAGGCGGGACGGGCGGCCACTTTCTGGATGCTTCGACCGCTCTGATCTCCGCCTCGGCGCTGGAAGTGTTCGCACGACGGAAGTGAGGTGCGCGATGCTCAATGGCGCCGGCCCTCACACATTAGCGCCTCATTCCGGTTCCGCAATCACCCGGATTCCATACGGCCGCAGCTCGGTCGGGGAGGCCGGCGACGGCGCACCGGTGAGCGGGTCGCTTCCGCCCTGACCCTTCGGGAACGCCGTCACGTCGCGGATCGACTGTGCGTCGGCCAGGAGCATCGCAAGCCGATCGATCCCGAACGCGATCCCGCCGTGGGGCGGCGCGCCCATCCGCAGGCCGCGGAGCAGGAACGAGAACTTGGCCTCGGCCTCGTCCTCGCTCATCCCAAGCATCCGGAAGATGCGGTTCTGAACCTCGGCGCGGTGGTTTCGGATCGAGCCGCCGCCGACCTCGTTCCCGTTCAGCACGAGGTCATACTGGCGCGCCCGCGCCTCGCGCGGCCGCTCCTCGAAGCCGGCCTCGTCCTCCGGCTCGGGCGCCGAGAAGGGGTTGTGGCTGGCCTTCCAGCGATTCTCGTCCGGGAGCCATTCGAACATCGGAAACTCCGTCACCCAGAGGAAGTTCCAGCCGTCCTGGATGAGGCCGAGCCGCTCACCGAGGTGCAGGCGCAGCGGCCCCAGCACGCGCACCGCGGCCTCCTCCGCGTCGGCGACGAGGAGGACCGTGTCGCCCTCGCCCGCCCCGACCCCCGCCACGATCGCGTCGAGCTCGGCCTCCGAGAGGAACTTGGCGATCGGCGACCGGATCTCGCCGCCCTGGAGCTGAAGCCAGGCCACGCCCTTCCCGCCCCAGGTCTTGGCGAACTCCACCAGGTCGTCGAAGTCCTTGCGCGAGAAGTCGAGCGCGCCCGGGACCGCGAAGCCGCGCACGACGCCGCCCGAGTCGACCACGCCGCGGAAGGCCTTGAACTCGGTGCCGCGCAGCGCGTCGGTGACGTCGGCGATCTCGCATCCGAACCGCGTGTCGGGCTTGTCGGAGCCGAATCGCAGCATCGCCTCGGCGTGCGTGAGGCGCGGGAAGGGGGTCTGAAGCTCGATCCCGGCGACCTCTCGCCAGACCGTCTGGAAGAGGCCTTCCATGAGAGCGTGCAGCTCGTCCGGCTCGACGAACGCCATCTCCAGGTCGAGCTGCGTGAACTCGGCCGTGCGATCGGCCCGGGTCGCCTCGTCGCGGAAGCAGCGGGCGATCTGGTAGTAGCGCTCGAAGCCGGAGATCACGTAGAGCTGCTTGTAGGTCTGGGGCGACTGCGGGAGCGCGTAGAAGCGTCCGGGATGCGTCGAGGTCGGCACCAGAAACTCGCGCGCGCCCTCGGGCGTCGACTTGTAGAGGATCGGCGTCTCGAGCTCCCAGAACCCCCGGCCCTCAAGGTAGCGGCGGATCGTCTGCGTGAGCGCGAAGCGAACGCGGATGTTGTGGCGCATCGAGTCGCGGCGCAGGTCCAGGTAGCGGTGGTGCAGCCGCAGCGTCTCGTCGACCCCGTCGTCGTCGAGCTGGAACGGCAGCACGGGGGCCGTGTTCAGAAGGTCGAGGTGCTCGACGTGGATCTCGATCTCGCCCGTCGCCAGGCGCGGGTTGACGGTCTCGGGCGCCCGCCGGCGGACGACGCCCTCGGCCTGCACCACGAACTCGGCCCGCAGCGCGTGCGAGGCGGCGTGGGCCTCGGGCTGGTCCTCGGGGTTGAAGACGAGCTGGACGAGGCCGGCCCCGTCCCGCAGGTCGACGAACACGAGCCCGCCGTGGTCGCGGCGGCGCGCGACCCAGCCCGCAACCGTGACCCGCTCGCCCTCGTGCGACGCGCGCAGGTCACCGCCCATGTGCGTCCGGTAGCTCACCGTCGAAGCTCCTCCGCCAGCCTGTCGAGCG
Organism: Gaiellales bacterium; assembly: GCA_035456145.1. Classification (GTDB taxonomy): domain Bacteria; phylum Actinomycetota; class Thermoleophilia; order Gaiellales; family JAICJC01; genus JAICJC01. Next base: position 823 of record DATIDU010000230.1, on the reverse strand, counting down.
CCACGCGGCGCTGCTCGCCGGTAGTCATATCGCGCACGGTGGCCTCGCCGGCGGCCCACTCGTCCTCGCCGACGATGACGACCGCGGGAACGCCGCGCCGGTCGGCCAGCTCCAGCGCCCGCTTCAGGCGCCGGCCGCCGTAGGCGGCGTCGCACGTGACGCCGGCGGCGCGCACATCGTCCATCAGGGCGTGGACGCGCGGCCGGGCGTCGTCGGAGAGCACCGCAAAGAGCGCGTCGAGCGGCCGCGCCACGGCCGGCCCGCGGCCCGTCTCCTCGAGTGTGAGGACGAGCCGCTCGACGCCGGCGCCGAAGCCGACGCCGGGCGCGGGGCGTCCGCCGAGCTGCTCGGCGAGGCCGTCATAGCGGCCGCCTCCGGAGAGGGTGGACTGCGCGCCCAGCTCGGGCCACACCCACTCCCACGCCGTACGCGTGTAGTAGTCGAGGCCGCGCACGAGGCCGGGATCGACCGTGTAGGCCACACCGCGGGCGTCGAGGTGCGCGCGCACGTCCGCGAAGTGGGCGGCGCACTCGTCGCAGAGGTGGTCGGTGATCTTGGGCGCCGACGCCATCACCGCCCGGCAGCCCTTCTCCTTGCAGTCGAAGGTGCGAAGCGGGTTTACGTCGCGCCGCTCGCGGCACTCGTCGCAGAGCTCGGCGGCGTGCTCATCGAGGAAGTCCACGAGAAGCTCCAGGTAGGCCGGACGGCAGTTTCCGTCGCCGATCGAGTTCACGAAGAGCTGGAGCCCCTGGACCCCGACCCGCTCGTACCAGCGCCGCTGAAGGCCGATCTGCTCGGCGTCGACCGCCGGATCGTCGGATCC
>DATIDU010000229.1:0-6768 GCA_035456145.1 Gaiellales bacterium | reverse complement strand
GACCTTGTCGTTCCACCCGCGGAAGCTCAGAAGCAGCGTCTCGGGATTCGTCTCGAGCGCCCACCCAACCGCGTCCTCGACCTGCTTCGTCGAGTGCGGCTCGCTGAAGCACTCGCCGAAGAAGAACTCGGCGTAGCCGCGCCAGTCGCGCAGCCAGTAGTGGCGGTTCTCCTTCGCCCAGCCCTCGTCGGTTTCGAGGACGGCGTCGAAGGGATACGCGACCGGCTCGGGCGGCACGTCCCCGAACTGCAGCGCCGGTGCGATCTCGACGAGTGCAGCCACCCGGCCCGGGTGCTCGGCGGCCAGGATCATCGACTCGCCCAGGTCGCACCACGCGACGACGACGGCGCGGTCGATCCCCGCGGCGTCGAGGACGGCGACGGCGTCGGCCGCATACTCCGCACGGGCGTAGGCGGCCGCGGTGCGCGGGCGGTCGGAGCGGCCGCTCCCGCGCGGGTCGAACGTCACGACCGACCCGTGCCGGGCGAGGTACGGAATCTGGCACTTCCACGTGCGGGAGTGGACGATCTCCCAGGTCGGAAGCAGCATGTACGCCGGCGTGCCCGTGCCGTAGAGCTCCCAGTGCACGCGCACCCCGTCGCGCTCGACGAACCCGTCGGCGTCCGGGTATCGGGCGCGGGTCTGCTCGGCGGCCGTCACGTCGCGTCTCCGGCGGCGAGCGACTCGATGAAGTCGCGGATGAGGAGGTTCACGAGCACCGGGTCGCGGGCGTGAGGACAGTGGCCGCCGCCCGCCACCGTGGCGAGCGCGCCGCCGGCGATCCGGGCCAGCTCCGCGCCGGCCGCGTGCGGAACGATCGCGTCGTCCTCGCCGTGGATCACGAGCACCGGACAGGCGAGCTTCGCCGCCGCGGCGGCGGTCGCGTCGCCCAGGACCTCGCCCTCCTCGGCGACGAGCAGGGCTTCGACGCCGCCCTCGAGCCCCCAGCCGACGCAGTCCTCGATCTGCTTGGTGGAGTGCGGCTCGGTGAACGCCTGCGCGAAGAAGAACTCGAGAAAGCCCCGGAAGTCGCGCCGCCAGTGATGGGCGTTGTACTCGTGCCACGGCCCGGAATCGGTGCGCGTCTCGTGGAAGCGGGCAAAGGCGTCGGCCCTCTCCTGCGGCATCGGCGCGAGCGGGACGGCCGGGCCCACGAGGACCAGGCCCGCGACCCGTTCGGGATGGCGTGACGCCAGGATGATCGCCCGCTGCGCCCCGAGAGAGAGCGCGACCACGACGGCGCGCTGGGTGCCGGTCGCGTCGAGAACGGCGCGCGCGTCCTCGGCGAACTCCGACTCGGCGTACGCTGCGCCGTCGCTTGGACGGTCAGATCGGCCGTTCCCGCGCGGATCGAAGGCGAGGACGCGGTGGCGGCGCGCGAAGTACGGGATCTGCGCCTTCCAGCAGCGCGAGTGGACGATCGACCACGTTGGGAGGAAGAGGATCGCGGGGTCGCCGTCACCGTAGCGCTCCCAGTGAACGCGGACCCCGTCGCGCGCCAGGTCGCCTTCCCCATCGGGGTACCGGGCGCGCGTCTGCTCGGCGACGGTCACGCCGCCTCGTCCTGCATGGAGCGGATCGCGGCCTCGAACCACGCGAGGAGCTCGGCGTGGCCCGTGTCCACGCCCACGAGCCGCTCGTTGAACATGCCGATCGTGAACGTCATGACAAGCGTCACGAGCGCGGGCGCGGCGGCGTCGCTCACGCCGTACTCGCGCGCCGCGTCGGTGAACGCGTCGGTCAGCACCGAGCGCCAGGTCTCGTAGACCGCTCGGATCCGGCGCTGGAGCTCTGGATGGTTCATCGCCGCCGCCTGGAGCTCGGCCCAGATCTTGGGGTAGCCGGCGGCCAGGTCCTCCTCCATGAACCCCATGGCCGTCTGCCACTTCTCGAGGAACGGGACGTCGGCCGCGTACATCGCGCGCTGGCGTTCCACCAGCCGGTCGGTGAAGCGCTCGAAGACCGCGACCATGAGGTTCTCGACGCTCCCGAAGTAGTAGTGCACGAGACCGTGGTTCAGGCCGGCCTCCCGCGCCACGCGCCGTGTCGAGATCCCCGCCCGGCCCTCCTCGATCAGCAGGCGCTCGGCAGCGTCCAGAAACGCGGTGCGGATGTCGGGCTTCGTCTCCATTTTTTTTTTGTTAGTCACATGACTAAGTCAGTTGACTAAACCATAGCGGATCATGCCGTGTCAAGCTCGCAGGGATGGACGCCCTCCTCGCCGAGCTGCCCCGGCTTCGCATCGGCGCCACGTTCAACCAGTACGCCGAGGCCGGTCCTGACGACGTCCCCGGAGCGCCGGCGATCCGGCTCGCGAATCTCCGTGCGTATCTGGAGGAGCGGGCCGGCGCCGATGTCGTCTGCCTGGGTGAGGCCGGTGGCTACCAGGGAATGCGGTGGTCGGGGATCGCCTTCACGTCGGAGCGCGACCTCCTGCGCTGGGGCTCGCCCTACGCCGTCACGTGCGCCGCACGCCGCTGGAGCGAGCCGTCGGGCACGATCGTCCACAAGGTGCTCGAGGAGCTCGGCGCCGAGCGGCGCGTGATCCTCTGGAACACCGTCCCGACGCACCCACACCGACCGGGTGAGCCGCTCTCGAACCGGCGGCCGACCGTTGCCGAGGTCGAGGCCGGCGCCCCGCTGGCGATGCGCCTCATCGAGCTCGTTGAGCCGCGCACCGTCGTCGCCGTCGGGCGGATCGCCGAGTCGGTCCTTCCGCCTGAGACGGTGTACGTCCGCCACCCGGCGAACGCCGGCGGCCCGGCCTTCCGGGAGGGGATGCGGGCTATCCTCGCCGGGCCGTCACGAGCGCCCACCTGAGCGCGTAGTCGAAGCGCTGGATGCCGGAGGCGACGTCCGCATCGAGACGGGCGACCCCGGCGCGGTACTCGTCCTCGTCGACGAGCCGCAGCGTCGAGATGTACCGGCCGCGCACGCGTTCCAGAACATCGGCCGCCGCGGCCGTGACGGGCTGATCGAACCGCTCGATGCCGACCTCGGCGAAACCGGCCGCACCGAGCCTGTCCGAGAGCTGGGCCGGGTCCGGAAACCGTGCGAGATCGATCGCCGGGATCGACGGGAAGTACGGGTTCAGGAAGAACTCGCGGAAATGCTCGGGCGCGAACGTGCCGAGCACGACCCGCCCGCCCGGCGCGAGAACGCGCCGCATCTCTGCGACCGCCGCGGGCAGGTCGTCGATCAGGTGCAGGACGAGGTGGCTGTGAACGGCGTCGAACCAACCGTCCTTGAACGGCAGACCGGTGGCATCCGCCTGCCTCCACCCCACCCGCGCCGAGCCTGGCCGCGCACGCGCCTCGCGGAGCATCTCGGCCGAGCGATCGACTCCCCACACGCGCGCACCGAGCCGTTCGGCGGCGAGCACCGCGAACCTGCCGGTGCCGCAGCCGACGTCGAGGAGCCGCCGCGCGCCCTCCAGCGCGGCCAGCGCTCGGCCGGCGAGCTCCTGCCACCCCTCACCCGCCGGCCGCAGCCGGTCGTAATCCGGCGCGAGCGCGTCGAAGTGCGTCACGCCGCCTTCACAAGATGCGGATCCCCCCGCTCTGCGAGCGGCACCTCGATCGCGTCGAAATCGCGGGGCAGAACGGCCGCCGGGAACTCCGCGCGGGCCTCGGCCAGGATCTCGCGGGCAGGGTGCCGGGTCGAGATATGCGTGAGCGCCAGCAGGCGCACGCCCGCCTCGCGGGCCAGCCGGCCCGCCTGGAGCGCCGTCGTGTGACCCGTCTCGGCGGCGCGGTCGGCCTCCTCATCGAGGAACGTCGCCTCGTGGACGAGGACGTCAGCGCCAAGGCTCGCCTGGAAGAGTCCCTTGCACGGGCGCGTGTCGCCCGAGAAGACCAGCCTCCGGCCGGGACGCGCCTCGCCCACGACCGCATCGGGCCGCACGGTCACCCCGGTCTCGAGCGTCACCGCCTCCCCGTGCTGGAGCCGCCCGAACAGCGGGCCCTCGGGGACGCCAAGCTCGCGGGCGGCGTCGAGGTCGAACCGGCCGGGCCGCTCCTCCTCGACGATCGCGTAGCCCACGCTCGGCACGTGATGGTCGGTCGCGAATGCGTGGATCCGGTAGCCGTCACGCTCCACGACGTCGCCGGGCGCGAGCGTCCGCATCTCGACGCGGTAGGTGAGCCGCCCGATGACCGGCTTCAGCACGCCCATGAGCTCGGGAAAGCCGGCCGGCCCGTACAGCTGAAGCGGCGCCTCGCGGGCCCGAAGGGCAAACGTCTTCAGGATCCCGGGCAGCCCGAGGATGTGGTCGGCATGTGCATGGGTGATGAGGACGTCGTCGACGTCGACCAGGCCCACGCCGGATCGCAAGAGCTGGCGCTGCGTGCCCTCGCCGCAGTCGACGAGGATGCGGTCGCCGCCGCGTCGGACCAGGTGGCCGGGTGCGCCGCGATGGGCGCTCGGCGCGGCTCCGGCGGTGCCGAGGAAGAGCACGCTCAGGTCCACCGGCCGATTGTACGGGCCGCTCGATCAGGCGATGCGCGGCGGGATCTCGGCCATGCCCGGCCCCAGGTCGTGCTCGGCCAGGACAGCGCGGGCACGTCGGAGGAACACGTCGAGTCGCAGCAGCTGCCCTTCGTCGCCGTTCTTCACGAGCCGGAGCGCCGGCGCCGGCGGCCGACCGTCATCGGCCGCACGGCGCTCGTCCAGGTGGACGACGCGGGCATCGGGCGACGGGAGGAGACGCAGATGCCTCGCGGCGCTCACGGCAGCACCAGCTCCTCACCGGCGACGATCGTGGAGCCGGGCAGGTCGTTGGCGACCCGGATGCGGTACACGCCTTCGCGGGGGTCGTCGCCGGGATACGCGTGCTCGGCGATGCCCCACAGCGTCTCGCCGGCGTGGACGCGGTGGTGCCGGGGTGGCGCGGATCCGCGTGACGGGTTGGCCTCGCCCAACAGGAATGCGGCGGCGCACGTGAGCGCGGCAAGGGCGGTGATGAGGCGGCGGCTGAACGATTGGGCGAACATGTGTTCGGACACGGTAGCGAACACGTGTTCGGTTGTCAAGGAGCGTACGCTGCCTCCGTGAATCTGGCGTTCGCAAGCCGTTCGCTGGCCCTCGGCGGCCCGCCCCGGATCATGGGGATCGTGAACGTGACCCCTGATTCGTTCTACGACCGCGGGCTGACAGCCGACGGCGCGGCGGCGGTCCGGCGCGGGGTCGACATGGTCGCCGCGGGCGCCGATCTGCTCGACGTCGGCGGCATGACCGCCCAGCCCGGCGAGCCCCTCTCCGCGGCCGCCGAGATCGACAGGGTCGCGCCCGTCGTGCGAGAGCTGCGGGCACAGACCGGCGTCCCGATCGCCGTCGACACCTACCGCGCCGAGGTCGCCGCCGCTGCACTCGCCGCCGGCGCCGACCTCGTGAACGACCACACCGGCCTCGCGGATCCCGACCTGGCAGGCGTGGTCGCAGCCCGCCGGGCCGGGCTCGTCGTCACCCACCTCGGCCTTCAGCCGAAGCAGGAGCAGGAGGGGCGCTACTCCCTGCCCTTCGACGTGATCGCCGCGTCGCTCACCGAGCGGGCCGAACGCGCCCTCGCGGCAGGCGTCCCGCGCGAGGGCATCCTCGTCGACCCCGGCCTGGGCTTCGGCAAGGACACGGCGACCGATCTCGAGACACTGCGCCGCCTCCCCGAGTTGCGAGCGCTCGGCTTCCCCGTCCTCCTCGCGCCGTCACACAAGGAGGTGACGGCCGAGCCGCTGGGCCTGCCGGAGGAGGCGCTCGAGGGGACGGCCGCGGTCGTCGCGGTCGCCGCCTATCTGGGCGTCGACGTCCTCCGCGTCCACGACCTGCCGTTCATGGCCCGCGTCGCCCGCATGGGGTGGCTCATCAGGAGCGACGGGTCTCTACGCGGGGACTGACAGGTCCTCGGCGAAGAACTCGGGCAGGAACCGGCCGTCGCGGAAGATCGGCTCGCCGTCGGCGTGGATCTCGGCGCCGCCCGAGCGCAGGTCGCAAACGATGTCCCAGTGCAGACCCGAGACGTTGGTCGAGCCCGTCTCGGGGTAGCCGGCGCCGAGCGCCATGTGGCACGTCCCGCCGATCTTCTCGTCGAACAGGATCTGGCGCGTGAACTCCTCCACGGCGTAGTTCGTCCCGATCGCGAACTCGCCCAGGATCGAGGCGCCGTCATCCATGCCGATCATCTGACGCAGGTAGTCCTCGCCGCTCTTCGCCTCGCTCTCGACGACGCGCCCGTCCTCGAAACGCAGGCGAACGTCCTCCACCTCGCGGCCGCCCATGATCGCCGGGAAGCTGAACCGGACCTCGCCGTTCGTCTGGGTCTCGACCGGCCCCGTGAAGACCTCGCCGTCGGGGAAGTTGTGCGTGCCCTTGGACGCCAACCACGTGCGGCCCTCGACGCCGACGGTGAGATCGGTGCCGTCGGCGAGCACGCGCAGCGTCCTCACCGTGGCGAGCTTCTCCGCGAGCTTCGAGAGCCGCGTCGCGTAGGTCTTCCACGCGCCGACCGGGTCGCTCGTATCGAGCCAGCCGGCCCGGTAGACGAAGTCCGCGTAGGCGTCGAGCGACATCCCGGCGTCCTGGGCAAACGCCTCGCACGGGGCCGCCGTGACGCACCATTTCAGCTCGCCCGCGGCCGAGCGCTCCATGAACTGCGCCATGAGCGGCTGCGCCGCGCGCGAGCGGCGTGCCATCTTGCCCGGATCGATGCCGGTGAGCTCGCGCGTGTTCCACGCCCCGACGACCGAGATGCGGGCATCGATGGCGCCCATCTCGTCG
>DATIDU010000228.1:0-6415 GCA_035456145.1 Gaiellales bacterium | reverse complement strand
ATATCACCATATTGACCCTCCCTGCGTCCTGGCGAGGCTCGGTTCTCGCCGCCCAGGACATCACGAGGGCGTGGAACCGGTCCTCTAGCCCTTCCGCGTCCCCGTGAACCGCGCGCCGAGCTCCGGGAGCGCTCCGGCCGCGATCAGCTCCTCCTCCGCCGCCCGGAACTCCTCGCCCAGATACCAGCGGTAGAGGTAGCTCGCGCGCGCGACCGGGCCGACCTCGAACCACTCGCCCAGGGCTGCGCGGATCCCGTCCAGCGGATGCAGGTGCACCCGCATCTCGGCGACCATGTCGGACGGGTCCCGGTCGCGCTCCTGCCCGGTCTCGCGCCAGCGGTCGAGGAGCCACTCGGCCGACGCCCCGTCGAAGCGGTCGACGTCGAACTCGTCGACGACGACCGATCCGCCCGGGCGCACCACCTCCGCCAGCCTCCGGCACGACGGCTCGAACGGCTCGACGTGGTGGAGCGAGACGACGGCGACCGCGGCGTCGAACGACGCATCCGGCTCGTCGAGGTCGAGGAGCGCCACCGGCCGGACGTCGCCCTCGCCAGCCGGGTCGATCGCGACGACGTCGTACCCCGATTCTGCGAGGACTGCCGCCAGATCCCCTTCACCGGCACCAACCTCGAGCACCCGTGCCGGCGGCGGCGGCAGGCTCGCGCGGACGAACTCCTCGACTGCTCGGTCGACCACGGTCGGCAGTATCGATGATCGACTACGCTCGCCCGCATGGACGAGATCATCATCACCACCACGAACGACCTGCCCGGGTACGAGATCACCCAGGTGCACGGCGAGGTGTTCGGCCTCATCGTGCGCGCCAGGAACGTGTTCTCGAACATCGGCGCGGGGTTCCGGACCGTCTTCGGCGGCGAGGCGAAGGGCTACACGACGCTGCTCACCGACAGCCGCAACGAGGCCGTCGAGCGGCTGAAGGACGCCGCCCGCGAGAGGGGCGCGAACGCCGTGCTCGCGATGCGGTTCGACTGCAACGAGATCGCCGACATCATGAGCGAGGTCGCGGCCTACGGCACCGCTGTCACGGTGCGTCGCATCTAGATCTAGCATCCTCACATGTCCGACGTGGTCGTGTTCGTCCCGGCGTGGAACGAGGAGGCCAGCCTCCCCACGGTCCTCGACGAGCTTGCGCAGGAGCTGCCGGAGGCCGATGTGTTCGTCGTGGACGATGGCTCGACCGACACCACGGCGACCGTGGCGCGTGAGCACGGCGCCGAGGTCGAAAGCTTCCCGGAGAACCGCGGGCTGCGCGCCGCCATCTCGGCCGGGTATGCCCACGCACACGAGCGCGGGTATGCCGTCTGCGGGCGGGTGGACGCCGACGGCCAGCATCCGGTGGCGGAGCTCGGGCGCCTGATCGACGAGGTGCGCTCGGGCCGCTGCGACGTGGCCGTCGGATCGAGATACCTGACGGGCGAGGATCACGAGGCCCATCGGTACCGGCTGGAGGGCGTCCGCCGGTTCGGGACAGCGGTCGCGCGGCGCGCGGTCGGAACGGTGCTGCGGCGGCCGTTTCACGACCCGATGAGCGGCATGTGGGCGGTCGGAGCCGTCGCGACCGAGCTGCTGTCGCGCCCCTACACGAGCGGAGCGCCCGAGGTGGAGGCGCTCCTGCGGGTGAGCGATGCCGGGCTTCGGCTGACGGAGTTGCCGGTTCACATGCGACCGCGGCTCGAGGGCGAGTCGAAGCTCCAGGGCCGCAAGGCGGTGGGCCTTGTCCTCACGGTGGCGGGCACACTGTTCGTGGGCTGGCGCGTCCTCGGGCGGCGGCGATGAGCGACCGCGGAGCACCGGCCTGGGGGATCGTCGTCCCCGGCAGCGGCGGCCTGGATGCTGACGGCACCTACCGGATCGGTGCCCGAGCGCTCGCGGGCGTCCGCGCGGCGGCCCGCCTGGCCGAGGCGCGGACGCCGCGCGTGGTCGTGTTCACCGGATGGTCGCCGGTGGGCGGCCCCAGCGAAGCGGAGCAGATGCTCGCAGCCTGGGACGGGCCCGGCGACGTCGACCTGGTGGTCGAGCCCAGTGCCACGATCACGGCCGAGAACATGTCCCGCTCGCTGCCGCACTTCCTCGAGCGCGGCGTGCGTGAGGTCACGATCGTCTGCGGGACGTTGCACCTCGCACGCGTGCGCTACCACTTCGGCGGGGTGTACCCGCGGCACGGGATCCGGTGCACGTACCTGCGGACGCGCCAGAGGCCGACGCCCGCCGTGCTCGCGTGGGAGGCGGCCGCCGTGCTGGCGATGCGCCGCCAGCGGCGCGCCGCCTTGGCGGAGATCGCAGGCCGCTTCGGAGTGCCTGGGACGGCGGGCGGACGTGCGCCGCGCGGAGCCCTGTGACACACTCCGTGCGACGTGTCAGGGGCAGCGCACGACACCCGGCTCGCGGTCGACGCGGGGCGGCCGCCGGCCGCGCTTTCGTCGGCTGAGGCGCGCTTCGAGCGCCTGGTCGAGCACCTCCCGGCGATCATCTACGAGACCGACGCCGAGGGCCGCATCGTGTTCACGAGCCGGCCGGAGTGGGCGCCTTACGGCTATCCGCGCGCGGACTGGGAGGCCGACCCGGATGGGATGTGGCACCGTCTGCTGCACCCGGAAGACCGCGACGGGATCCTGGAGGAATGGCGGGCGGCGATCAGAGACGGGGTCCCGCATAACGGCCACTACCGTATGATCGCGGCGGACGGCCGGGAGGTGTGGCTCTCCGAGTACGAGGCGGTCGTTCGTGACGACGCCGGAAAGGTGGTTCGCCGCGAGGGCGTTGCGATCGATGTCACGGCCCGGGCGGAGGCGGAGCAGGCCCGGACCGAGGCGGAGCTGCGCTACCGGACGCTGATCGAACAGCTCCCCGTGGCGGCCTACATCCAGCAAGGGGACGGCCGCACCGACTTCCTGGGTCCGCAGATCGAGCACATCCTGGGCTATTCGCGCGAGCGATGGGCGGCCGAGCCGGGCTTCTGGAAGGAGTGCATCCATCCCGACGACCGGGATGCGGCCGTCGACCGGCACGACCGGTTCGTGCGTGAAGGAGGCGACTACGTCGACGAGTACCGGATGATCCGGGCCGATGGCGAGACCCGCTGGCTCAGGGAGACCGCCGCCGCGGTTGCGGGCGACGGCGGCCCGTCGATCGTCCAGGGCGTCGTTGCCGACGTCACCGACCGCAGGATGGCGGAGGGGCTTCTGCACGAACGTGAACGGCAGCGGATGAGCGTGCTCGCGGCGATGGTGGCCGCCGAGGAGGACGAGCGCCACCGCATCGCCGGCGAGCTCCACGACGACTCGATCCAGGTGATGACGGCGACGCTCTTCGGGCTCGACCTGATGATCCGTGCGGCGGAGGCGGGCGACGCGGCTGGAGCGGCGCGGGCCGCCCGCGCGGCGCGCGGGACGCTCGCCGCAGCGACCGAGCGCACCCGCCGGCTCAGCTTCGAGCTGCGCCCGCCGGCGCTCGAGATGCACGGCGTTGCCCGCGCGATCCGGGTGCTCGCCGACGAGCTGGGAAGCGGTGCCGGCTTTGAGATCGCCGTCCGGACGCGCCTTCGCAGATATGACAAGACGACCGAGACGCTCGTCTACCGCGCCGTGCGCGAGACGCTTACCAATGCCCGCAAGCACGCCCGCGCGAAGCACGTCGACGTCAGCGCGGTCGAGCGCGGCGGGGTCATTGAGTGCCGGGTCTCCGACGACGGCGTCGGCTTCCACGTCGCCCAGGCGAGGGCTCCGGACCGGGTGCGGCTGCACTTCGGGCTGGACGCCCTCGAGGAGCGGCTGCGCGTCGCCGGCGGCGATCTGGCCATCGACTCCGAGCCGGGCCGCGGCACACGCGTCACGATGACGGTTCCGGTTGTGCGACGCGCGGCTTGAGTCCTGCGAAACATCTGCTACCGTCCGCCCGTTCAAGGGACGTCCGTTTGGTTGCGCGCACTGCCTTCCTGACCCGTTCTCGCACGACCCCAGGAAGGAGGTGACGATCATGGCAACCGGAACCGTCAAGTGGTTCAACGACGCCAAGGGCTACGGCTTCATCCAGCCCGACGAGGGCGGCAAAGACCTTTTCGTGCATCACAGCGCGATCGTCGGGACGGGTTTCAAGACCCTTGCCGAGGGCGCCAAGGTCTCGTACGAGGCGCGCCAGGGCCAGAAGGGGCCTGAGGCCGCCGAGGTCACGCCGGTCTAGATCAGAGACTCAGCGCAGCGCCCGCTCGACGAGCCGCTGGAAGTGCTGGATGAGATGCTCGCTCTCGAGCAGCAGCCGCCCCTCCGAGAGGCCGCCCGAGCGGGCCGCGCGCTGAATCGACTCCACCAGGGCCTGGTCCTCGATGCCGACCTGGTTTCCGAACTCCTGCATCGCCCGGATGTCCTCCTCGGGGACGCCGTCGGCGTAGAACGTGTCCGCGAGCGTCAGCGTGTTGTCGGCGTCGACCGGCACGAACCAGAAGGCCGTCAGGTTGGGCGGACCGGGGAGTACGTTGATCGTGAACGTCGGCCACACGTAGTGGAAGTGGGCCTCGGGGTTGCCGCCGGCGAGCGAGTACGGCGCGGCGCCGTTCCCGGACGCCGACTGCCGCACGTGCCCGACCTGGCTTGAGTACCACTCCCCCGAGTCGAGCCGGTACGCGTCGGGGTCGACGTCGATCAGCTTCGAGAACCCGGGGTGGGCGGTGGGGCAGTGGTAGCACTCGAGGTAGTTCTCGACGATGGCCTTCCAGTTGGCCGCGACCGGCCACTGCTCGCGGTCGCGGTGATGCAGCACCGAGAGGTCGATGCCGGCCGCCGCGACCCGGTCCGGCAACTCGCCCAGCACGTCGGCGAGCGGTGCCGCACCGGTGTCTCGGTTCACGAACACGAACGGGCCCCAGGTGTCGACCGCCACCCGTCTCAGGCAGTAGTCGGCGAGGTCGAAGCCGGCCTCGCGGTCCGAGCGTGGCGCCGCCCGCAGCGAGCCGTCGAGGCCGTAGGTCCAGGCGTGATACGGGCACTGGAGCGTCTCGCGCTTCCCCCGCCCCTGCGCCACCTCCGTCGCGCGGTGGCGGCAGATGTTCACGAATCCGTTCAGGTCGCCGCCGTGGTCGCGGACGACGACGATCGGGACGAGCCCGGCATGACACGTCGCGTACGCGCCGGGCTCGGCGACCCATTCGGCGGGGACCGCGTACTGCCATGTGCGCGCGAAGATCCGGTCCTGCTCGAGCCGGAAGACGTCCGGGTCGGCGAACCACGAGAACGGCAGCGTGACGCCGGCGTCGAGGCGGGCCGAGAGATCGTCTTCGATCCGGCTCACACGCTCGAGGAGGTCGCCTGCATCGCACGCACCCGGTGGGCGAGCGTGCCCATGATCGAGATCGTGATCTTGGGCTCGGACTCGAGCAGCTTCAGGAAGCCGCGCCGCGGGATCGCCATCAGGAGCATCTCCGAGTCGGCGACGACCGACGCCGAGCGGACGCCGCCGTCCAGGAGCGCCATCTCGCCGAAGTAGTCGCCGGTCGTAAGCGGGATGCGGCGCTTGCCCGCGCGGACGGTGGCGCGGCCGTCGAGGATGACGTAGAACGCGTCGGCGTTCGTCCCGGCGGTGACGATCGACGTGTGGGCCGGGTAGCGCTTGATGCGCCCCAGCGCGGCGACCTTGCCGAGATGGCGGCGCGAGAGGTCGGCCAGGAGGGGGACGTCTGCGAGCACGTCGAGCCAGGCCTTGGAGAGGCGCTGTCCGTCGTGCGGCGCGTTCTCGGGAAACAGCTTGGCGACGGGAAGTCGGGCGGACACGGCGGCCTCCGGGTCGGGCGCCCGAGTCTAGATGATCCGGCTAGTAGATCGGTGCCGGGGTCGCCGTCCGGGCGCCGCCGAGGAGGGGCAGCCCCAGCGTCTGCTCGAACGCCGCGGTCAGGGCGTAGTGGCTTGTGAAGCCCGAGAACGGGCCCGACGGCAGCCGGGCCGACACCAGGATCGTCACGACCTGGCACGTCGCCTTGTTGTTCGCGTACACGGTCGGGTTGGAGCAGTCGATGCCCCAGTTGCCCTTGTTCTTGACGGAGAGCTCGTTCGACTCGTCCCATGTGACCACGATCAGGGTGTCCCCGGCCTGATAGCTGGGAGTGGCCGCGATCGCCGTGACGACCGACTGGATGTACTGGTCGCCGAGCTTGATCCGGTCAGCTTTGGTCTTGCCGGTCGCCGTCTCGCACGGCCCGTTCATCCAGTGCATGTCGTGGCAGTCGTCGGGCGTCACCCAGGAGAAGCTCGGCAGGCGATCCGCGGCGATGTCGTTCCAGAGAGCCGGGTCGAGCGGCACGTCGTTCGTCGCGCATGACCCGTCGCCGCCCTTCGAGGCCGGCCCGAGGTTCGTGAACCAGAACGCCGGGTTGTGCCCGTCGCGGTAGTAGGGGACGGAGCTC
>DATIDU010000227.1:0-12841 GCA_035456145.1 Gaiellales bacterium | reverse complement strand
CGCGTCGCCGATCAGCGCGCACACGTCCGCCAGATAGGTGAGCGAGGCGAGCCAGAGCGACGGCCGCAACCGGTCGAGCCCTTCGGCGCGGATGACCTCCAGCTCCTCCCGGGCCTCCCGCACCATCCCCAGCTCCGCCATGAGCGCCGCCAGCCCGGGCCGCCACGATGCCGCCCGCTCGGAGGCGGCGAGCGCCCGCACGGCCGGGGCCAGCTCCGCGAGCCTGCCCTGCTCGCGCCGGATCCCGAACATCTGGATGCCGTACACGCTCGACGGATCGCGTCCGGCGAGCAGGCGGCTCCACTCCCGCGACCGCTCGGCGGCCGCCTCCGCCTCGCGCAGGCGCCCGTCGCAGAGCGCGATCGCGGACGCGTACTGCTCGGCGACATGGAGTGCGAACGGCTGCCGCATCCGGCCGGCGATGTCGAAGAGCAGCGCCAGCTCGTCCCGCGCGGCCTCGAGGTCGCCGATGGCGATGAACGACGCGATCCGCCACTGGAGCGCCTCGGCGGCGATCTCGATGTCGCCGAGCGCCTCCGCGAGGGCGTGGCCCTCGGCCAGGAGCTCCAGGATGTCGCCGAAGGGCGTGGGGCCGCGCAGCCAGTAGGAGCGGCTGAGGACAAGCGCGAGCCCCTGCCGGTCCTCGATCCGGCGCGCCATCGCGATCGCCTCGTCGCGCACCACCGCGCATTCGCTCGGGCGGCCGGCGAAGGCGAGGGCCCGTCCGAGCGCCGCCAGGACATGCACACGGAGCTCCGAGTCACCGGCCTCCAGCGCCGCGCCGGCCTCCTCGAGGAGCTGGAGCGCTCCCTCGTCGGCGATGCCCATGCGCCAGCAGGCGTCCTCGTAGCCGACGGCGGCGCGGGCGAGCCGCTTGCCGTCGCGCAGGCCGCGTGCGATCTCGGCGGCCTCGAGGAACGCCTCCTGCGAGTCGACCGAGCGGCCGGCCCGGTAGGTCACGCCGCCCAGGTCGAGCAGCGCGTCCGCGCGGTCGGTGCCGCCGGGGATGCCGAGCTCAAGCGCCGTCCGCAGGGCGACGGCCGCCTCGTCGAACGCGAGTGCGGCCATGGCCGCGGCGGCGGCCTGGAGACCGTACTCCACCGCCTGGTCGGTACCGCCGACGGGCGCCGCGGCGGCGAAGTGGTGGGCGATGTCCCCGAGCGCCCGCGCCGAGCGCTCGCCGGGCCGCTCGTCGAGCGCCCAGCCGATCCGCAGGTGGAGCTCCGCTCTGCGACGGGCGGGCAGCCGGTCGTACAGCGCCCGGCGCACGAGCTCGTGGGTGAAGTGGTGCGCGAGCGTGCGCCCCGGCACCTCCTCGATCATTCCGCTTCGCACCCCCTCGTCGAGCGCCGCCGCGAGCGCCGCCGGCTCGAACGCACCGGCCCTGCGCACCACCTCGGTCTCGAACTCGGGGCCGGAGACCGCCGCCAGCTCGAGGACATCCTGCGTTCCGGGGTCGAGCCGCGCGAGGCGCTGGCCCACGACGTCCCGTACGCCCTCCGGCGTGCCGAGGGCCGCGAGCGATGCCCCCACATCGGCCCCGGGCTCGGCGGCGCCGGTCTCGACGAGCGCGCGCCACACCTCGGTCACGAGGAACGCGTTTCCGTTTGTGAGTCCGAAGAGCGGCTCGGCCAGCTGCGGCAGCCCCTCGATGGCCGTGCCGCCGGCCCGGCGCAGGAACTCCTCGACATCGTCGACCGAGAGGCCCCCCAACCGCAGCCGCGCCACCTGCTCCGACCGGCGCAGGTCGACGAGGGCGTCGCCGAGCTCCTGCGGCACGTCGGCCTCGGTGTCGCGGAAGGTCGCCACCATCAGCAGGCGCGCGTCGGCCGCGGCGCGTCCCAGATGGCGCAGGAGCAGGAGGGTCGAGTGATCGGCCCAGTGGCCGTCCTCCAGGACGAGCAGCACCGGCGCCCGCCGTCCCGTCGCGACGAGCAGCTCGACCACCGCCACGTGCAGCCGGTGGCGCTCGGTGTCCTGGTCGGCGTGCACGGGCTCGGGCAGCTCGCCGACGCGAGCCGGGAGGTCGGGGAGCAGCCGCCGCAGCTCGCCGCCGCCGGGACCCAGGTCGGCGCGCAGCTCGGCCGGCTCGGCGGCCCGCACGAGCAGGTCGAGCGCTTCGGCGAACGGCCCGTACGGCGTCCGCACGACGGCATCGCAGGCGCCGTAGAGGACGAGCGCGCCCCCCGCCGCGGCCTCCTGGGCGAACTCCCGCACGAGCCGGCTCTTGCCCGACCCTGCCTCGCCGGCGACGAGCGCGATCCGGCGGCCCTCGCTCGCAGCCCAGGGCATGAGCGAGCGCAGGGTTGCAAGCTCGCGCGGGCGGCCGACGAACGGAAAGGAGGGCGCGAGCCGAAGCGGTCCCGGGAGGGTCGATTGGGGCGTTTGCGCAGCCACTAGTCAGATCTGATCATCGCATGCTGCAGGCCGGGGCGCGAAAGTGGGTCAGTTCGCGTCATGCGCGGCGCGGTGCCCATGCGTAGCGTGCTCGGGGATCTACCTGAACCGACACAGAGGAGATTGCATGGCAACCACCGAGACACTGTCCAGCGCCGCGCGGTCGGAGCTCCGCGGCCTCTCCGGCGAGATCATCGGGCCGGAGGACTCCGGCTACGACGAGGCCCGGCGCGTCCACAACGGCATGATCGACCGCTCGCCCGGCGTCATCGTCCGGGCGACGACCTCAGACGACGTCGCTGCGGCGATCGGCTTCGCGCAGAGCCACGACGTCCCGCTCGCGATTCGCGGCGGTGGGCACAGCGCCCCCGGCCTCGGGACGATCGACGACGGCGTCGTCATCGACCTCGCACCGCTCTCGACGGTGACCGTCGACGCCGACGCACGCACCGTCGCGGTCGGCGGCGGGGCCACCCTGACCCAGGTCGACGCCGCCACCGCCCAGGTCGGCATGGCCACGCCGCTCGGCATCCTCGGCACCACCGGTGTCGGCGGGCTGACGCTCGGCGGCGGCATCGGCCACCTGGCCCGCAAGCACGGCCTCACGATCGACAACCTGCTCGGCGCGGACGTCGTCCTCGCCGACGGCTCCAAGGTGAAGGCGAGCGCGGACGAGAACCCAGATCTCTTCTGGGCGATCCGCGGCGGCGGCGGCAACTTCGGCGTCGTCACCGAGTTTCGGTATCGCCTGCACCCGGTGAGCACCGTCATCGCCGGCCCGACGTTCTGGTCGCTCGACGACACCGAGGCCGTCATGCGCCGCTACCGGGAGTTCATCCCGCAGGCGCCGCGCGACCTGAACGGGTTTTTCGCGTTCGCGACCGTCCCGCCGGTCGATCCATTCCCGGCCGAGCTCCACGGTCTCAAGGTGAGCGCCGTCGTGTGGTGCTACGCGGGCGACGACAACGATGCCGCCCAGGCCGCCATGGCGCCGATGCTCGATGCGGCCGAGCCGCTCCTGCACGGGGCCGGGCCGCTGCCGTTCGCCGGCCTGCAGGGGTTCTTCGACCAGTTCTATCCGAAGGGCATGCAGGGCTACTGGAGGGCGGACTTCGTGAGCGAGCTGCCCGACGCGGCCATCGCCGCCCACCGCGAGCACGCCGAGCGGATGGAGCCGGGCGCCTCGACGATGCACATGTACCCGATCGACGGCGCGGTGCACGACGTGGGCGAGGCCGACACGGCATGGAGCCATCGCGACGTCCAGTGGGCGGAGGTCATCTACGGGACCGAGCCCGACCCGGCGAGCGCCGACTCGGTGCGCAAGTGGACGCTCGACTACTTCGACGCGACCCACCCGTACTCCGCGACCGGCGGCGCCTACATCAACTTCATGATGGACGAGGGCCAGGACCGTGTGAAGGCGACCTACCGCTCGAACTACGGCCGGCTCTCACGCGTGAAGGCCCAGTACGACCCTGAGAACACGTTCCGGGTGAACCAGAACATCCAGCCCGCCGTGTGACCGTACAATCGAGGGGTGTCCGACCCCGCCGCGCTGGCGCAGGCGCTCCTCGCTGATCTTGAGCGATTCCTGAAGGCCGCCGACCGCCGGTCCTCGCCCGTCCCGATCGAGGTGGGCGAGGACCGCCGGTGGTCGGCGGCCGACACGGAGCGGCTCTTCAAGCGGCTCGGCCGGCCGGTTCCCGTGGTCGTGCCGGAGCAGCGCCTCACCGATGTGCTCGCCGAGGCGGTGCGGCTTCGAAACGCGCTCCAGGTATGGCTCGAGGCGCCCGCGGAACGGCCGCCCGCCTAGCGGTTTGTCAGCGCCTCGGTCAGCTTCGGGATGATGGTGAGCGCGTCGCCGATCACGCTCACGTCGGCGAACTCGTGGATCGGCGCGTTCGGGTCCTTGTTGATGGCGACGATCGTCCCGGCGTTCGCCATGCCGACCTTGTGCTGGATGGCACCCGAGACGCCGCAGGCGATGTAGAGCTTGGGCGACACGGTCTTTCCGGTCTGGCCCACCTGCATCGAGTAGGGCACCCAGCCGGCGTCGACCACGGCCCGCGTCGCCGCCACCTCGCCTCCGATCGCCTTTGCGAGCTGCTCGACCAGCGGCACGTTCTCCGGCCCGCCCATCCCGCGCCCGACGGCAACCAGGATGTCGGCCTCGGTGATGTCGACGCCGGCGGCCTCGGCCTCCTCCCGGCCGGCCGGCTTGGCAGCCTGCGACCACGGCTTCACGTCGACCGCGACGCGCTCGACCGGCGCGCTCCCCGACGGAGACTCGTTCACCGGGAACGCGTTCGCCCGGGCGAGCACGATGCCGGTCCCGCGGAAGCCCGACTCCACCATGACCGTGTCGCCGAGCGCCGGGCGGGTCGCAACGACTCCGCCGTCGACCATCGCGATTTCGGTCGTCTCGCACGCGATCCCCGCGCCGATGCGCGCCGCCAGGCCCGCCGCGATGTCCGCCGAGACCACGCCTGCGCCGAAGACCACCACGTCCGCCTCGCGTGCTGATGACTCGATGGCGTCCACGATCGGCTGCGGCAGCCCGCCGGCGAGCGCCGGGTCGTCGGCGACGAGCACCTTTGCGGCGCCGTGCCCGCCGAGCGAGCCGGCCCACGCGTCATCGACGCCCGATCCGGCCACGAATGCCGTCACCTCGCCGCCGAGCGAGGCCGCCTTCGTGAGCGCGCCGAGGCTCTGGGGCGAGAGCTCGCCCTCGTCGTGATGGACGTAGACCAGGATGCCGGGCATCAGATGAGCCCTTTCCCGGCGAGGATCTCGACGACCTGCGAGGCCGAGTCGCCGCCCGAGTCCTCGATCGTCACCCCGGCCGCCTTCGGCGCCGGAGGAGCCACCGCGCGCACGATGCTCTGCGCGCCGCTCTCCCCCACCCGGCCCGAGTCGACGCCCGCGTCGGCCGCCGACAGCGTCTCGAGCGGCTTCTTCTTGGCGCCCATGATGGCCTTGATGGACGGGAGCCGCGGCGTGTTGATGGCATCGGACACTGAGACGACCGCCGGCAGCGGCGCCTCGACCACGTCGTAGCCGTGCTCGGTCTGGCGCTTGGCGCGGATGCCGGAGCCCTCGACGGTGAGATCGGCGACCTGCGTCACGACCGGCCGCTCGAGGTGGTCGGCCACGGCCGCCGCCATGACGTAGCAGTCCGCGTCGGCAGCCTGCTGGCCGAGGATGACGAGATCGGCGTCCTGCTTTGCGACAACGGCAGCGAGCACGTGCGCCGTGCCGGCGATGTCGGAGCCGGCGAGCGAGTCGTCACTGACGAGCACCGCCCGGTCGGCCCCGAGCGCGAGCGCCTTCTGGAGTGCGCGCTGCGCCGACGGCGGGCCCATGCAGACGGCCACGATCTCGCCGACGTCGGCGCTGCCCTCCCGGATCCGCACGGCCTCCTCGAGCGCGTGCAGGTCGAAGGGGTTGAGCTCGGAGTCGCCCGATCGGTCGAGCCGGTTCGTCGCCGGGTCGAGCCGCTTGTGCGACGTCCCGCTCGGCACCTCCTTCACGCACACTGCGATGTTCATCGCGCCTGCACCTCCATCCCGTGACCGGCGGGCAGCGTAACCAACGCGCGCCCGCCGCGGCGGCAGGGCCTACTTGCCGACGAAGCCGGGGTCGCGCTTCTCGACGAAGGCGGTCAGGCCCTCGCGGGCGTCGTCGGTCGAGAACATGATCGAGTAGAGGTCGGCCTCGTGCACCAGGTTCCCGGCGATGTCGCCCTGGAGCGCGCGGTTGGAGGCCTCCTTGGCGTAGTAGAGCGCGACGGGGCTCTTGGACGCCATGAGGTGGGCCATGTCGAGCGCGCGCGGCATGAGCTCGGCGGCCGGGTACACATGCTGGACGAGGCCGCGCTCAAGCGCCTCGTCGGCATCGATCATGCGCCCGGTGAGGATGAGCTCCTTGGCGTAGCCGATGTTGGTGGCGCGGGCGAGGCGCTGGGTCGCGCCCCAGCCGGGGATGATCCCGAGGTTGATCTCGGGCTGGCCGAAGCTCGCGTTCTCGGACGCGAGCCGCACGTCGCAGGCGAGCGCCATCTCGCAGCCGCCGCCGAGCGCATAGCCGTTCACCGCCGCGAGCGTGGGCTTCCGCATCGTCTCGAGCGTGTGGGCGATCTCCTGCCCGAGCTCGGAGTAGGCACGCGCCTCAAGCGGCGTCTTTCCCGCCATCTCCTTGATGTCGGCGCCGGCGATGAACGAGCGCTCGCCCTCGCCGGTCAGGATGATCACCGCGATCCCGGAGTCTCCCCCGAGGTCGGTGAGGGTCGCCAGCAGCTCCTCGAGGAGGGAGGTGTTCAGGGCGTTCAGGACGTCGGGCCGGTCGATCGTCACGACCGCGACGCGGTCGTCGACCGAGATCCGAAGGCCGGCGCCGGCCATCAGGCGGCGCCTAGGGCCGATTGCAGGAACTCGACGATCTCGGCCGTCGGCGCGCCCGGCGTGTAGACCTGCGCCACGCCGAGCCTCTTCAGCTCGACGATGTCCTCGGCGGGGATCGTGCCGCCAACGACGACCAGCACGTCCTCGGCGTCGTTCTGCTTCAGGAGGTCGAGGATGCGGGGCACGAGCGTCATGTGCGCGCCGGAGAGGATCGAGATGCCCACAGCGTCCGCGTCCTCTTGGAGGGCGGTCTCGACGATCTGCTCCGGGGTCTGGTGAAGGCCGGTGTAGATGACCTCCATGCCCGCGTCACGGAGCGTCCGGGCGATGATCTTGGCGCCGCGATCGTGGCCGTCGAGCCCCGGCTTGGCGACGACGACGCGGATGGGGCCACTCATACGGACGCGAGTCTAGCCCTCCGCGGGCGCGAACACGACCAGGAGGCTCAGCCGTTCGGTGATCGAGTGGAAGCGGTGCTCCTCCCGCGCGGGAACGAACAGCACGTCGCCCGCCTCCACGGCCCGTTCCTCGCCGCCGGAGGTGAACCGGGCCCGGCCGGACACGACGTAGTAGATCTCATCCTGGGCGTGCGGGGATTGCGGGTCGGTCGCGCACGCCTCGAGCACGTAGAGGCCGGCGCTCATGCTCTCGACGCGCAGGAACTCGCGGTAGAGCTCGCCTGCTCCGGCGCGTTCGGCATCCACCGTGTCCAGACCCCAGGCGTCCATGGCGGGAGATCCTAGATGGGTGGTGCGCTGCGGGCGTAGGCTTGGTGCATGGCCATCGACCGCGATCTCTCCCTCGCGGAGGCGGTCCGCTGGGGCCGCACGCGAGCCGACCGGGTCGTGGTACGCGTCGCGGCTGAGGAGCCGTACACCCATGCAGGGCACGGTGAGCACCGGGAGCTCGACCGGCGCCGGCCGGCAGGATGGGAGTTCCTTGATCGCACCTCCGCCGACCCGCTGATGCTGTGGGATGTGATCGTCGAGAGGGCTGCGGCCATTCCCGCCGGCCCCGGCCGCCCCGACGGGACGTGGACCGGGTTCGCGACGGTGCCCCATGCGATCGTCCAGGTCGAGGCGGCGGGGTGCGAGGATGCTCTCGCGGCCGCTGTCGCCGGCGCCCCACCGGACCTCACCGCAACGCGCGCCTTCCCGGCCGGCTCGCGGGCGGCGCAGGCGAACGCCCGCCTCGACGCCAACGGCACCCTGTTCTCGCTGAGGGCTCCCGGTGCGTGACCCCCTGGGGTCTGACCCGGGGTGCCGCTAGAAGACCGGGGTCTCGCGGTACACGCCCCACACGGCCCGCAGGGCATCGCAGATCTCGCCCTCCGAGGCGTAGGCGCGGGCGCAGTCGACCAGGTGCGGCATGACGTTCTCGTCGGTCGCGGCCGCGCGGGAGAGCTGGGCCAGCGCGGCCTCGACGGCGGCCCCGTCGCGGCGGCCGCGGACGCCGTCCAGGCGGTCGCGCTGTCGGCGCTCGACCTCGGGCGAGATGCGCAGGATCTCCACCTGGTCGTCGTCCGCGTTCAGGAACGAGTTCACGCCCACGATCAGCCGCCGGCCCTCCTCCACCTCGCGCTGGAACCGGTAGGACGCCTCGGCGATCTCGCGCTGGAAGAAGTTCTCGTTGAGCGCGGTCACGACGCCGCCCAGGCGGTCGATCCGCTCGAAGTAGTCGTAGGCCTCCCGCTCCATCCGGTCGGTCAGCGACTCGACGAGCCACGAGCCCCCGAGCGGGTCGGCGGAGTGGACGACGCCGGTCTCGTTGGCGATCACCTGCTGCGTGCGCAGGGCCAGCCGGGCGGCGCCCTCGGTGGGAAGCGCCAGCGCCTCGTCGTAGGAGTTCGTGTGGAGCGACTGCGTGCCGCCGAGCACGGCCGCGAGCGCCTCGAGCGCCGTCCGCACGATGTTGACCTCCGGTTGCTGTGCGGTCAGCGAGACCCCGGCGGTCTGCGTGTGGAAGCGCATGAGCAGCGAGCGCTCGCGCTTGGCGCCGTAGCGGTCGCGCAGCTCACGCGCCCAGATCCGGCGGGCCGCGCGGTACTTGGCGATTTCCTCGAAGAAGTCGATGTGCGCGTTGAAGAAGAACGAGAGCCGGGGCGCGAAGTCGTCGACGTCCATCCCCCGCTCCCGGCACGCCTCGACGTAGGCGAACCCGTCGGCGAGCGTGAACGCCAGCTCCTGGGCGGCGGTCGCCCCCGCCTCGCGGATGTGGTAGCCCGAGATCGAGACGGGATGCCAGCGCGGCATCGTCTCGGTGCACCACTCGATCATGTCGACCATGAGCCGGATCGACGGCTCCGGCGGGAAGATCCACTCCTTCTGGGCGATGTACTCCTTCAGGATGTCGGCCTGGATCGTGCCGCCGAGGGCCTCCGGCGGAATGCCCTGCTTCTCCGCCACGACCACGTACTGGGCCAGGACGACGGCGGCCGGCGCGTTCACCGTCATCGACGTCGTCACCTGGTCGAGCGGGATCCCGGCGAAGAGGTCCTCCATGTCGGCCAGCGTGTCGACCGCGACCCCCTCGCGCCCCACCTCCCCCAGCGAGCGCGCATGGTCGGAGTCGTAGCCCATGAGCGTCGGCATGTCGAAGGCAGTCGACAGCCCCGTCTGGCCGTGGTCGAGGAGGTACCGGAAGCGGCGGTTCGTCTCCTCGGCCGTCCCGAAGCCGGCGAACTGCCGCACCGTCCACGGCCGGCCGCGGTACATCGTCTCGTAGATGCCGCGCGTGTAGGGGAACGCTCCAGGGTCGCCGAGGTCGGCCTCGTAGTCGGTCCGCGTGTTGGCCGGCGAGTACAGCGGCTCGTACGGGATCCCCGAGATCGTCGAGCGCTCCGGCTCGGGCCGCGGTTCCGGGGCACGCTCGGGCTGCGCCATTAGCCGGAGGATACCGGCGCCGGAGGCGTCCGCACCCGGCCCGAGAGCCAGGCGCGCAGGAACGGGTCGGGCACCGTGTAGCCCGGCCGCGTCGAGCCCTCGACCAGGTCGCGGTCGGCGAGCGCCTCGACCGACTTCTGCACCCTGGCCGGCGGGCCGAGGCGGTGTCGGTGGCGATACTCCTCCGAGTAGATGCGGCCCGCCTCCTGCGCGACCGTCAGCAGGACCAGCCGCTGATAGGGCGAGAGCCCCTCCCAGATCGTGGCGCACCGGGCCGATTCGGCCATCACGGCGTGAGCGAACGCCTCGTCGACCATGGCGGGCGTCGCCGGCCGGTCGGCCGAGATCGCCCACAGGAACCGGGCGAGCTCCTGGGTGTCGTAGGGCTGGCCGGCGGTGATCTCGAGCAGGTGTCCGACCGCCTCGGGCGTGATGCTCCGGCCTGTCTCCGCGAACCGCGCGGCGATGAACGGCCCGAAATCGGCGGCCGCGATCGGCCCCAGCTCCATCACCTTGGCGCTGCGGAAGAGCGGCTCGTTCCGCTCGGTGAAGAGCCGCCGCAGCATGTGCCGGTGGCTCCCGAGATAGACGTGCGCCACCTCGGGCTGCTGCTGGAAGACGGCGCGCATGACCCGGGGCAGGTCGCGGTCGATCCTCGTCACCTCCTGGAACTCGTCCAGGACGAGCGCCACCCGGCGGCCGCGCTCGGCGGCGACCTCGGCAGGGAGGCGCAGCAGCCGCTCGATGGTCACGTCGACGTCGCCGCGCCGCAGGGTCTGCGGCATGGTGAACGAGAGGCTGCCGTCCTCGGGGTCGACGGTCGCAACCGGCGCCACCGGCATGCGGCGCAGGAAGTCGAGCGACCGGCGGCCGGCGCGCTCGAACGGCGAGAGCAGGCCGCGGTAGAGCGCGGTCGTGAGCTGCTCCACCAGCCGGCCCTTGTCGGGCGCGGCGAAGAGGTCGCACTCGGCGACCAGCACACCGGCCGCGCGGAGCTCGTCCACGCAGGCCCGCATGAGCGAGCTCTTGCCGGTACGCCGGGGCGCGATCACCACCACGTTCTGGCCGCTCTCGACATCGGCCCGCAGGGCCGCGATCTCGTCGCCCCGGTCGGTGAACTGGGTGCCGGAGACGACGTCGCCGTAGCGGAAGGGGTTCTCGCCCGCCATGGGCTGATTATAGCTCCTGGTGTTATGCCGTCGGCTCTAACTCGTGCCGGAGGCGGGCGCGAGCGAGGCGCCGGGCTGCCAGAGCAGGTCGCCGCGGCCGCCGTCGTTGGCGACCCGGGCGAGGATGAAGAGCAGGTCGGAGAGCCGGTTCAGGTACGCGAGCGCGGCGGCGTTCACCTCGTCGTGCTCGGCGAGCGCCACGGCACAGCGCTCGGCGCGGCGGCAGGTGGTGCGGGCAACGTGCAGCGCGGCGGCCGCGGGCGTACCCCCGGAGAGCACGAAGCTCTGAAGCGGCTCAAGCGCCTCGGAGTAGCGGTCACAGGCCTCCTCCAGCGCGACGACGTGCGCCTCCCCGATGCGAAGCCGGCTCTTGCCCTTGCCGCGCGTCGTCCCGACGGGTACCGACAGGTCGGCGCCGACGTCGAAGAGGTCGTTCTGCACCCGTCGCAGGAGGTCGGCGACGCCATCGGGGAGGCCGCCCGCGAGCGCCACACCGATCGCGGCGCCGGTCTCGTCGACGGTGCCGTAGGCCCAGATCCGGGCGTCGTTCTTGGACACGCGCTCGCCGTCGCCGAGCGAGGTCTGGCCGGTGTCGCCGGCCCGTGTGTAAATGCGGTCGAGGCGCACGGAGACAGCGTAGAACATGCGCCCGCCGGCTTCTGGGCTTCCCCCCCAACCGGGCGAATGCAATTCCCCCGTTAGGGTTTCTTTAGGAAAGTGTGAAGGGCCGATCACCCGGCTACCACGGACGGTGCAGCTCCGACCCACTCCTTGCTCCAGGAGGACTACACACCGATGTACGGCCTGACCCACCGAATCGCGAACGGCGCGCTCCCCCAGGGCGATGTCGTCGAGCCGAGCCTCCTGGCTCGGATCACCCCCCTCGGGGCGCGTGCCACCGTCCTGGTGATCGACCGCGACCCCCTGACCCTCGCCATGGTTCGGCGTGCGGTCGCCGATCACTACCACGTGGTCGTCGCCCGCGACGCCGAGGAGGCGCTCGGACTCGTGAACGACATGAAGCCCGACGCCCTGGTCTTCGACGTCGGCCTGGACGACGCCGAGGTCGCCATGGTGACCGTTTCACTCGCCGCCTGCGACGTCCTTGACGCGACCCCCGCCGTCATGGTCGATCCGGACGAGCCCATGAACACCATCACGCTCCGGCGCCGCATCGACGACGCCATCCGCGTGAGCCGCCGGGTCTATCTCGGCGGCGGCCTGCGACACCGCGTCGCGGCCTGACCGATTCCCGGCGGGTGGCGCTCCGGCGTCACCCGCCTATCCGGTCCGCTCTCTGCCAATTGGCACTCGCTGATACGGCCAAATGGCCGTCGCCCGCGCATCGTCGGCTAGCGTGACTCCATGAGCCGGCAACGCACGATCCTCGTCCTCGCGGTCGCCTCCCAGGCCGCGTTCTCGATGATCACGTTCGGCCTCCCGGCAATCGGCGCCGAGATCCGCGACAAGTTCGACCTCGGTCCGGCGGGCTTCGGCGCCGTCTTCGCCGCGGTCGGCCTCGGATCGGCCGCGGCGCTCATCCCGGCCGGGGCGCTCGTCGACCGGTTCGGCGGGCGGCGGGTGCTCGTCGTCGGCGGGATCGTGAACGGGGCGGGCCTCATGCTCGCGGCGGCCGCGGGCTCGGCCGAGACGTTCGCCGCCGCGCTCGTCCTCGCGGGGATCGGCGGCTCCGCGGTGCCGGTGGCCGGGATGACGGCGCTCCTGCGCGTGTTCGAGCCGGACAAGCGCGGGATGGCAATGGGCTGGCGCCAGCTCGGGGTTCCGCTCGGCGGCACGCTCGGCGCGGCGATCCTGCCCGGGCTCGCAGCGATCGGCGGCGTGCGGTTCGCGATGGCCGGCGCGGGCATCGCCGCCACGGCGACCGCGCTCGCCTTCGCGATCGTGTCGGACGGGCGTCCTGCGACGAGGGCCACGGGCGCCGGCCAGAGCGTCGCCGGCGTCCTTCGGATCCCGGGGTTCAAGCCGCTCC
>DATIDU010000226.1:0-2127 GCA_035456145.1 Gaiellales bacterium | reverse complement strand
CGCACGGAGGCGGTGACGCGGTCCCGGGCCGGGTCGATTCTGGTCGCCGTGCCGGTCGCGTCGTTGGCGACCCACACGCCGTCGCCTGTGACGCCGAGGCCGCTCAGCGAGTAGTCGAGCGGGACCCGCCCGGTGATCCTGCCGGTGCGCGCGTCGAGGCGAAGCACGCGGTTCCCGGTCCGGTCGGAGATCCAGACGGCCTCGCCCGTGTGCTGGACGTCCCATGCCTGGCCGCCGAACGGAACGACCTTCGTGATGCGGCCCGTCCGCGGGCTCACGCGGGCGATGTCCGACGTCCCCAGGCGCGCGACCCAGAGCCAGCCGCCGGCGTGGGTGATGCCGCAGGGTTGGACGCCGATGCGGTGCTTCGTGACCGTGTCCGTCGCCGGGTCGACCTGGGCCAGCACGCCGTCGCCGTAGGCCGTGATCCAGAGCGACCCCGCGGCCGCCGTCATCGCGCACGGTCGCATGCCGGCATCGAGCGTCGCCAGGATCCGTCCGGCGGCAGGGGGCGCCGCGGCCGGCTCGGTCCCACCGCCGCCCGCGCCGCCTCCTCCACACCCGGCGACCAGCACGGCGAGGACCACGGGCACGCAGCGGCGCATGCCCCCGAGGCTAGGAGCCGGCCGCGGGGACGGCTTCCAGAATCCTGCGGGCTTCCGCCGATCCGCGGGCGCGCACGGCGGCCCGCACGTCCGACGGCGGGCGCCCGAACGTGCGCCGGAAGGTGTCGGTGAAGTGGCTGTGGCTTGCGAACCCGAGCTCGAGTGCCAGGTCGGTCAGCGAGATCCCGGGCTCGGCGATCCGCCGCAGCGCCTCGCGCAGGCGCAGGTGGGTGCGGTAGCCGTGCAGGCCGACCCCGGTGCGGGCCCGGAAGCAGTGCGCGAGGTGGAAGGGCGAGACGTGCACCTCGCGCGCCACGTCGTCGAGCGAGAGCCGCTCGTGGTAGCGGGCGGCGAGCGTCGCCCGGGCCCCGTCGACGGGATCGGCGCCGCGCCGCCGGCGCGGCTGGGTGCCGTTCACCCGGAACGCGGCGGCGACAACGGCCGCCACGGCTCGGGTGAGCTCCTCCTCGACAAGCAGCGGATCGGGGTCGGGCGAGTGGGCGGCGTGGTGGGCCACGAGCCGCTGGCGCAGGTAGCTGGCCGCGTCGGCCGGGCCGTGCGTGAAGGGGACTCCGGCGCGGCCGCCGGCGGCCTCGACGGCCTCCGTCCAGAGCCGCGGCGCCGGCACCACGAAGACGCAGTGGTCGCCGCGCGGATCGACCAGCTCGCGCCGGTAGGCCTCGCCGTCGGCGTAGAACACGGCCACGTTGGCGTCTGCCAGAAGCCCGGGTCGCCCGGCGTGTGCGATCCGCACGGCGGTTCCCGGGAAGACGACATGCGCACCCGGGCCGATCGAGTTCTCACGGCGCCAGCGTGCATCCCCGGGGAGAAGATGGAACTCGCCCAGCCGGAGGAGCCGGCTTTCGAAGACGACGCGCGACGGCTCCCTCACGCCCGTCCTGACGACGGCCGGCGTGGGTAGTTGGTGACCGGCTCGAGCGCCAATTGACGGGCCAGGCGCGTGAACGCCCGCTCGAGCGCCTCGTCGCGGGCCGTCGAGCGCCGCCGCGACTCGGGATGCCAGGCGAGGAGCCGCAGCACCCCGGCCTTGCGGTCGGCCTTGATGTCGGCTCGCCCGGCGACACGGTCCCGGACGACGAGCGGGAGGACGTAGTAGCCGTACCGCCGCTCCGGCGCGGGCTTGTAGACCTCGATCAGGTGCTTGAAGCCCAGCACCCGCTCGGCGAACGGCCGGTCCCAGAGCAGGTTGTCGAACGGCGAGACCAGCACCGAGCCGGCCGGGCGGGCCGCCTCGACGTCGGCGTCGAACGGAACGAGGACGGGCGCGCCGCCGTCCGGCACCTCCTCGCGCCGCAGCATCCCCTCCGCCACCAGCGCGTCGGTGTACGGCCGCACCGCCGCCACTCCGCCCTTCAGCCGCCAGTGCTCGACCACGCCGCTCTCGGTGAGCGCCCCGCGGGCGGTGACCGCGCGCACCACCAGCCGGCGCATCGCCTCGTCCTCGCCCGGCACCGGTGCGCCGAGGACCTCGTCGGGGATCACCCGCTCCGGCAGGTCGTAC
>DATIDU010000225.1:0-5909 GCA_035456145.1 Gaiellales bacterium | reverse complement strand
GTCGCGCATGCCGTCAGCGTGATGGTGCTCCAGGTCGGCGCCGTCCGCCACAAGCTCCCGGAAGGACTGGCCGAAGACAGGGAGGCGCTCGGCCGCGTCGAGGGAGCGGGTCGCACGGCCCTCGCCGAGATGCGCCGCCTGCTCGGAGCGATGCGCCGGAACGGTGACGCTGTCGATCTGACACCGCAACCCGGCCTCGACGGCCTCGATGCGCTCATGGACGACGTCGAGCGTGCGGGTCTTCCCGTGCGCCTTCATGTCGACGGCGACCGGCAGCCACTACCGCGCGCGATCGAGCTCTCGTCCTACCGGATCGTCCAAGAAGGACTGACCAACGCACTCAAGCACGCCCAGGCGACACAGGCCGACGTGACCGTCCGCTACCGCCCAAACCGCGTGGAGCTGGAGATCCGCGACGACGGCAAGAGCACCCCGGCCAGTGACGGACTCGGCCACGGGCTGGTCGGCATCCGCGAGCGGGTCAAGATCTACGGCGGAGACATGTCCGCCGGGCCCGCGGCGGACGGCGGCTTCGTCCTCAGCGCGCGACTGCCCGTCGAGCACCAGATCGCATGAGCATCCGCGTGCTCGTCGCCGACGACCAGTCCATGGTGCGCGCGGGCTTTCGCATGCTGCTGTCCGGCGAGCCGGACATCGAGGTCGTCGCCGAGGCCAGCAACGGACTCGAAGCAGTCGACAAGGCCGCGCGGTACTCACCAGCGGTCGTCCTGATGGACATCCGCATGCCCGAGCTGGACGGCCTCGAGGCGACGCGGCGCATCCTCGCCACAAACGTCGGCGTGCGGATCCTCATCCTCACAACGTTCGACCTCGACGAGTACATCTATGAAGCCCTACGCGCCGGCGCCAGCGGCTTCGTCCTCAAGGACGACCCGCCCGAGCAACTGCTCGCGGCCATCCGCACCGTCTCGGCCGGTGAAGCACTCCTGTCCCCCGCCGTGACCAAGCGCGTGATCCAGCAGTTCACGCGAGCTCCGCACCCGACACCACCCAAGGAGCTCGACGACCTGACCGAGCGCGAGCTCGAGGTCTTGCGTCTAGTGGCCCGGGGCTTGTCGAACGCCGAGATCGGCCAGGAGCTCTACATCAGCGAAACCACCGTCAAGACGCACGTCACGCACATCCTGCAGAAGCTCGATCTCCGAGATCGCGTTCAAGCCGTCGTCTTCGCCTACCAGACAGGCATCGCTGGCGACTCGGTTCCCTGAAATCTTCTATCCGAGGCTCCGCAAACCCGGTACACTCGCGTGGTTCTAGTCCATTCGGCTAGCCCGGAAACCCGCATGGTTGAGCCAAAAAAGCCCTCTAACGGACTCGAACCGTTGACCCCCTCCTTACCATGGAGGTGCTCTACCGACTGAGCTAAGAGGGCGGGCCGGGCAAGGATAGCCGCGCCGGGCGGCCCGCGGCCACCCGGGCGCAGCGCTCCGCTCACTCCCCCGCGACCGCCGCTTCAGGCGCCTGGATCGGCGGCGGGGGGCTGACCCCGTGCTTGTAGTACTCGACGTCCAGCGGCTCGAGCGGCGTGTTGCCGAGGATCAGATCGGCCGCCTTCTCGGACGTCATCACGACCGGCGCGTAGATGTTGGCGTTCGTGACGAACGGGAAGACCGAGGCGTCGACCACGCGCAGGCCCTCGATACCGTGCACCCGCATCGTGGTCGGGTCGACCACCGCCTTCTTGCCCACGCCCATCTTGCAGGTGCAGGACGGGTGCAGCGCCGTCTCGGCGTCCTTGGCCACCCACTCCAGGATCTGCTCGTCGGTCGAGACCTCCGGCCCCGGCGAGAGCTCGCCGGCGTTGTACTCGTCGAACGCGGGCTGATTCAGGATCGAACGCGCGACGCGCACCGCCTCGACCCACTCCTTGCGGTCGTTCTTCGTCGAGAGGTAGTTGAACTGGATGGCCGGCTTCACCGCCGGATCCGCCGACGTGATCTTGATCGTCCCGCGCGTGTCGGCGTACATCGGCCCGATGTGGACCTGGTAGCCGTGGCCGCCGGCCGGCTCGGTGCCGTCGTAGCGGATCGCGAGGGGCAGGAAGTGGAACATCAGGTTCGGGTAGGCCACCTCGTCGTTTCCGCGCACGAAGCCGCCGCCCTCGAAGTGGTTGGTCGCGCCCGGGCCGGTGCGGCCGAAGAGCCACTTGGCACCCACGGCGGGGCGGTTTCGGTACTTGAGCGCCGGCGCGACCGACACCGGCTTCTTGCTCCCGTACTGGACGTAGACCTCGAGGTGGTCCTGGAGGTTCTCGCCGACGCCGGGCAGGTCGTGGATCGGCTTCACGCCGACCGCCTCGAGCTCCTTCGCGTTCCCGATCCCCGAGACCTGGAGCGTCTGCGGCGAGTTGATCGCGCCGCCGCACAGCACGACTTCGCGCGACAGGACGCGATGGATCCGCCCGCGCCAGTCGGTGTACTCGACCCCGATCGCCTTCGTCCCGTCGAACAGGATGCGCGTGACGAACGCGCGCGTCTCGACGTCGAGGTTCCGCCGCTTCATCACCGGGTGCAGATAGGCGCGCGCCGCGCTCAGCCGCCGCCCCCGGTGGATGTTGCGGTCAAACGGCGCGAAGCCCTCCTGGCGGTAGCCGTTGACGTCATCCGTGAGCGGGTAGCCGGCCTGCACCACGGCCTGGAAGAACGCCTGGAAGAGCTCGCCCGTCGCCGGGCCCCGCTCGAGCACGAGCGGCCCGTCGCCGCCGCGAAACTCATCGGCCCCGGCGAGGCAGGTCTCCATCTTCTTGAAGTACGGCAGGCAGTTGGCGTACGCCCACGACTCCATCCCCGGCTCGCCCGCCCAGCGCTCGTAGTCCATCGGGTTCCCGCGCTGGAAGATCATCCCGTTGATCGAGCTCGACCCGCCGAGCACCTTGCCGCGGGCGTGGTAGACCCGCCGCCCGCCCATCGCCGGCTCAGGCTCCGACTCGTACTTCCAGTCGTAAAAGCGGTTCCCGATCGGGAACATCAGCCCCGCGGGCATGTGGATGTAGACGTCCCACGGGTAGTCCGAGCGGCCGGCCTCCAGCACGAGCACCCTGTTCGCCTGGTCGGCCGAGAGCCTGTTGGCAAGCACGCTCCCGGCGGAGCCTCCGCCGATGATGATGAAGTCGTAGTGGGAATCGGCCACCGCGCACCTCCCTCGCGTCAAACCGAGGATGCTACACCCGCGCCGCTTCCGGCCGGGTCCCGCATCCGCTGGACGACCGCCTGGTCGAGCCGAAGCGGGGTGAGCGCGTTGGCCCAGACGCCCTGAACCCACGGCCGGCGCAGGATCGTCGCGCGCGAGTAGGCGATCGGCACCATCGTCGTCTCGTCGGACACGAGCCGGCGGTCGAGGGCGGCGTAGAGGCGCAGCCGCTTGTCCCGGTCGCGGCAGACGCGGGCCTCCTCGAGGAGCACCATCGCCTCGGGATCCTTGAGCCACGGGTCGTCGGGGTCGCCGATCAGGCCGCGGAAGAAGCCCTCCGGATCGGGGAAGTCGGCATACCACGTGCACACCCAGAGGTCGCAGTCCTGGCCGGTGACGCTGAGCTCGGGCCCCGACCAGACGATCTCCGCGGGCACCCCCAACCGCTCCAGCTCGTCGACGAGCGCCTCAGCCTGCGCCACCACGCCGAGGACGGCGAGGACCCTGAGCGGCCCGAGGCCCTGGCCGCCGGCATACCCGGCGTCGGTGAGCAGCGACGCGGCCTCGTCCAGGCTCGGCTGAGCCGGAAGGTTGTACATGTGGCCGGGCATCGCCGGTGGGAGCAGCCCGCCTCGCCCCGGAGGCCGCCCACGGGGCACGAGCTGGTCGGCAGCGGCACCGACCGCGGCTGCGGCGGCGGCGACGGCGCGCCGCACGCGGACGTCCGCGAGCGCCGGGCGGTCCGGCCGCAGGCCCACTATGGTCGATCCGAGCACGGGCGCCATATCAACCACTCCCTCCCCCGAGGCCGGAGGCATCGTGCGCGAGCTTGGGAGGACATCGATGCTCGGGTCGGCCCAGAGCGCCTCGAAGTCCTCGACGCGGTGGCGGAGACGGATCGTGATCTGCGAGACGTTGCCGCGCGCGCCGTGCCAGAACGGATTGGTCTCGAGCACCATCTCGTTCTCGTCGCGGGCGGTCAGGACGAACGGCCCGCTCGACACCAGCGGCACCTGCTCATGCCACGCCTCGCCGGCCTCGCGGCAGATGTGCCGCGGCCAGGGATAGGCGGGCGTCGAGGCGAGGACGTACGGGAAGTAGTTGCGCGGCTCGCGCAGGACGACCTCCAGGGTGTGGTCGTCGAGCGCGTTCGCCTCGGCCATGTCGGAGAAGAGAAACGCCGTCGAGGCCGAGAGACCGCGCACGTGCTCCCATGTGTAGATGAAGTCGTGCGCGGTGAGCGGCTCGCCGTCGCTCCAGCGGGCGTCGTCGTGGAGCTGGAAGAGGTAGGTCGTGCCGTCGGACGAGACGCGGAAGTTCTCGGCCAGCGACGGCATCACGTTCAGCTCGCGGTCGACGATCAGGAGCCCACGGAAGAGATGCTGCGTGACGGCGCTCGTGTCGGCGACGTAGACCAGGCCCGGCGCGATGGCGCCGGGCGGGAAGATCACTGTGGTCAGGCGCTCGCACAGCTCCGGCCGCGCGACGGGCTCGACCTTGCACGCGAACGCCTCGTCATAGGCTCGCTCGGCGCCCTCGAAGTCGAAGGCCAGGTGGTGGACCAGCGCGATCTTGAAGAGCGTCTCGCGCGAGCGGCGGTCGTCGCCCATCCGGCTCAGGAACTCCCGCGCGCGGCGGTAGTGGCCGATCGCCTCCGGGTCGGCCGAGAGGCCGCGAGCCTCGTCGCCCGCGCGGATCAGGTACTCGGCCGCCTTGGCCGCGTCGTCGGCCGCCGTGTAGTGGCGGGCGAGCTGGGCGAACGTGCGTGGGCTGGGCTCGTCGCCGGCCAGCGCCTCGAGCGCCGCCGCGACCCGGCCGTGCAGCTCCCGGCGGCGGGCGTCGGTCAGCATCGCGTAGGCCGCCTCCTGCACGAGCCCGTGGCGGAAGCGGTACTCCGGGTACGGCCGCCGCCGCTCCTCGACGATCAGCTCCAGGCGCTGGAGGTCGGTGAGCGCCGACGCGAGCCCGCCGGTGTCGACAAGCCGTTCCAGGAGCGGGACGGCAAACCTCCGCCCGATCACCGACGCCACCGCCGTCACCTCGCGTGCGCTCGGGTCGAGCCGGTCGAGCCGGGCCTGGAGGACGCCCTGCACGAGAAGCGGCACCTCGAGCGCCTCGGGGTCGACGGCGAGCTGCCAGCCGGCCTCGCCGTGCCACATCGAGCCGCGCTCCACCACGTCGCGCAGCGCCTCGGCCGCGAAGAGCGGGTTTCCGCCCGAGCGCTCGCTGATGAGGGCGGCGACCGGCTCGGGCACGTCGCCCACGGCCAGCTCGCGGACGAGCGCCCGCGTCGAGTCGGCCGCGAGCGGGCGCAGCTCCAGCTCGCGGTAGCGGTGCGGGTAACGCTGCCGCGCCCGCTCGCCGATCCGCCACGAGCCCGCCTCACGGTCGGCCCGGTAGAGGAGGGCAAGCCCGATGGGCTCGCGCTCGGTCAGCTCCAGCAGGTCCTCGATCAGGTCGAGCGTCGGCTCGTCGGCCCAGTGCAGGTCCTCGAGGACGAGCAGCACCGGCCGCTCGCCGGCCAGGGCGCACACCAGGTCCTCGACGGCGTGGACGCTGCGCATGTGCACCGTCTCGGGATTGAGCTCGCGCAGCCGGGCCGCCGTCTGGGCGTCAGGTGTGAGCCCGAGGAGGCCGGCGAGGAACGGGTAGACGTCGTCGGGGTCGGCGAAGAGCGGCTGGAGCGCGGCCTTCAGATCAAGCCGCACACGGGCTTCGCTCGTCGTCGCGCCGGCGCCGAGCCAGTCGCGGAGGAGCTC
>DATIDU010000224.1:0-4611 GCA_035456145.1 Gaiellales bacterium | reverse complement strand
CGGCACGTTCTCGGTCAAGGGCAGCCCCGACAAGAGCGTCACGATGCAGGAGGTGGCGTTCCGCGCCTGGCAGGCGTTCGGGATGCCCGAAGGCGTGACGCCGGGGCTCGACGAGACGGTGTTCTTCGACCCGCCGAACTGCGTCTTCCCGTTCGGTGCCCACGGCTGCGAGGTCGAGGTGGACAGGGAGACCGGCAAGGTCGAGATCACGAGCTACATCGCCGTTGACGACTGCGGCAACGTCATCAACCCGATGATCGTCGCCGGGCAGGTGCACGGCGGCGTCGTCCACGGCATCGGCCAGGCGCTCTACGAGGGCGCCGTCTACGACGCGAACGGGCAGCTCCTCACCGGGTCGCTCGTCGAGTACATCATCCCGTCGGCGGCCGAGGCGCCGTCGATCCAGACGCACCGGACGGTGACGCCCTCGCCGACGAACCCGCTCGGCGTGAAGGGCATCGGCGAGGCGGGCACGATCGCCTCGACGCCGGCCGTGGTCGGCGCCGTCTGCAACGCGATCGGTGCCCGAGACATCGACATGCCGCTCCATCCGGAGACGGTCTGGCGCGCGATGCAGGAAGGAGGCACGCAGTGATCCCGCACGCCTTCGACTACGAGCAGCCGACGTCGGTCGCCGACGCGATCTCGATGCTCGGGAAGCACGGCGGCGAGGCGCGCGTCCTGGCGGGCGGGCACTCGCTGCTGCCGCTGATGAAGCTGCGGCTGGCGGCTCCTGACGCGCTGATCGACATCGGCGGCATCGCCTCGCTCCGCGGCATCACCGACACACCCGACTCGATCACGATCGGCGCGCTCACGACGCACGCCCAGGTGGCGGGGTCGCACGTCATCGTGAACGGCTGCCCGATCCTCGCCGAGACCGCGGCCGGCGTGGGCGACATGCAGGTGCGAAACCGGGGGACGATCGGCGGCTCGCTCGCCAACGCCGATCCGCACGGCGACCTGCCGGCGGTGTTCCTCGCGCTCGACGGCGAGGTGACGGCCGAGGGCCCGAACGGGCAGCGGACGATCGCGGCCTCCGACCTCTTCGTCGACTACCTCCAGACGTCGCTCTCGCAGGATGAGATCCTGACGGCGGTGCGAGTCCCGAAGGCGCCGAAGAGCGCGTACGTCAAGTTCAACCGCCGCGCCCAGGACTGGGCGATCGTCGGCGCGGCCGCGGTGATCGAGGGCTCGTCCGCCCGGATCGCGCTCACGGGGGTGGCGTCGACGCCGGTGCGGGCCACGGCCGCGGAGGCCGCGTTCACGGGCTCGAACGCCGCCGACGCGGCCGGCCACGCCGCCGACGGGCTCGATCCGCCGTCCGACACGGCGGCGTCCGGCGAGTACCGGGCCCACCTCGCGCGCGTCCTGGTGCGAAGGGCCCTCGAAGCTGCGATGGCCGGGTAGCGCTTGCAGTTCTCCAACGAGTTCACAGCCCCGGCGGCGCCCGACGAGGTCTTCGACACCCTCATGGATGTCCGCGGCGTCGCCGGGTGCCTGCCCGGGGCATCGATCGGAGCTGATACGGAGGACGGCGGCCTGGAGGCGACGGTCGCCGTCAAGGTCGGCCCGATCCGGATGACATACGGCGGCACCGTCCACGTGATCGAGCGCGACGACGCGGCCCGGACGGCGTCGATGCGCGTGCGCGCCCGCGAGCAGCGCGGCCAGGGGACGGCCGAGGCGACGCTGGGCCTCGCCGTGGTCGAGGACGGGTCGGGCGGCTCGAAGGCGACGGTC
The DNA here is from genome assembly GCA_035456145.1 of Gaiellales bacterium. Classification (GTDB taxonomy): domain Bacteria; phylum Actinomycetota; class Thermoleophilia; order Gaiellales; family JAICJC01; genus JAICJC01. Next base: position 2,868 of record DATIDU010000224.1, on the reverse strand, counting down.
ACCACCGACCTCATGGTCACCGGCCGGGTGGCGCAGATGGGCGCCGGGATCATGCAGGACGTGGCGGCCTCGATGGTCGACGACTTCGCGGCCTGCCTGAGCGCGCGGATGACCCCGGCGCCGGCTGCTGCGGCGGCGGACGAGCAGGCCGCGACTTCGGACGCGCCTGCACCACCTCCCGCGGCGCATCGGGCAGCGAGCGAGGTCAAGGCGCTGCCGCTCCTGTGGAAGGCGCTTCGGGCTCGGCTCGCTCGGCTGTTCCGACGCGGTTAACCTGGAGCGATGGCGCCGATCCGGCTGGAGATGCTGTCCGGCTCCGTGCTCACGTTCGACGACCCGGCGCCGCTGATCAGGCTCTTCGTCGGCCCCGACGGGATCGACGGCTACGACGACTGGGCACGCCGATCGCCGCCCGACCACCTCGTCGCCGAGGATGTCACCGTCCTCAACACCTACGCGCGGGCGCGCAGCGGGCATGTCCACTGGCAGGCGCTGCTCGACGATCAGGCACCCGCATGGCTCGCGGATATCGACCCGGGGTGGGACGCCGCGATGACGGGTGAGTCCGCATGGGAGCGCGCCGGGATCGAACGCAGGGTCGAAGCGGCGTTCGAGGCGATGTGCGGCCCGCACCGCGGCCTGTCGGTCGTCTCCAAGATGTTGCACCTCAAGCGTCCCCGCCTGATTCCCCTCCTGGATGCGCTCGTCGTCGAGCAGCTCGGGCTCGGCGTGCCGTCGCAGGCCACGCCGGAGGTGAAGGCCGGCTACGCGGCTCGGGTCATCGCTCACCTGGCCGCGCAGGCCCGCTCAAACCGGGCCGCGCTGGTCGGCCTCCAACGCGAGTTGGGAGCCGAGGGGATCGAGCTCTCGGCAATCCGGCTCATCGACATCCTCGTCTGGTCGTCGCACCCCGCAGCCAGCCTCCGAGCGCCGATCGAGCGCCATATCCGCGTCCTGCCCCGACCGGAACAGTGAAGGTGCGAGTCAAAGCGCCCGCGCGCGCCCGGCGGTCAGGCAGCCGTTCCGCCCTAGGCTGCGCGAGGGGTGCGGCTGCGGACGAGCGGGGCGATCTCGACCGCGGGGACGGCCGGTGAGAAGAGGAAGCCCTGGCCGAAGGTGCAGCCCTCGCCGACCAGGAACGCGCGCTGCTCCTCCGTCTCGATCCCCTCTGCCAGCGGCTGGAGGCCGAGCTTCTGGGCGAGCTGGATGATCGCGGACACCAGGACGGCGGCGCTGGTGTCCCGCGGGAGGTCGTGAACGAACGACCGGTCGATCTTGAGCGTCGTCACCATCATCTGCGAGAGCCGCGAGAGCGACGAATGGCCGGTGCCGAAGTCGTCAATTGCGAGGCGCAGTCCGCGCTCGTGGAGCTCGTTCAGGATCGGCTCGATGCGGCCCTCCTCGCCGATCGCCGATTCCGTGATCTCGATCATGAGCCGTCCGGCGTGCAGCCCGAACTGCTCGATCGTCCGCAAGACGTGGCGCATCGCCGTCGGCTGCCACAGCGCGGGCGGCATGTTCACCGACACGTAGAGGTCAAGCCCCTGCGCGCGCCACTCGGCGCCCTGGCGGCATGCCTCCTCGATGACCCAGTCCGAGAGCGGGCCGATCACGCCGGTGCGCTCCGCGAGCGGGATGAACTCCTTCGGCGGCACGATGCCGCGGGCCGGATCGTTCCATCGCACGAGGGCCTCCACGCCGACGATCCCCCCGGTCTGGAGCTCGATCAGCGGCTGGTAGTGGAGGACCATCTCGCCGCGCGCGACGGCGCCGCGGAGGCGGCCCGCCATTGAGAGCTGCGCCACCCGGTCGTGCCCGTCGGAGGCGAAGAGCTGGTGGCCGTCCCGGCCCGACTCCTTCACCTTGTACATCGCGATGTCGCCGTTCTTCAGCATGCCCTCCGCGTCGGTCGCGTCGACGGGAAAGACCGAGATGCCGATCGAGGCGCTCGTGTGGAGCTCCGTGCCTGCGACCAGGAACGGGTCGTGAAGCGTCGTCTGCACCTTGCGCGCGATCTGATCGCAGGCCGTCCGCATCCACTCCGGCTCCGCGCGGTGGCCGTCGAAGTCGCCGATCAGGACGAGGAACTCATCGCCGCCCTGCCGGGCAACGAGGTCGCCCGCCCGCGTCACCGAGCCGAGCCGCTCGGCGACCTGACGCAGGAGCTCGTCGCCGGCCGAATGGCCGAAGCTGTCGTTCACGAGCTTGAAGTCGTCGAGGTCGATGAAGAGGACCGCCGCGCCGGAGCCCGACCGGCGGGCGCGGGCGAGCACCAGCTCAAGGTGCTCGTTGAACATCGCCCGGTTGGGAAGGCCGGTCAGCGGGTCGTGGTAGGCGAGGTGCGCCAGCCGCTCCTCGGCGAACTTGCGCTCGGTGATGTCGAGCAGGAAGCCCTGGCGGAAGAGCGGCGTCCCGTCGGGCGAGCACACCTGCACCGTCCGGTCGAGCACCCAGACCGTGCGCCCGTCATGCGCCAGGAGGCGGTACTCCTCCTCGAACGTCGACCCCTCCGCCTGGCACGCGGCCGACCGGGCCGCGACCCATTCGCGGTCGTCGGGATGAAGGATCCGGCTGAAGAGCGCGCCGTCGTCGCACACCCAATCCTCGGGCGAGTACCCGAGCACGGGCTCGATGTGGGGGCTGATGTAGGTCACATGGCCGTCGAGTGAATTCACGTACGTGCCGACCGGCATGTCCTCGACGAGCTTGCGGTAGCGCCACTCGGCCGCGCGCAGCTCCTTCTCGGCCCGCTCGCGCTCGGCGATGTCGCGCGTCAGCCGGGCGTAGAGCTGCGTGTTCGCGATCGCGCCGGCAACGACGTCGGCGAGCGACTGGAAGAACTCGATCTCGTGGCGGGCGAACTCGTGG
>DATIDU010000223.1:0-10823 GCA_035456145.1 Gaiellales bacterium | reverse complement strand
CTCGTGATCCGCGAGCTCTCCGAGTCGGACGTCGACGGCGCCCACCGTGTCTACGGCGACCCCGAGGTGATGCGCTACGTCGGCTCCGACGGGCTGCCGCGCACGCGCGAGCAGAGCGCCGCGGGCGTTGCGAGGATGCTGGACGGCCAGCGCAGGAACGGGTTCAGCCTCTGGGCGGTGGAGATCGCCGAGAGCGGAGAGATGATCGGCGTCTGCGGCGTCGTCCACGTCGACGGCACCGGCCCCGACGTCGAGCTCGTCTACGAGTTCCAGCGTTCGGCCTGGGGCAAGGGGTACGCGACGGAGGCCGCCCGCGCGTGCCTCGACGCCGCGCTCGGCCCCCTCGGCCTGAAGCGCGTCGTCGCGCTCGCCTACCCGGAGAACGCCCAGTCGATCCGGATCATGCAGAAGCTCGGAATGCGGGACACCGGCATGGTCGACGCGTACGGCCAGCGGCTCGTCTGCTACGAGGCGCTGGCGGAGTAGGCCACGCTCGCTCTGAGCGCCGGCGGCGAGCCTTCGTGACCGCCGGGCCGGGTTGCGCCGCTACGCGACGCAACAACGGGGTCAGGCTCCAATGCTTCATCGGCGGCACTGACGCGCCTGCTGCAACATTGGAGCCAGACCCCAGCTGGTGGTACTACGAGCGCAGGGCCTCGGCGTGGCGGAGGGCGGCCTCGTCGTCGGGGTCACCGCCCAGCATCCGGGCCAGCTCCTCCACCACCTCGTCCTCGCCGAGCCGCACCACCTTCGCGGGCCCGTCGTCGGGCTTCTCGACGAGGAAATGGGCGTCGGCCGCGCGCGCGATCTGGGGCAGGTGCGTGATGACGAGCAGCTGGGCGCCGCGCGCCAGCGCCGCGAGCTTGTCGGCCACCGCCCGCGCCGTGCGGCCGCCGATCCCGGCGTCGACCTCGTCGAGGAGCAGGATCCCCGGCCCGCCGCCGGCCCGCGCGGCGACGCGGATGGCGAGGGCGATGCGCGAGAGCTCGCCGCCCGAGGCGGTCTCGGCCACGGGGCCGGCGGCCAGCGTCGGGCTCGCCGCGAGCTCGAGGACCGCCCGGTCGGCGCCGCGCGGCCCGGTGTCGGCCGGCTCGACGCGCACCGCGAACACGGCCTGGGCCATGCCGAGGTCGGCCAGCTCAGCCTCGACCGCGCGGGCGAACGGCTCCGCGGCCGCGGCACGTGCGGCGGTGAGCCCGTCCGCACAGTCGCGAGCCGCCTCGCGGGCCGCGACCGCCGCGGCCTCGAGCCGCGCGAGCTCCTCGGTCGAGCTCTCGAGCCGTTCCAGCGCCCGCCGGGCGGCTCCGGCCTGCTCCACCACCTCGCCCAGCGGCGCCGCATAGCGGCGCTCGAGCTGGGTGAAGGCCTCAAGCCGGGCCTCGACGTGCTCGAGGCGGGCGGGATCGGCTTCGAGCCCGGCCAGGTGCCCGCGCAGCTCAACGGCGGCGTCCTGGATGCGCCCCGCGATGTCGTCGAGCGTCGCGGCGACGTCGGCCAGCTCGGGGGCGAACGTGCCGACCGCGGAGAGCTCCTGCGCCGCACCGGCTGCGAGCTCGCGGGCGCCCTCGCCGTCCGCGGGGCTGAGAAGCTCGGCCGCCGTTCCGGCTGCAGCCGCCAGCTCGTCGAGATGGCGCAGGCGCTCGCGCTCGGAGCGGAGCGCCTCGGGCTCTCCCGCGGCCGGGGCGAGCTGGTCGACCCGCGCCACGAGGTCCTCGAGGTCGAGCCGGCGACGGGCCGCGTCGGCGGCCTCGCCGCGCGCCGACTCGAACGCCGCCTCCGCCTCCCGGAGCGCGCGCCAGGCGGCGGCCATCTCGGCGGTCTGGCCCGCCGTGCCGGCGAACGCGTCCAGGAGCTCGAGCTGGCGGGCCGGCCGCGCGAGGCGGCGCGCCTCGTGCTGCGATGACATCTCGATCAGCCGCTCGCCGAGCGCCTCGAGGTCGGCCCGGGCACAGCTCCGCCCCCAGACGAGCGCCCGGCTGCGGCCGCCGGCGGTGAGGCGCCGCGCCACGACCAGCGTCTCCTCGCCCTCGGGACGGAGGCCGGCCACCGCCGCCAGAGCCGGGTCGTCGAGGAGGTCGGGCGGCGCGTCGAACTCGGCCTCGACGTAGGCCTCGTCGGCGAACGGGCCGACCATGCCCGCGACCGGCTGGGCGCCGGTGAGCAGGCCGATCGCCTGGGCGAGCATCGTCTTGCCGGCCCCCGTCTCGCCGGTCAACACGTTCAGTCCCTCGCCGAGCTCGAGCTCCGCGCGCTCGATCAGCGCCAGGTTGTGGATGGAGAGCCGGGCCAGCATCAGTGCGAGAACTCCTGGAGGTAGCGGGTGAAGAACGACGTGCCGGAGATGCGCGCCAGGGCGGCCGACGTGTGGCCCATGCGCACCTCGACTCGCCCGCCGGGATCGACGACCGCGACGACGTGGCCGTCGACGATCGCCTGCACCGGCACGTCGGCGGCGGCATTGCTGAAGATCACGGTGTGCGGCCGGCCGAGCACCATCGAGCGCGCATTGAGCGCGTGCGGCGAGACGAACGTGACCACGTAGCCGTCCGTGCCGGGCACCAGCACCGGGCCGCCGGCCGACAGGTTGTACGCCGTCGAGCCCGTCGGGGTGGCGGCGATGACGCCGTCGCAGCCGAGCTCGCCCAGGGACTGGCCGTCGACGCTCCACTGGATGACGGCCATACGGCCGGGGGTCGCGCTCGTGAGCACGATGTCGTTCACGCCGGGAAGCGGCCCCGTGCCCGCGTCGCCGACCAGGGTCGGCAGGTCGAACACCCGGTAGCGGCCGGCGAAGGCCGCTTCCAGCCCGGATTCCAGCTCGGCGCCGCTCGCACTCGTCAGGAAGCCGACCCGGCCGAAGTTGACGCCGAGGCTCGGGACCCCGGTTCCGAGCCAGCGCTGGAGCGCCCGCAGCATGGTGCCGTCGCCTCCCAGGACGACGACCAGGTCGGGCTCGACCTCGCCGTCCTCGACGATCTCGACGCCGGCACGCGCGGCGACGGCGCGCATGCGATCGAGCGCGTCGCCGATCACCTCGGCCCGCCCGTGCGTCAGATACGCCGCGCGGCCGATCGCCACGCCCTCACGGTGCGGTGAGTGCACGCTCGATCTGGTCTGCGACATCGACGGTCTGGTCCTTCCGGAGGGGATGCGCCGGCGACGCGAGGTACACGACGTACTCGCGGTTGCCGGCCGGGCCCGGGACACAAGAATCGCACACGCCGAGGACGGCCCAGCCCCGCTCGGTCGCAAACTCGGCGAAATCGTGCAACACCCGTCGGCGCACCTCGGGATCGCGGACGACGCCGCGGCGGACATCTCCGCGTCCGGCCTCGAACTGCGGCTTCACGAGGGTGAGCGCCCGCCACGGCTCCTGTGCGCAGCCGAGCACGGCCGGGAGGACGAGGCGCAGCGAGATGAACGAGACGTCGGCCGTCACGAGCGTCGGGCGAAACGGCAGCGAGTCGCAGTCGAGCGAGCGCGCGTTCGCGCCGTCGATGACCGTGACGCGGGAGTCGGCCATGAGCCGTTCGTGGAGCTGGTTTCGGCCCACGTCGAGCGCGACGACGGAGGCGGCGCCGTGCTGGAGCAGGCAGTCGGTGAACCCGCCGGTCGACGCACCGACGTCGAGACAGCGCTCGCCGGCGAGCTCGACACGAAAGACCGCAAGGGCCGTCTCGAGCTTCTCGCCGCCGCGCGAGACGTACCGCGCCGGGGCGATCACCTCGACGGTCGCGTCGGCCGCTGTGGCGGTCCCGGCCTTCGTCACAGGCGTGCCGTCCACGTGCACGCGGCCGGCCATGACGAGCGCCTGCGCGCGGCTCCTCGACTCGACCAGGCCGCGCTCGACGAGGAGCGCGTCAAGGCGTCGCTTCGCCGCCATCCCTGCCGAAGCGGAAGAGGACGAGCTCGGCCGGCGTGAGGCCGCGGCGCTCGTACAGCCGCAGCGCGTCGGCGTTGCCGGCCATGACGGCCACCTGGAGGTCGCGGATGCCCCGCGCGGCGAGCTCTCGGTCGACGGCGTCGAGGAGCGCCGTGCCGACCCCGCCGCCGCGCTCCTCCGGCAGGACGGAGAGCGAGACCACCTCACCCCAGCGGCCGTCGACGGGCCAGGTGTCGTCGGGCCCGTGGTGCAGGTGCAGGAACGCGTAGCCGACCGGATGCCCGTCCCGCTCGGCGATCACGACGAGGTCCTCGCCTCCCGCAAGCATCTCGAGATACCACGCCCGCCGCCTGGCCCAGGACGCCGCGTCGTCGCCGACCACGGGCTGGGCCGCTACCTCACGGTGGTGGCGGTGAAGCGCGAGCCACAGCGGCTCGAGCTCGTCGACACGCTCCGCCCCCGCGACGGCGATCGCGAGGCTCACGCCGCCCGGTCCGCCACCTCGGCGACGATCTCCCCGAGCTCGTCCGTCGCGCCGTCGCACGCTGCGAGCAGCTCGAGCGTGCGCCCCCGCGTCTCCCCGGCGAGCCGGCGGGCGCCGTCCAGCCCGTGGCTGCGCACGTACCCCCACTCGTCGGTGGCGGCGTCGAGGATGTCGTCGACGATCTGGAACAGCAGTCCCAGCTCCGAGGCGAACGCCCGGTACGGCCGCTGCGCCTCGTCGTCGAGCCCCGCCACGTGCAGTCCGCAGCCGACGGCGGCGGTGATGAGCGACCCGGTCTTCAGGCGGTGCAGGCGCACGAGCCCCTCGGCGTCAGGCTCCGGGCCGGCGACGTCGAGGTACTGGCCGTCGATCATGCCCGAGACGCCCGCCGCCAGCTCCATGACGACCCGCAGGCGCACCTTGGGGGGCGCCTCCAGCCGCTCGGTGGCGAGGCGGTAGGCCGCGTTCAGGAGCCCGTCGCCGGCGAGGATGGCGACCGCCTCGCCGTGGGCAATGTGCAGCGAGGGGCGTCCGCGGCGCTCGTTGTCGTCGTCGAGCGCCGGCAGGTCGTCGTGCACGAGCGAGAACGTATGGACGAGCTCGACGGCGGCAGCGGCCGGCAGGGCGAGCGCGGGGTCGGCGCCGCCCGCCCGGGCCGCAGCGAGCGTGAGCCGCGGCCGGATCCGCTTGCCGCCTCCCGCGAGGGGATAGCGCATGGCGACGTCGAGGCCCGGCTCGCGCGACAGGCGAAGGTCGACGAGGTACGGCTCGATCATCCCGCCTCCCCCTCGCCCTCCATGCTCTCGGCCCGGGCCTCGAGCGCCTCGACGGCCTGATGGACGACCACGGTCATCCGCTCGAGAAGTTCGACCGCCTGCTCGGGCGTCAGGTCGTCACGATCGAGGTCGGCGCGGAGCCGCTCGAGCTCGGATGCAACATCCTGCAATCTGGTCTGGTCTACCGTCCGACCCCCTGCTCGCGGGCGATTCTTCCAAGCACGCCGTTCACCAGCGTAGCGGCCTCGGGCGATGCGTAGCGTTTCGCGAGCGACACGGCCTCGTCGATCGCCACCGCGACGGGCACCTCGCCGCGGCCGATCTCCCACACCGCGAGGCGCAGGATGTTGCGTTCGAGCACCGCCATCCGCTCGGCGCTCCACCCCTCCGCGGCGGCGTCGATCTGACGGTCGAGCTGTTCGCGGTCAGCCCATGTCCCCTCGGCCTGGGCACGCACGAACTCGGTCACGCCCTCGCGGTTGTCGCGCTCGTACGCGTCGTAGAGGGAGCGGAAGTCGCCGCCCGTCAGATCCTTCTGGTAGAGCAGAAAGGCCGCGCCACGCCGCTCCTCACGCCGGCTCGGGCTCACCGCTCCGGCCCCTCGTGGCGCGCAACCTCGCTCACGGTGACATCGACCGCGCGGACATCGAGGCCGGTCATCCGGGCGACGTGGCCGGCGACCGCGTCGCGCACCGCGACGGCCAGCTCGGGAAGCACGCGGCCGTAGGCGGCCGAGATGTCGACATCGAAGGCGATCGACGACCGGTCAGCCTGCCATTCGACCGGCCCGCGCCGGCCCGGCAGCACGCGTGCCACCCGGCCCGGAGCGTCGAGACGGGCTCCGGCCACGCCCGCCACCGCCCCGCGGACCATGCTCTCGATCGCCTCGTCGGCGACGGTCGCGGTGCCGAGGCGGAGGGGCACTTACGCCGCCACCTCGGGGGCGAGGGACGGCAGCCGGTCGCGGGCGTCGGTCAGGTAGCCCGTCGTGTAGGCGCCGGAGCGGAAGACGGGCTCGCGCACGATCTCGGCGTAGAGCGGCGCCGTCGTCGCCACTCCCTCGATCTGAAGCTCGGCGAGGGCCCGCGCCGCGCGGTCGAGCGCCTGGCCGCGGTCGTCGCCCCAGACGATCAGCTTGGCGAGCAGCGAGTCGTAGAAGGGCGGCACGCGGTAGCCCTCGTAGGCATGCGTGTCGACCCGGATCCCGGGACCGAGCGGCACGCGCAGGTGCGTGATCGTCCCCGCCGCCGGGCGGAAGTCGTGGGCCGGGTCCTCGCAGTTCAACCGGAACTCGATCGCATGCCCGCGCAGCTCTGCGAGCCCCGTCTGGTCGAGCGGCTCGCCGCCCGCGATCCGAAGCTGCCAGGCGGCGAGGTCGCGTCCCGTCACGAGCTCCGAGACGGGGTGCTCGACCTGAAGGCGGGTGTTCATCTCGATGAAGTAGAACGACCCGTCCTGGTCGAGCAGGAACTCGACCGTGCCGGCGTTGCGGTAGCCGCAGCCGGTGCATGCGAGCTGGGCGGCCTCGGCCATCTGGGCGCGCGTACGCGCGTCGAGCGCCGGCGACGGCCCCTCCTCGATGAGCTTCTGGTGGCGTCGCTGCACCGAGCAGTCACGCTCGCCGAGGACGAGGACGCCGCCGCCGTCGGCAAGGACCTGCATCTCGACGTGGCGCGCGCCGACGACAGCCCGCTCGAGATACATGCCTCCGTCGCCGAACGAGGTCAGCGCCTCCGCCGACGCGACGCCGTAGGCGTCCTCGATGTCGGCCGGGTCGGTCACGAGCCGCATCCCCCGTCCCCCGCCGCCCGCGGCCGCCTTGAGCAGCACCGGATAGCCGATCTCGGCCGCCATCGTGCGGGCGTGGTCGGCCCCGGCAAGCCGGTCGAGCGAGCCGGGGACGAGCGGGACGCCGGCCGCGCGCATCGCCTCCCGAGCGCGGCTCTTGTCCCCCATCACCTCCATCGCCCCGGCGGGCGGCCCGATGAAGACGAGGTCGTTGTCGGCGCATACCTCGACGAAGGCGGAGTTCTCGGCCAGGAAGCCCCAGCCGGGATGGACGGCGTCGCAACCGGTCGTCTCGGCCGCCCCGATCAGGTTGCGGACGTTGAGATAGCTCTCGGACGGCTGGTGCGGGCCGATGCACACCGCCCGGTCCGCCAGCTCGACCCACAACCCGTCCCGATCGGCGGTCGAGTAGACCGCGACGGCCTCGATCCCGAGGTCGTGGCACGCGCGCACGATGCGCACCGCGCACTCCCCCCGGTTCGCCACCAGGACCCTGCTCAGCACGCCGAACCACCACGATCGCCACCGCCGGGTGGAAAATTGGTGCCTGACCCCGTCTTTCCAGCGCGGGGCCCGTCCGCCCTTCGCATCACGCCGGCTCGAGCTCGAAGAGCGGCTGTCCGTACTCGACGGGCTCGGCGTTCGCGACGAGGATCTTGCTGATGACGCCGGCGTGCTCCGCCTTGAACTCGTTGAAGAGTTTCATCGCCTCGAGGATGCACAGCGTCTGGCCGACCTCGACCCGGTCGCCCTCGTCCACGAACGCGGGCTGGCTCGGCGAGGGCGAGCGGTAGAACGTCCCGACCATCGGGGACTCCAGCCGGATCGCGGACGACACCGCGGGTTCCTCCGGCGCCGGCACAGCACCAGACGCGGCCGCGGGCACCGGACCGGGCGCCGGCCGCTCGTCGTGGCGGCGCACGGTGATCCGCACGGGGCCATCCTGGAGGGTGAGCTCCCCGACGTCGGAGTCCTCGACCATCCGGATCAGCTCGCGGATGCGCTCTGACTGCGACGGCTCCATCGCGTCGGAGTCGCGGTCCGAGCTCACGCCGCGCCCGCGAAGGTTCTCGATGAGACGGGCCGCGTCGCCGCCAAAGAGCGCGAGCAGCAACAGGTCCTCCTCGCTGTTGGCTCCGCCGGCTCGGGCCTTCAGGTCGTCCATGTCGGGCGGCTCGTCCGCGGCACCGTCGGGCTCGGCGAACTCGGCCGCCTCCGGGGCGATCTCCATCGGCGGCGAGCCGTACCCGCCGCCGAGCAGCCGGCGCATCTCGGTCGACGCGTCGTCCCAGCGCTTCGCCGAGAGGACGTGCCGCACCGCCTGGGCCGCGAGGATGCCGCCGATCGGCTGGGCGAGCGGGGGCATGCCGCAGTCGTCGCGGACGCGGGCCAGCTCGTCGAGCACCTCGTCGAGGCGGTCGTTCGCGTCGGCGGCGCGCAGGCGGGCGTCCACCTCCGCGACCAGGCCCACGGGGATCCGGTTGAGCGCGGTGCGAAGCGCGATCCGCGGCGGGATCGGAAGCGCCGGCATCTGCGACGTCACGTGGTCATCGATGAACCGCGACGCCTCCCACACCCGGGCGGTGTCGACGCCGTGCTCGATCCCGAGACCCGTCAGCGAGTCGCACAGGAACTCCGCGGCAACCCGGTTCAGCGAGGCGGCCACCGGATAGGCCGCGGCCGCGATCGGCTCGGCGCCCGCCCGGGACGCCTCGATGGCCATCGCGAGCGCATTCCCTCCCGTGCCCTGGCAGTAGAGGCCGACGGGGACGCCCGACGCCTCGGCGAGGCGGGAGACGACCTGGCCGCAGGTGCCCGGGTCGAGCGCACCGGCCGGGTCGTGCAGCAGCACATGGTCGGCGCCGATCTCGGCCAGCCGGCGGGCCTTCTCGACGACGCGCTCGAGGTTCGACATCTTGCCCGAGAAGGCGAGACCCGCGTACAGCCGCCCGCCGGCCTCCCGCACGGCGGCCGCGGCCGGCGCCAGGTTCTCGACGTCGTTCATCGGGTCGTGCAGGCGGAAGATGTCGATCCCGCTCTCGGCCGCCGAGAGGATGAAGCGGCGGATCAGGTCGTCCGAGACCGGCCGCGGCCCGACCAGGAACCGGCCGCGAAGGGCGATCTGAAGGGGCGTCTGCGAGCACCGCGCACGAAGGCCGCGGATCCGCTCCCACGGGCTCTCCACCCCGCGCCTGACCGCGGCGTCGAAGCAGCCCCCGCCCGACACCTCGAGGGCGGCGAACCCCGCGCCGTCCAGGATCTCGGCCACCTCGAGCACGCGTGCGGTCGAGATCGTGCCCGTGAGGGGCTGCTGCGAGAGCAGCCGGATGGTGGTGTCGACGATGCGGGTCACGCGCGGGAGATGTAGCGCGCCTCGCGCGTGTCCACCCTGATGCGCTCGCCGACGTTCACGAAGAGCGGCACCGAGACGACCGCCCCCGTCTCGAGCGTCGCGGGCTTCGTGACGTTCGAGACCGTGTCGCCCTTGACGCCCGGCTCGGTGTCGACGACCTCCAGCTCGACGGCGGCGGGCAGCTGGATGCCCGACGGGTCACCGTCGACGAGGAGCAGCTGCACGGTGTCGTTCTCGCGCATGAATCGCAACTCCTCGGACATCGATCCGGCGGGCAGCGCGAGCTGGTCGAACGTCTCGGTATCCATCAGGTGCACGTCGGAGCCGTCGTTGTATAGGTAGGTGACGTTCTTCACCTCGGTGCGGACGCGCGGCATCTTCTCGCCGGCCCGGAACGTCTTGTCGACGACCGCGCCGCTCTCGAGCGCCTTCAGCTTCGTCCGTACGAACGCCCCGCCCTTGCCCGGCTTCACATGCTGGAACTCGACGATCCGGTAGACGGTCCCGTCAATGCTGATGTGCATGCCGTTCTTGAACTGGTTGGTCGAGATCATCGCGTTACCCGAGCGTGGTCAGCTCCTTAGGGTACCCGGTCAGGCGTTCGCATCCAGACTCGGTCACGATGACCAGATCCTCGATGCGCACCCCGCCGAGCCCGGGCAGGTAGATGCCCGGCTCCACTGTGACGACCATCCCCGGCTCCAGGGTTGCGGACGAGACGGCCGAAAGCCGCGGATCCTCGTGGACCTCCAGCCCGACGCCGTGTCCGAGCGGGTGGCCGAAGTGCTCCCCGAACCCGGCGGCGGCGATGATGTCGCGGGCGATCGCGTCGGCCTCCTTGCCGGTCAGCCCGGGCCGGATGCCCTCCAGCGCGGCGAGCTGTGCTTCGAGACAGACGGCGTATGCGTCGCGCAGGCGCTGCGGGACGGCGCCCGTGGCGAACGTGCGGGTGCAGTCCGAGCAGTAGCCGGCGAGGACGCAGCCCAGATCGATCGTGACGAACGTGTCCGGCCCGATGACGTCCTCGCCCGGCTCGGCATGGGGCTGGGCACCGCGTTCGTGGGCCGCGACGATGGAGGGGAAGCTGAGCCCCTCGGCGCCGAGGTCGTGGAACGCCTCCTGGACGCTCCACGCGACGTCGCGCTCGCTGCGCCCGGCGAGGCCCGCGGCGGCCACCCGATCGAGCACGGGCTCGATGAGCGCCGCCGAGCGGCGGATCGCCTCCTGCTCGCCGGCATCCTTCACCTCGCGCAGCCGTTCGACCGCGCCGGTCGTCGCCACCGGGGCGGCGGGCGCCGCCACCGCCAGCCGCTCGTGTTGGGCGACGGTCATGTGCGCGCTTTCGAAGCCGACCCGCTCCGCGTCGGGGGCGAGCTCGGCGAGGTGCTCGCACGCGGACTTCATCACGTCGCGGTCGACCTGGCGCACCTCCATGAAGGCTTCGAGCGGCGCCGCGCGCTCGGTGTAGCGGAAGTCCGTGAGCAACGTGGCGGCCTCCGGCCGCACCAGCACGACGCCGTTCGTGCCGGCAAAGCCGGT
>DATIDU010000222.1:0-2320 GCA_035456145.1 Gaiellales bacterium | reverse complement strand
AGCACCGCGCGCAACATGACTCGCTTCCTCTTCGAGCGCCAGCAGCAGCCCGACGGCTCGATGCCGCGCAACAGCCTGCCCAACGGCAAGCTCGCGCCCGGCAGCTTCAACACGCAGCTCGACGAGTGCGCCTACCCGCTGGTCATGGCGCTCGCCGTCGGGCTCACCGACAGCGCCTACTACAAGGCCCACATCGCCCCCGCCGCGAACTTCGTGGCGGCCCACGGGCCGGCGGGCGTCGGCCCCGAGCGCTGGGAGGAGCAGTCCGGCTTCTCGCCCTCCACCATCTCGGCCGAGATCGCGGGCCTCATCGCGGCCGCGATCATCGCCGACAGCAACGGCGACCACGCCTCGGCGCGCGTGTGGCGCGGCGTGGCCGACGAGTTCCAGCGCAACCTCAAGAAGTGGACGCTGACCACCAACGGGCCGCTCGGGACCGGGCGCTACTTCATCCGCCTCTCGAAGTCCGGCGATCCCAACGCGGCCATCGACTACAACGTCGGCAACGGCGGCCCGACGCTCGACCAGCGCGCCGTCATCGACGCGGGCTTCCTGGAGTACGCGCGCCTCGGCCTGCTGCCGGCCGACGACGCCGACATCATCCGCTCGCTGCCGGTCGTGGACGCGACGATCAAGCGCAGCACGGCCAGCGGCGACGGCTTCCTGCGCTACAACGGCGACGGCTACGGCGACGGCGCGAGCGACGGCCATCCGTGGGCGCCGTCCAACAAGGGCACCGGCCACCCGTGGCCCGTGCTCGCCGGCGAGCGCGGCCAGTACGAGATCGACCGCGGCATGCTCGACCCCGCGCTCGGCCGCCTGGACGCGATGCGCAAGATGAGCTCGGGCGTCGGCCTCATCGCCGAGCAGGCGTGGGACCTCCCCGACCTGGCGGCCTCGCCGTTCGGGACGGACCCGACGATCGCCTCGATCGGCTTCCGCGACGGCAAGCCCGATGGCTCGGCCTCCGCGCTGACGTGGTCGGCGGGCCAGTTCGTGCGCCTGACGCTCGACGCGGCCGCGGGCAAGGTGCTCGACCGGCCCGCCTACACGTTCGACCGCTACGTCCGGCACACGCAGGGACAGACGGCGCTGACCGTGACCGCGCCGCCCGACCGGACGCCGGTGGTCGACTCCACGACGGTGACGGGCACCTCGACGCCCGGCAACGACGTCACCGTCGCCGCCACCAACACCGACACGAGCTTCACGACGACCACGCACTCGACGACCGTCGGCGCGAGCGGGACCTTCTCGCTCACCATCCCGCTCACGGGCGGGACCTGGGTGCTCAACACCGTGGCCACGAGCCCGTCGGGCGCGACGGCGCGCGACGTGCGCACCGTCGTCTTCGATCAGGCGCCGGGGACGCTGATCTTCGCCGCCGACGATCCCAACGGCGACGACAACGGCCCGGGCAACTTCGCCTACCCGACGAGCGACAACTTCAAGGCCGGCGCCTACGACCTCCAGCGCTTCGAGGTCTACGACGCGGGCACGGACATCGTCTTCCGCGTCCGCACCCGCGACCTCACGCCGACGTTCGGGAGCCCGCTGGGCGCTCAGCTGGTCGACGTCTACGTCCACGTGCCGGGCGCGGGCACGACCTCGACGGCCGCGGCCTTCCCGCAGCGCAACTACACGATCGCCCCGACGGGCGCGTGGAGCGAGCGGCTGGAGGTCCAGGGCTTCGGCCAGCAGTTCGTGAGCGCCGCCGGCGCGACGCTCGGGAGCATCACGATCCGCGGCAACGAGATCTCGCGCTTCATCACGTTCAGCGTGCCCAAGAGCGCGCTCGGGACGCCGACCTCGGGGTGGGGCTTCACCGTCGTCCTCACCGGGCAGGACGGCTTCAGCCCCGACCAGGCCCGCGGGTTCCAATCCACCCCGCAGGACTTCCAGTTCGGCGTCTGCGCGCCGGGCAACCCCGACACCGTCCACTGCGGCGTCAACCCGGCCACCGTGCCGAAGGCGATGGACGTCTTCACCCCGGCCGGCGTGACCCAGGCCGACGAGCTCGACTACACCGTGCACAGCCCGGTGACGATCGCCCCGGTGGTGATGCCGTAGGCGTGTCCGCCTTCCGGGGCTTCCCGCCCGAGGCGCTCGAGTTCCTGCGCGAGCTCGAGGCCAACAACGATCGCGACTGGTTCAAGGCGAACCGCGCCCGCTACGACGAGCACCTCGTGGCGCCGGTACGCGCGCTCGGCGAGGACCTCGCCGACCTCGGCCGCCCGCACCTCTTCCGCCCCTGGAACGACACGCGCTTCCACGCCCGGCCGCCGGTCAAGGAGCACGTCGGCCTGGCCGTCGGCTACGA
>DATIDU010000221.1:0-31053 GCA_035456145.1 Gaiellales bacterium | reverse complement strand
GCACGGCTAGAGCGAGAACACGAGGAGGACGACGGCGCCCGCGATGCAGACGGCGATGATGGCGGGGATGACGAGCGCGAGCCGGTCGTAGTCGCGCACCTCGATCGACACGAGGTCGCGGATCCCGTAGCCCGTCCGCGTATGCCATTCCCATTCCCGCCGGAGGATTCGCAGCGTGGCGTAGGCGAGGGCGGCGATCACGATCGCACCGCCGCCCACGAGGGCGACAACGCTCGGCAGCGACGAGCTGGACGATCCGGGCTGGCTCGGTGGAGGCGAGGCCGACGACGTCTGGGTGCCCGTCGTGGTCGTGGGCGGCTCGACGGTCGACGTGACGGCAGGCGAGACGTTCCCGGCCGCGTCGGCGGCGAAGACGGCGTAGCAGTAGGTGCTGGGTCCCCGCACCGTCGAGTCGACCTCAGAGGTGCGGAGTCGGCCCGTGCCCACCTGCGTCCCGTCGGTCTCGAAGTGGGGGCACCCGGAGCCTCGTCCGCGCACGACGAGGTCGTGGGCGGCATCGGGTGGATTCGTCCAGGCCAGCCGGACTGCGCCGGCCTTCCCGAACACCGCGGTCATCCCCGTCACTGCCGCCGGCGCCGTGGTGTCGCCCGGATTGCGGATGAGGTCCGTGGCGGGCTTCGCCCAGTTCCCGGCCTTGTCGAGCGTGAAGACGGCATAGCAGTAGCGCTTCGTGTCTCGCTCGCTCGCGTCCACCTGCCGGGAGCGGGGAGCGAACGACCCGATCGCCGTGCCTGCGAAGAACCCGCCGGACGCGATGGGCACCTGAGGACAATGCGAGGCGGGGCCGCGCTTCACGAACACCGACGCGATGTCCGTCGGGTGAACCAGCGTCCAGGTCAGGACGATCTGCCCCGGCTTGGGCGCGCTCACGAGCAGGTTCCGCGCGCGTGGAGGCGGCGTGGTGTCGGCCGGCTGGGTCGGGCCGCCCGCCGACGTTCCGGAGCCCGTGGTCGATACGCCGCCCGACCCGGTCGGAGGAACCGGCGGCGGCGGAGGCGGCTGGCCGGGATCGGCGACGGCGACCGCCGCTCCGACGAGGAGCGCGCCAGTGGCCAGTGCCGCGGCAGCGGCTCTCCGTACTCGTGTGCTCGCTTCGGACCCCACTTCCTCGCGACCGGTCGTCACCGGAACCAGACTTAGAATACCCCTACTACGGGCGGGGCGGATTCCCGGAAATGCCGCCCGCGGCGACTATACCGATGTCGCAGCTGCGGCGAGGGCTGGGCGGCTGCCAGTTTCATCCAGGCCGGCTTGCCCAGTGTCGTTGACGCTTGACTTGACCCGTTCCACGGGTACCCTGGACGGGGGTTTCGATTCGACGACCTATGGGGGGGCGCATGAGGGCTCGGGTATTGCGGGCGGCTGCAATTGCCGCGGGTGTGGGAGCGTGCGGGCTTGCGATCAGCTCGCCGGCGTTCGCCGTGGTGGCGACCACGCCGACACCGACGTGGCAGACGAACGGCCGCGTCAACGTGATCGTGGTCCACAAGAACCGTGTGTACATCGGCGGCCAGTTCACCGCCGTCCGGCCTCCGGGCGCGCCAGCGGGCTCGCAGGAGGTCACGCGGAACCACGTGGCGGCGTTCAACATCGCCAAGGGCACGCTCGTTGCGTGGAACCCGAACGTGAACGGCACGGTCCGGGCCATCCAGGCCATCGGCGCAACGGTCTACCTGGGCGGCTCGTTTACCCGCGTCGGTAACTCCGGCCGGCAGCGGCTGGCTCAGGTCAACACCGGCACCGGCGCGCCGACGGCGTGGCATCCCGGCGCGAACGCCGAGGTGCTCGCGATGGCGCATTCGAACGGGCTGCTCTACGCCGGCGGCGCATTCACGTCTGCGGGCGGTGCGGCACGCGCGCATCTCGCCGCGTTCTCCACCACCACGGGCGCCCTGGCGCCGTGGTCGCCGTCCACAGATGATCAGGTGAAGGCGATCCAGGTCACGCCGGGCGGGGCCCGCGTGGTCGTCGGCGGCTTCTTCACGACCGTGAACGGCACGCCGGCCCAGCACCTCGCGGCGATCAACCCCGGCGGCAGCGGCACCATGGCGAGCTGGGGGAGCCACGTCGCCTACCCGGTGATCGACCTCGCCGCCGACGCGAACGGCGTCTATGTCGCCGGCGCCGGCGGCGGCGGCAACTTCGAAGGCACGTCGCTGACCGGTCAGGAGAAGTGGGTCGGTGGCACGAACGGGAACGTCCAGGCGATCGCCGTCGTCGGCGGGATCGTGTACGTCGGCGGCCACCAGCAGTTCTACTGCGGGCCGCAGCACGGCCAGCACACCTGCACGAATCCGATCCCGCGCGACAAGCTGCTCGCGGTGGACGAGAACAACGGCAACCTGCTCTCGTGGGCGCCGGGCGCCGACAGCGCGCTGGGCGTGTTCGCCCTGACCGGCATGGGATCGACGGGCAACCTCCTCTCGGGCGGCGACTTCCGGCACACCGGAAACCGCGCCCAGCAGGGGTTCGCCATGTTCTCGAACTAGCTAGCCCACGACCAGAACGGCCGAGCCCTGAACCTCGCCCGCCGCAAGGCGGGCGAGGGCCTCGGCCGCCTCTCCCAGCGCGAACGTCTGCGTCTGGGCCCGCACGGGGATCTCGGCCGCCAGCTCGAGGAATTCGTTTGCGTCCGCCCGGGTGAAGTTCGCCACCGAACGCAGGACGCGCTCGCGCCACAGGAGGTCGTAGTCGAACGCCGGGATGCCGTCCAGGTGGATGGCGTTGATCGCCACGGTCGCACCCGGCGCGAGCGCGCGCAGGGCCGAGATCACGACGGATCCCGCCGGCGCGAACGTGACCGCCGCGTCCAGCGGCTCGGGCGGCGCGTCGTCGTAGCCGCCGACCCACGCCGCTCCGAGCTCCTGCGCCAGCCGGTGCTCGGCCGCGGAACGTGAGAAGACGAGCACCTCGCAGCCCCAGTGGCGGGCCACCTGGATGGCGAGGTGCGCCGAGGAGCCGAACCCGAAGAGCCCGAGCCGGCCACCGGCCTGGATGCCGCTCAGCCGCAGCGAGCGGTAGCCGATGATCCCGGCGCAGAGGAGCGGCGCGGCGGCCTCGTCGCTCAGGCCGTCGGGAAGCGCGAACGTGTAGTCGCGCCGCGCCACGACCTGCTCCGCGTAGCCGCCGTCGACGGTCCAGCCTCGGAACTCCGCCAGCTCGCACAGGTTCTCGCGGCCCGCCCGGCACTGGACGCACCGGCCGCAGGCTCCGGCCAGCCACGCCAGGCCGACGCGCTCGCCGCTCCCGGCGACCCGGCCGACCACCTGGTGGCCGGGGATCACCGGCCGTTTCCGCATCTCGATGTCGCCCGAGACGATCTGGAGGTCGGTGCGACAGACGCCGCAGGCGGCGACCTCCACAACCACCTCGCCGTCCCCCGCGACGGGGTCCTGAACGTCGCGCAGCGCCAGCTCGTCCGGCGCCGAGAGCACCATCGCCTTCACGGCCGCATCCTCGCACGCCGTGAACCAGCTGTACCGGGTACCGATGTTTCAGCCGCTGCGGCGAGCGCCCGGAGCGCGAGCATCCGATGCTCACAAGCACGATTGCCGGGGCGGCACGGCACCGCCACCATCGGCTAGCGTCGGCGCCGTGTTCTTTCGACTGACGAGCCTCGAGCTCGGCCTGATCTTGTTCGCCGTCGTCTTCGGCGCCACTGCGGTCGCCGTGGTGTTGGGCAGGCGGCATCGAGACCGGTCGGAGATGCGAGAGCCGTTCGCGGTGCTTCAGGGAGCGCTGCTGGGGGTCGTCGGGTTGATCCTCGCATTCGGCCTGTCGCTGGCCGTGGGTCGATACCAGGATCGCCGGGCGTCGGTGGTCGATGAGGCGAACGCCATCGGCACGACCTATCTGCGGGCTCAGACCCTGCGTGAGCCGGCGCGAGGCCGATCGCTTGCGTTGCTCGTGCGGTATACGGACGCCAGCATCCGGCTGGGCAAGGCGATCCCGGGGAGCGCGGACGCCCGTCGCGTCCTCGCGGTCGAGTCGGCGATCCAACGTCAGCTCTGGGCGCTGGCGGGGCAGGCGTTGAACGCATCACCGGTGGACAGTGCCCCGCGCCTGTACGTCGAGAGCCTGAACACGATGATCGACTCACAGGGTGTCCGCGTCGCAGGGCTCAACAACCGGGTGCCCGGCCCCGTTCTCGTGCTCGAGGTGGTGGGCGCCGCGGTGGGTGTCGCACTGCTCGCGTTCTATCTCGCAGTGCTCGGCCGCGGGTTGCTCACCGTGCTGCTCGCCGCCGCCCTCGTCACGATGCTGCTCCTCGTGACCTTCGATCTCGACCGCCCGACTCGCGGGCTGATCACCGTCCCGACCACTCCGCTCACGGACGTGCGGGCTTCGATGAACCTGCCTCCGGCAGCAGGCGGTCCGACCGCGCGATAGGACGCGCCGTCTACCCGGCCGAGCCGTCGAAGGCCGGCTCGTTCGATCGACGCCTGCGGCGGTCGCCGTCGTGGTGGTGCTGGTGGGCGGAGACGCTTGCGACGATCAGGAGGAGGCAGATCGCGATGAAGTTGCGGAACGTCGGCTCGGGCCAGTGCAGCCGTGCCGCGCCGTGGAACCAGCTCGGGTCGATCAGGAACACAGCGCCCACGATGATGATGCGGCCCGCGAGGCCGATCGCGAGGATGACGGCGAACAGCACGATCCCCCAGAACCCGAGCTCGGGCGCGCCGATCGCGTGCGCCAGATCGAGCACGTTCCAGGCGAGCCAGACCAGAAGCGGTCCGAGGAGGAGCCCTCCGATGACCAGCGCCACCGCCCCGGCGAGAAGTGCCCCGAGACCGAGGATTGCGAGTACCCAGCCGAGCATTCCGTGGACGTTCGCCGCCGGGCGCGCCGACCCTGCCCCGCCGAATGGGACAATGACCGCATGCGCGTGCTCATCGTCGAAGACGAGCCGCATATGGCCGAGCTGATCGGGAGGGGCCTCGCCAGGGAGGGGATGGCCGTCGACATCGCCTCCACGGGCGAGCAGGCCGTTGAGATGGCCACAACCGCAGACTACGACTCGATCGTCCTCGACGTGCTCCTGCCGGGCATCGACGGGTTCGAGACCTGCCGGCGGCTGCGCTCGCGGCAGGTGTGGTCGCCGGTGCTCATGCTGACCGCGCTCGACTCCGTCGAGGACCGGGTCCTCGGCCTCGACACCGGGGCCGACGACTACCTCGTGAAGCCGTTCGCGTTCGCCGAGCTCCTCGCGCGGCTGCGGGCCGTCTCGCGCCGGCGGGAGCCGGAGCGCCCGAGCGTCCTGGAGGTCGGCGACCTGCGCCTCGACCCGGCCAGCCGCCGGGTGTGGCGCGGCGAGGCCGAGGTGCAGCTCTCACCGAAGGAGTTCGCGATCCTCGAGACGTTCATGCGCCGTCCCGATGAGGCGCTCAGCCGGTCCCACCTCGTCGCCCACGCCTGGGACGGCTCCTACGAGGACAGCTCCAACATCATCGACGTCTACATCCGCCGCCTGCGCAAGAAGCTGGACGAGCCGTTCGGGCGCCAGACGATCGAAACCGTTCGCGGAGCCGGATACCGGCTGCGGGCGGACGGCGGCGCGTGAGCCGGATCCCGATCAGGGTGCGGGTCGCGGCCGCCTTCGCGATCGCGATGACGGTCGTTCTCGCAGCGAGCGGCTGGTACATCTACACGAGCCTCGGGCGGCACCTGTCGCATGCGCTGAACCGCGAGCTGCGGGTGCGGGCCGACGACCTCTCCGCGATCGTCGAGGACCCGCGCGTCACGCTCGAGTCGGAGACGAACGCGCCGTTCGTCGAGCGCGGCGAGAGCTACGCGCAGCTCGTCGCCGCAGACGGCACGGTCGTGCAGTGGTCCGAGCCGCTCGGGCGCGCGCCGGTGCTAACCCCGTTGGACGTACGCAGGGGGCTCCGAGGCTCGATCATGGGCGAACGCGACCGCGTGACGGGTCTCGACGAGCCGTCGCGCTTCCTGGCCGTGCCCGTTGACAGGGAAGGCCATCGCTACGTGCTCGTCGTCGGTGCGACGCTCGAGAACCGGGCCGAGACGCTCGCCAGCCTGCGCGACCAGCTGCTCATCGCAGGGCCGATCGCACTGCTCGTCGCGACCAGCGCCGGCTACCTCCTGGCCGGACTGTCGCTTCGGCCGGTCGACTCGATGCGCCGCCGAGCCGCGTCGATCTCGGCCGAGCGCCCCGGCGAGCGGCTGCCGGTTCCGCACACCCGCGACGAGCTCGAGCGGCTCGGCCACACGCTGAACCAGATGCTCGACCGGCTTGAGGAGGCGCTCGTCACCGAGCGCAGCTTCGTCGCCGATGCCGGCCACGAGCTGCGCACGCCGCTGGCGCTCCTGCGCACCGAGCTCGAGCTCGCCCTGCGGCATTCGGGCTCGGCGGAGGAGCTGCGCGAGGCGGTCCGGCGCTCGTCGCAGGAGGTCGACCGGCTCGCGCAGCTGGCGGAGGACCTGCTGCTCCTCGCCCGCTCGCACGGGGGCGACGTGCCGCTTCGGGTGGAGCCGCTCGACGTGGCCGACCTGCTCACGTCCGTCGCCAGCAGGTTCGAGTGGCGGGCCCAGGCCGCCGGCCGGCCGATCGTGACCGAGCAGCCGGACGGGCTCCGCCTCCAGGGCGACCAGCTGCGGCTCGAGCAGGCGCTCGGCAACCTGGTCGACAACGCCCTGCGCTACGGCGAGGGCACCGTGCGCGTCTCGGCGCGGCCGGCGAGCGCCATGGTCGAGCTCCACGTGACCGACGAGGGCGGGGGGTTCCCGCCTGACTTTCTGGCCCGGGCGTTCGAGCGCTTCTCGCGGCACGACCACGCTCGCACAAGGGGCGGGGCCGGCCTCGGGCTGGCCATCGTCCGGGCCATCGCCGAGGCCCACGGCGGCAGCGCCCATGCGGGCGGTTCGGGGACAGGTGCGGACGTGTGGCTCACCGTCCCGGGCGCCGCCTGAGCGGCCACCCTTGACATGTGACGGTCGAAACATTTACGCTCGCCCGCGGGGAGCATGAACGTAAGATGAACACGAGGCTTGAGTCGGTGTCCGAGGGCCATGGCGGACATCGGCCGCGCATACGTCTGCAGCTACTTGACAGTTTCGAGGTCCGCCGCGACCGGGCGATCGTGCGGCTTCCGATGAGCTCGCGCCGGGTCGTGACGTTCCTCGCGCTGCGCGGCCACGCCGTGCTGCGGGTGCACGTCGCCGGCTCGCTGTGGATGGACTCGCCGGAGGAGCGGTCGTTCGCGAACCTCCGGTCGGCGCTCTGGCGGATCAACCGGTCGGGCGTCGAGCTGGTCGAGTCGAGCGGTGACACGCTCCGGCTTGCCGCCGGCGTCCGCGTCGATCTCTCCGACGCCGCAGCGCTTGCCCGCCGCCTGATCGGCAGCGTCCCGGTGGGAGCCGGCGCCGACGTCGACTGGAGCCCGCTCACCCACGAGGTGCTGCCTGACTGGGACGACGACTGGGTGCTCGTCGAGCGGGAGCACTTCCGCAACCTCTCGCTCCAGGCGCTCGAATCGCTGTGCGAGCACCTGACGGCTCAGGGGCGCCTGCGCCAGGCACTCGAGGTCGGGCTGGCGACATTCGCGCGCGATCCCCTGCGTGAGAGCGCCCACCGCCTGCTCGTCCGCATCTACCTGGCCGACGGCAATCCGTTCGATGCGCTGCGCCAGTTCCGGCTCTACCGCGACATGGTGCGCACGCGGCTCGGCATCGAGCCGTCCGCGCAGATGCTCGACCTCGTGTGCGGGCTCGGGCGCGACGGCGTCGACGTCGCCGCCGGCCCGATCGCCGCCGCCTGAGCGTCTCTGCCACCGCGTGGCATGGTGACGCTGCGGTGACGGAGGCGTGACGGCCGTGCGGTTTGCTCCCTGCCGACCGGCCGTCGAACGAGGGAGGGGGGAGCCCCCGTCATGTTGGGTTGGATCGTCGGATCGAGCCTCCGATTCAGGCTCCTCGTCATCGCCCTGGGCGCGGCTGTGCTGGTCGCCGGCGCGAACCAGACGCGGCAGATGTCCGTGGACTCGCTGCCCGAGTTCGCGCCGCCCATGATCGAGGTCCAGACCGAGTCCCTGGGGCTCTCGGCACCGGAGGTCGAGGAGCTCGTCACGCTCAACCTCGAGGAGCTGCTGAACGGGACGCCGTGGCTCACCGACATCCACTCGACGTCGGTGCCGGGGCTGTCGTCGATCCTGCTCACGTTCGAGCCGGGGACGGACGTGCTGCGGGCGCGCCAGCTCGTCCAGGAGCGGCTCGCGCTCTCGTTCGCCATCCCCAACGTCGCCAAGCCGCCGGTGATCATCCAGCCGCTCTCGACGACGAACCGCGTGATGATGATCGGGCTCTCGTCGACCACCGAGTCGCCCACCGAGATGGGGATCCTGGCGCGCTGGAACATCCGGCCGGCGCTGCTCGCCGTCCCCGGCGTGGCCAACGTCTCGATCTGGGGGCAGCGCGAGCGCCAGCTCCAGGTGCAGGTGCAGCCGGAGCGGCTGCTCGCGAACCACATCACGCTCGACCAGATCGTGCAGACGACCGGCAACGCGATGTGGGTCTCGCCGCTCACGTTCCTCCAGGCGTCGACGCCCGGCTCGGGCGGATGGATCGATACGCCCCAGCAGCGGCTGGAGGTGCGTCACATCTTCCCGATCACCACCGCGGGTGACCTCTCGAAGGTCACCGTCGACGGGGCGGCGCCGCTGCGTCTGGGCGACGTCGCCAACGTCGTCGAGGATCACCAGCCCCTGATCGGGGACGCCGTCCTCACGGGCGGCGAGGACAGCCTGATCGTCGTCGAGAAGTTCCCGAACGCCAACACGCTCGAGGTGACGCGCGGGGTCGAGGAGGAGCTCGACAAGCTCCGGCCCGGCCTGGCGGGGATCAAGATCGATACCTCGATCGCCCGGCCCGCAACGTTCATCGACGAGTCGATCGACAACCTGACCCTCGCGACCGTGATCGGCGCGATCTTGCTCCTCGCCGCGCTGGGCGCGCTCCTCTTCGAGTGGCGGGCGGCGCTGATCGCGGCCGTCTCCATCCCGATCGCGCTCATGGCCGGCGTCCTCGTGCTCGACCTGCGCGGCGACTCGATCAACCTGATGGTGATCGCCGGGTTCGCGATCGCGATCGCCGTCCTCGTCGACGATGCGGTCACCTCGACGAGCGCCATCGCGACCCGCCTGCGCGAGGATCGGGCCGCCGGGCGGTCTCCGGCGCTTGCGACGGCCATCGTGGAGGCGTCGGCCGCCTCCCGGCGCGGCCTCGCCTACGCGACGCTGATCGCGCTCCTGCCGCTCCTGCCGTTTCTCTTCGCGGAGGGCGTCGACCACGCCGTGTCCGAGCCGCTCGTCCTGTCGTACGTCCTCGCGGTGCTGGCGTCGGCGATCGTCGCGCTGACCGTGACGCCGGCGCTCGCGTACCTGCTCTATGCCCGGGGCGGCGCCGGGCGCGAGTCGCCGCTCGTCCGCCGCATCATGAACGGCTACGGGTCGCTCCTTGAGCGCGCGCTTACGCGGCCGCCGGCCGTGTTCGGCGCGGCCGCGGGAGCCGTCGTTCTGGCGCTGGTCGTCGGGCCGTCGTTTGACCAGTCGCTGCTCCCGTCGTTCCAGGATCCGGCGGTCGTCGTGCGCTGGAGCGCGGCCGCCGGCACGTCCGAGCCGGAAATGGCTCGGCTCACGACGCGCGTGACGAACGACATCCGGAACGTCCCTGGCGTCGCGACTGTGGGCGCCCACGTCGGCCGGGCGGTGCTTGGCGATCAGGTCGTGGATGTGAACTCCGCCGAGCTGTGGGTCAGCATCGACCCCGGCGCGGACTACGGCTCGACCGTGTCCAAGGTGAAGGACGCGATGGCCGCCTATCCCGGGATCGCCCAGAGCGTCTCGAGCTACCTCGACGACCGCGTCCACCGCTTTGACGCAGCACCCCCGAACGACATCACCGTCCGCGTCTTCGGGCCCTCGTTCGGGACGCTCGAGTCGACCGCCTCCAGGGTGCGCGACATGGTCGCCGGGCTCGACGGTGTCTCCGCGGCCCGGATGGACAGCCAGCTCGACCAGCCCAACATCGAGGTCGAGGTCAACCTGGACAAGGCAAAGCGCTACGGCCTGAAGCCGGGCGACGTCCGCAGGGCCGCGGCCACGATGCTGGCCGGGCTCGAGGTCGGAAGCCTTTTCGAGCAGCAGAAGGTGTTCCAGGTGACCGTGTGGTCGACGCCCGACGCGCGGTCATCGGTGACCAGTATCGAGAATCTGGTGATCGACACGCCGAGCGGCGGCCACGTCCGGGTGGCCGACGTCGCCAACGTCCGGATCGCGCCGACGCCGACGGTGATCCAGCGCGACGAGGTGTCACGCCGGATCGACATCGGGGTGGACGTGAGCGGGCGCGACCCGGGCTCGGTCGCCGCCGACATCAACCGCCGCCTCCAGTCCTCGTCGATGCCGCTCGAGTACCACGCCGAGGTCATCGGCAACTACAAGAGCGCCGACACGCTGCACCGCCGGATGTTCGGCGCCGGTCTCGCAGTCGTGATCGGCATCCTGCTCCTGCTCCAGGCGGCCTTCCAGAGCTGGCGGCTCGCCGGCCTCGCCTTCCTCACGCTCCCGGTTGCGCTCTCGGGCGGCATCCTGGCGGCGTTCCTGGCCCAGGACGGGATGTCGCTCGGGGCCTTCGCGGCCCTCCTCGCGGTGCTGGCGATCGCCGCCCGTGGAGTCGTCGCGCTGATCGAGCGATACGAGGCGCTGGAGCGCGAGGGCGTGCCACCGGGCGTGGGGCTCGTTGTGCGCGGCGCCGGTGAGCGGCTGACCGCGACCCTGATCCCGGCGATCGTGACCACGGTTGCGCTCCTGCCGCTGGTCGTGACGGGCACGATCGCCGGCCAGGAGATCGCCCATCCCATCGCCGTCATCGTCATCGGCGGCCTCGTTACCACGACGCTGGTCGTCGCGTTCCTGATCCCCGCCGTCTACCTGTCCGCGATGCACTGGAGGACGCACGATGCCGCGTCGTAACCTCACCGCACTCCTGATCCTTCTGGTCGCCGTCGGCCTCACGGCGGGCGCCTGCGGCTACTCGGCGCCGGCCGAGGGAGAGGGCGACGAGCCGGCCAAGGTCGAGCCTGTCGAGGACTCCGACGTGAGCAAGGTCGTCCTGACCGAGGACGCCGCGAAGCGCATCGGGCTCGAGACGGCGCAGGTGGCGACGCAGAGCGTCGAGGAGGCCCTCCCGGTCACCGGCCGGGTCGCGCCGAACCCGGCCGGATCCGGCTCCGTCCTGGTGCGCGTCTCGCTCCCGGCCTCCGAGCGGGCCAAGGTCGACCTCTCCCAGCCGGCGCAGGTCACCGTCGCCGGCGACTCGCTCGTCGCCCCGATGGCGGGTGAGCCGCCCGCGAGCGGCCCGCTGGCCTACGGGCTCGACGGCGCCGGATCGGTGGTGCACGTGGGCCAGCGGCTGCGGGTCGAGCTCCAGCTCACCGGCGGGGGCAAGCGGCTCACGATCCCCTACTCGGCGGTCATCTACGGCGTCGAGGGCGGCGTCTGGACGTACACCACCGCCGGGCCGTTGACGTTCGTGCGCGCACCGATCACGGTGACGGAGGTGCAGGGCGACACGGCCGTCCTCAGCAAGGGCCCGCCGGCCGGCACCGAGGTCGTGACCGTGGGCGGCGAGGAGCTCCTCGGCACCGAGTTCGCGATCGAGGGCGAGTGACCGTCGGCGGGGTGGGGGCAGGGGAGGCGCGCCGCGCATGATGCGCTGGATCGTCCGCTCGAGCCTCAACTTCCGCTTCATCGTCGTGGCGCTGGCGGTGGGGATGGTGGCGTTCGGGGCGACGCGGGTCAGCAGCATGCCGGTGGACGTCTTCCCCGAGTTCGCGCCCCCGTTCGTCGAGGTGCAGACCGAGGGCCTCGGCATGTCGACCGAGGAGGTCGAGACCCTCATCACGATCCCGATGGAGCAGGCCCTGAACTCGACGCCGGGGCTCGACATCATGCGGTCCACGACGGTGCCGGGCCTCTCGGCGATCACGCTGATCTTCCACCGCGGGACCGACCCGCTCGAGGCTCGCCAGCTCGTGAACGAGCGGGTCGCCACTGCGATCCCCAGCCTGCCCGCGTCGGCCGGCATCCCGTGGACGCTCCAGCCGCTCTCCGCCACGAGTCGGGCGATGAAGATCGGCCTCAGCTGCGACCACTGCGACCTGACGGACCTCTCGATGATCGCCTACTGGACGATGCGGTGGCGGCTCATGGCCGTGCCGGGGGTCGCAAACGTCGTGATCTGGGGCGACCGCTGGAAGCAGCTCCAGTTCCAGATGGACCCGGCGAAGCTGAAGGCCCACCACATGACGATCGACGCCGCGATGTCGGTCGCGTCCGACGCGCTCGACTTCGGCCTGCTCAAGTACACGGACGCCGCCAAGAACCGGGTCGGCGGCTTCATCGAGACGCCCAACCAACGCCTGGGAATCCACCATGTCCTGCCGGTGTTCACCCCGGCGTCGCTCTCCCAGGTGACGGTGTCGGGCAAGACCGACACCGATGGGACGCCGCTCACACTCGCCGATCTGGGCACGATGACGTGGGGCCACCAGCCGCTCTTCGGCGACGCCGTGATCAACGACCACCAGGGCCTGCTCATGGTGGTCGAGAAGTTCCCGTGGGCCAACACGCTTGATGTGACCCGCGGGGTCGACCAGGCGCTCGACGAGATGCGCCCGGGCCTGCCCGGGATCCACATCGACAACCACATCTTCCGGCCGGCCGAATTCATCCAGATCTCGATCTCGAACCTGACCGATGCGCTCCTTCTGGGGACGCTGCTCGTGGTCGTTGTGCTGGTGGCCTTCCTCTTCGAGTGGCGGGCGGCGGTCATCAGCCTGGCGGCGATCCCGCTCTCGCTGATGGCCGCGGCACTGGTGCTCTACGAGACCGGGGCCACCATCAACACCATGGTGCTCGCCGGCTTCGTCATCTCGGTCGGGGTGGTGGTCGACGACGCCATCATCGACATCGAGAACATCGTGCGCCGCCTGCGCCACAACAGGGTGTCGGACGCGCCGCGGCCCGCCATCTCCGTCGTCCTCGAGGCTTCGCTCGAGGTGCGGCGGGCGATCGTCTACGCGACGCTCATCATCGTCCTCGCGGTCATGCCCGTGTTCTTCATCACGAGCGTCTCGGGCGCGTTCTTCCGGCCGCTCGTCACGTCGTACGGCCTCGCGGTGCTCGCCTCGATGGCGATCGCGCTGACGGTCACCCCGGCCCTGGCGCTCCTCCTGCTCGGCCGGGCGCCGCTCGACGAGAAGCAGCCGCCGCTCGTCCGCCTTCTCCAGCGCGTCTACGCGGCCGCACTCAACCGCGTCCTGCACGCCCAGATCATCGTCGTCGGTGCCACGGCGGCGACGCTCATTGCCGGGGTGGCCGCCACGCCGTTCCTCGGCGAGTCGCTCTTTCCGACCTTCAAGGAGCGCGACTTCCTCGCGCTCTGGGTGACGCGCCCCGGCACCGGCCACCAGGAGGTCGTTCGCATCGTCGAGCGGGCGAGCCGCGACCTGCGCTCGATCCCCGGCGTGCGCGGGTTCGGCGCCCACATCGGCCGGGCCGTCCAGGGCGAGGAGGTCAACGGCATCAACTTCGCCGAGAACTGGCTCAGCCTGAGTCCGAACGCCGACTACGACCGCACCCTCCAGCGCATCCGGCAGACGGTCGCGGCGTATCCCGGCCTCTTCCGCGAGCAGACCACGTACTTGAACGAGCGCATCGACGAGGTCCTGGCCGGCTCGAGCGAGGCCATCACGGTGCGCATCTTCGGCCCCGACCTGGAGACGCTGCGCGACAAGGCCCATCAGGTCCACGCGGCCCTGAAGGGCATCAACGGGCTCGTCGACCTGCGCACCGAGCTCCAGGTGGACGTCCCGTACATCCGCGTCGACCCCGACCTCGAGAAAGCCGCGAAGTACGGGCTGAAACCCGGCGACATCCGCCGGGCCGCGGCGACGATCGTCGCCGGCGACGAGGTGAGCGACCTGCACGTCGACAACAAGGTCTACGACGTGATCGCCTGGAGCATCCCCGAGGCGCGGAGGGACGTGCAGAGCATCCGCGACCTCCAGCTCGACACGCCCGGCGGCGGCCACGTGAAGATGTCCCAGGTCGCCAGCGTGACGGTGCGCCCGACGCCGAACCGGATCTCGCGCGAGGACAACTCACGCCGGATCGACGTCGGCATGAACGTCCGCGGCCGCCCGCTCGGCGACGTCGTGGCCGACGTGAAGGACCGCCTGGCGACGGTGAACTTCCCGCACGAGTACCACGCCGAGGTCCTCGGCGAGTTCAAGGAGCGCCAGGAGGCGCAGGGCAGGCTGTTCGCCTTCGGGATCGCTGCGGCGATCGGCATCCTGCTCCTGCTCCAGACCTGCATCGGCAGCTGGCGGGTCGCCACGTTCTCGTTCCTCACGCTGCCCCTGGCCCTCGTCGGAGGCATCCTGGCGGCGTTCGCGGCCGGAGGCCTGATCTCACTCGGATCGCTCGTTGGCTTCCTGACCGTGTTCGGGATCGCAGCGCGCAACGGCATCCTGCTCGTGAACCACTATCAGCACCTCCAGGACGTCGAGGGGCAGCCGTTCGGCGTCGACCTCGTGCTGCGCGGATCGCGCGAGCGGCTCGCGCCGATCCTGATGACGGCGCTCGCGACCGGCCTCGCGCTCGTCCCGCTCGTCATCTCCGGCGAGATCCCCGGCGCCGAGATCGAGTATCCGATGGCCATCGTCATCCTCGGCGGCCTCGTGACGTCGACCCTGCTCAACCTGTTCCTCGTGCCCACGCTCTACCTGCGCTTCGGGCACACGCACTCGAACGCGGCTGTGTGAGCGAGATCGTTGATTCCGGCTGCTGAGCTGTCAGCGGACCGCGGCGATCAGGGGGAGCTCCATCCCGCGACGGTCCGCCGACTGCGTCCATCAGCGGTGCAGTTCCCCGAGCGCGGATCGCGAAACCGATTGAGATGGAGCGGATGGGGGTAGACCGTGCCCATGGCAGCCACGGCAGCACCGTCCCGGGCCCGGGCGCTCGCCGAGCTCCGCTCCGACGACGGGGCGCTGGTGTCGATGGTGCTCGACCTCGACCCCCGCAACACGCCGGCCCGCACCGGCATCGGGCGCCGGCAGCACGCGCTTGTGGAGACCGCGCGTAAGAGGCGCGACGGGGTCGAGCGCCGCGCGCGGGCGCGATTCGACGCGGCCGTCGAGGCCCTCGCGGACCTGGACGTCACACCGCCCGAGGGCGCGCGCGTGCGCGGCCTGGTCGCGGTCGCCGACGGAGACGACGTCACACGGACGTGGCTCTCGCGGCCGGTCGGCGATCGGGTCGCCGTGGGCTCGCGCGCCGCGATCTGGGAGGTGGCCGGCCACGCGGCTTCGGCGACGTCGGTCATCGTCCTCGAGGTGTCCCGTGAGCTCGGCAAGGCCTGGAGATACGACGACGGCCGGGTGGCGGACCTCTTCGACGCGAGCGTGAAGGCCGAGCGCCGCCACGACCAGGGTGGGTGGGAGCAGGCGGACCTCCAGCGCTGGCACGACCGGCAGGCGCGACTTCATCTGCGCGACGCCGCGGAGCGGCTCGAGCGGCTTCGCACCGAGTTCGGCCACGACGCGATCGTCGTCTGCGGTCCGGTCGAGGCGACGAGCGCGATCGCGGAGGAGCTCGGCCCATGGGGATCGGAGCACGTCGCAGCCGTGCACGCCGATGTCCGCCATCTTCAGGCGGACGGGATCCGCGATCTCGCCGAAGGCGCGCTCGACGAGCTGAACGCGGGGAGGGAGGAGGCGCTCCTCGCGGTGCTGACCGAGCAGCGGGCGCGCGACGACTCCTCGCCCGACGATCCGGACGAGCTCCTCGCGGCCGTGTCCGACGCGCGGGTGTCGTGCCTCCTGATGGCGCCCGCGGCCGACATCGATGTGTTCTCGTGCCCGCAGTGCGGCCGTCTCTCGGCGCGGTTTCAGGAGTGCCCGCTCGACGGGACGTCGATGCAGAAGGAGCCGTCCGGAATCGACGCCGTGTGCTCCGAGGTGCTGCTGCGGGACGGCGTGGTGTGGATCGTCGCGGACACCGAGGTGGCCCTGGCACTCGGCCCGGCCGGCGTCGCGGGGCTGACGAGGTTCTCCCAATGATGCGCCTGCTCCTCAAGATGCTCGCCGACGATGTCCGCCCGGCGTGGGCGCGGCCCGACGAGGCGAGGCCCCGGCCGCCGGTGCGGCCGGCCCGCCCACGAGCAGCCGTCCGAGATGCTCGGCGTTCTTCACGGCAAACGCCTCCCAGTCGTTGTTGAAGTACGCGTAGACGTCGCCCGTTCGCCCCCAGGCTCGGATGCGACGGGCCCAGCCGGCAAGCTCGCGGTCGGAGTAGTTGCCACGCCGTCCGCGATGGCCGTGGTGGAACCGCGCGTACGTCCAGCCGGCGGTCCGCTCGGCGGTCTGGAACGGCCGCTCGGGATGGTCGCCCACGACGAGCGCGACCTCGTGCTCGCGAAGGATGTCCATCACGGCGGGGACGAACCACGACGGGTGGCGAAACTCCATGCAGTGGCGGAGGTCGCGCGGTACCCCGGCGAGGGCGCGTGCGAGTCGGTCGTCGTCGCGCACGAACGTCCCCGGCAGCTGCCAGAGCAGCGGCCCGAGCTTGCCGGCGTCGGCAAGCGGCTGGACACGGTCGAGCAGGAGCTCGAGGCCGCGTTCGGCCTCCGTCAGGCGGCGGATGTGCGTGAGGTAGCGGCTCACCTTCACCGCGAAGCAGAACCCGTCCGGCGTCTGGTCGGCCCAGCCGGCGACGGCCGAGCGGCGGGGGAGCCGGTAGAACGTCGAGTTGATCTCGACGGTGTCGAACCGCTCGGCGTACTGCGCAAGCCAGGCTCGCGGCGGCGCGCCGCCGTAGACCGGCTCGCGCCAGTGGTCGTAGCTCCAGCCGCTGCAGCCCAGCCGTATCGCCATCGCTCTCGGCTTCTACCCCGTCGTCGCCCAGCGTGCACGCCGAGCGGTTTGCGGTGTTTCGGCACCCCGCGCCGTTGGGTAGCCGGTCTCGATGATCGGGCCGCCGTCGGGAGATGCGCGTCGCGTTGCCGTTGCCGTGCTGGCGTTCGTCGCGGCGTGGATCGTCGCGCGTTCGGGGGCGCGGATCGGCGCGTGGATCCTGAACCGCCAGGAGCGGCGCCTCGAACGCGACGACTCGACCGGCGTCATCGCCGGGCTGAAGCGGCGCGAGACGGCGCTCTCGCTGATCCAGACGACGATCCGCTACCTGGCGTATCTCGCGGCGACGCTCGTCCTCGTGAGCCAGGTGAGCGGCGGGACGTTCACGACAGTTGCCGGCGCCTCGGTCCTCGTCGTCCTGATCGGCTTCGCCGGGCAGCGGTTCCTGACCGACATCCTGACGGGCGTCTTCATGCTCTTCGAGGGCTGGTACGCGGTCGGCGACACCATCGTGCTCGAGCCGTGGGGCGTCTCGGGCGTCGTCGAGGAGTTCAGCCTGCGCTCGACCCGCATTCGGGCCCTCTCCGGCGACGTGGTCAGCGTCCACAACTCCCAGGTGCAGGCCGCCCGCCGGATCCCGCGCGGCTCGCGCGAGGTGCAGATCGAGGTCTACGTCAACGACGAGGCCGCAGGGCGGGAGCTCTTCGAGGACATCGTGCGGATGCTCCCCGTCGGTCCGACCAACTTCGTCCAGCAGCCGTGGATCCGGCACGTCGACGTGATCGACACCGACCTCGTTCGGATCGCAGCCGGGGCGTTCGTTCCGCCCGGCCGCGAGTGGCTCGCCGGCGACCTCGTCCACAGCCTCCTGCACGAGCGCGGCGACGGGCTGATCGTGCACGGCCCGGTGGTCACGGAGGTCGATGCAGCCGCCACCGCCCGGTTCCAGCGTGCCACGTCACTTTCGCGGGCGGCCGGATCCGGGGCGGGCGGCTGACCGCCGCCGTTCGCACGACACGGCGCAGGATCCACTAGAGTCGTCCGGACCGCCGGGTGGGCAGTGCCGGGCGCCACCCCTGAGCACCGGAGGTGAGCTGTGGCTGGGATCGGCGCGCTGGAGAAGATCCAACACATCGTCGTGCTGATGATGGAGAACCGATCGTTCGACCACATGCTCGGCTATCTCCGAAACGACGGGATGCCGGATGTGTGCGGGCTCGTGGGCGACGAGTCGAACACGGACACCGCCGGGACGGAGCATCGGGCGTTCGAGTATCCGCCCGAGCCGTTCCCCGACAGCTTCGACCCCTGCCACGCGCCCGAGTGCGTCGCGAACCAGCTCGCGGACGGAAACGCCGGTTTCATCACCAATTTCGAGTGGTGGATGAACCAGCGGAACGTGACTCCGCCTCCCGACCCGGGATACGTCATGGGCCACTACACGGCGCAGCACCTCCCGGTCTACGACTTCCTGGCCCGGAACTTCTGCGTGTGCGACGCGTGGCACAGCTCGATCCCCGGAGACACGATGCCGAACCGGCTGTACTCGATCGCCGGCCGCGCGGCGGAGCCGGTCGGCGCTGATCTGGGCAACCTGCCGTCGTGGATCCCGAAGAAGCTCAGGGATACGTTCGCGGATGCGCCGATCTACGACGTGCCGGCGTTCACGCGCCAGCTCCAGGACGGCGACTGGCGCTGGTACTCGCACGACCCGGCCACGCTGCGGGCGGTCGACGGCCGCTATCGATCGTTCCCGAACCTCGATCGCGACAACTTCGCCTGGTTCGACAAGAAGGAGATCAGCCTTGCCATGCGGCTGGCCGAGGGCGCGATCGTGCTCGACGACAGCTTCCTCGACGACGCCGCCAAGGGGAACCTGCGCAAGATCTCATGGATCGACCCCAACTTCGTGAACCTGCGCGTCTTCGACTCCGCCTCCAACGATGATCACCCGCCCTCGCATATCCACGCCGGGCAGCAGCTCGTCCTGACGCTGTACGACGCGCTCGCGCGCAGTCCGCGGTGGAACGACACGCTGCTCGTCATCACCTATGACGAGCACGGCGGGTTCTACGACCACGTGTCTCCTCCGGCGGTTCCCGCGGACGACGGCTCGCAGTACCCGACGCTCGGCGTCCGTGTGCCGGCGCTCGTCATCGGGCCGAGAGTCCGAAAGCAGGTCTGCCATACGCAGTTCGACCACACGACGCTGATCTCGACGATCCTGCGCCGCTTCGCCGCGAATCCCGACAAGGCGGTCGCCGCGATGGGCAAGCGCACCCAACGGGCGGAGCACCTGGGAGGCTGCCTCCGAGACTCCGTCCGGCGCGACATCCCGAGCCACAGCTACCTGCACGAGGTGCTGGCCGGCCGCCGGATGGAGGCACGTGCCCTCCGCCGCCCGGCGAACGGCCTCCCATCTCCGGCGGCCGACGGCGCCGGCCACCCGATGCAGCTGCACGACTTCCAGACCGACTTCCTGAAGTTCGCGTTGCTGATGCGGCACGCCGGGCTCCGGCCGGGTACGCCGTAGCCGGCCGGCCGCGGCCGCCCGGGCCGGTCGTGCCCGGGCGGCGGCTCGTGGGATTACGGGCCGGGCGGCGGGTCGGACGCCGGGAAGGACGCGGCGAGCGTCTCGTCGCGGTCATCGGCGCTCGTCGAGATCGGCGAGGCGCCGTTCTTCTGCATCTGACAGACGGCGCGGTAGCCGGCGTACGTGCCGGCGCCGACCAGGCCCACGGCGAGCACCGCGCGGCCGAAGCGGCGGCGACGGCGCCTGGGATGCGACGCCGCGGCGTAGCCGATGGCCATCGCCTCAGCGGCCCGGCGCAGCTCGTCGCGGAGCTTCTCGTCGGCGACCGCGTCCCGTGCGTCCTTGTCGCGCAGGCGCTGCGCCGCCTTGCCGAGCGCATCGCGGCCGACCCTGACCTGCTGCTTCACCTCGGGGTCCCGCGCGACGGCGCGCGCGCGCCGCGCGACGCGCGGAGCCTGGCGGGCGGCGGCGATCATGATCGCCGTCCGGCGCGGGTTCTTCACGACCTTCCACCCCAAGCGTGCAGCCATCCTCGGGTACCGCCGGACGAACCAGAGCCCTATGCGTGTGCTGGTCTTCTCCATGGCGCGATGCTTACCCCCATCTCGTGCCGGGAAACCCCCTCTGGCGAAGCATACGCCCGGCCGTCCTGCGGCGGCCATATGATCTCCCGACCATGTACGAGACGCTCCTCTTCCTCCACGTCCTGGGTGCCTTCCTCCTGGTGTCGATGCTGGGCCTCTACTGGGCCATGTACGCCGCGGGCGCACCCGGGTGGATCGGCCCGCTGGGCAACGTGGCGTTCCCACTCTGGGGTCTCGGGAGCGTCGCGGTGCTCGTCTTCGGCATCTGGCTTTCGTTCGACGTCTCCACGTACAACCCGTGGGACGGCTGGATCGTCATCGCGATCGTGCTCTGGCTCGTGCAGGGCGCGTTCGGGAGCAAGCTCTCGCAGGGCTACAAGAACCTCGCCGGTGGCGGGGGTGCTCGGCCGGCGCTCTCCGCCCACCTCATCGCGAGCGGTGCCGTGCTCCTGCTCCTCGTCGACATGATCTGGAAGCCGGGCGCATGACCTACCTCCTGATCCGTCCCGACAGCTGGAACTTCCCGCTCTTCGTCCATGTGGCGGGTGCGATGGTCGTGACCGCCGCCGTGTTCGCCTCGGTCGCGGTCCTCATCCTGGCATGGCGGGCGACCGGCGAGCAGCGAGCCGCGCTCACCCGCTTCGCGTTCCGGACGCTGCTCTTCGTAGGCATCCCGGCCTGGTTCGCAATGCGGATCGGCGCCGAATGGATCTACAGCAAGGAGTACTCGGGCGACAACGATCCCACCTGGGTTGGGGTCGGCTACGCCATCGCCGAGCCGAGCGGCATCCTGATCCTGATCGCGACGATCCTGACATGGCTGGGCGCACGCCGTCTTCGCGGTGGTGATCGGGGCGGTGGGTTGGCGAAGGCAGCCACCGTGCTGGCAACGATCGCCGTCGCCTTCTTCATCGTCGCGATCTGGGCGATGACGACCAAGCCCAGCTAGCTCAACGCGCCACTAGCGCGTTTCTCACGATTCACCCGTACCCTTGGTGAAGGATCGGTGAAGCGACCGGGGAGGCGTCGTGGAGTACTCGTTCGAGCAGTGGGTGAACACGCAGGTGCATGCGCACCCGCTGCTGGGAAGCGTTGTCGTCGAATTCTCGAACTGGGGCGTCGCCCTGTTCGGCGTCCTGGCGGTCGGCCTGTGGCTGCTCTCGCCTCCCGGCGACACGCGTTGGAAGCGGGCGTGCACGGCGGGCCTCTTCGCCGCCGCACTCGGCCTCCTGGCAAACCAGGCGATCTCGCACCTCTGGGATCGCGCCCGCCCGTACGAGGCTCACGCGGGCATCGTCCCGCTCCTGCCGCGGTCGGCCGACCCGTCGTTTCCGAGCGACCACGCGACGGCGGCGCTCTCGATCGCCTTCGGCGTCTTCTTCGTGTCGCGGCGCGCGGGCTGGTTCTTCCTCGCGTTCGCGGCGCTGGTCTCGGCCTCGCGCGTCCTCGCAGGCATGCACTACCCGACCGACGTGCTGGCGAGCCTGGCGGTGGCGGTCGCGTGCGGCTTCGTCGCGGCGCGGCTGGCGATGCGCCCCGTGCTCGCGCCGCTCATCCGGCTCGTGAGCCGGGTGACCGACCCCGTGCTGGCGCGAATCGCCGACTTCACGCCGGTACGGCGGACGGTCCTCGACGCCCGTGTCCGCTCGATCGTCGTGGCCGTCGTCTGCGTCGCGGTCTTCGTCCGGATCGTTACCGCCGAGCGGGCGCACCTGCTCGATGAGATGGAGCTCCTCGTGCTCGCGGCCTGGGTCGGCGTCGCCGCCGTCGCCGTGCATCTCAGCTCGATGCGGTTCTGGCCGGAGAGCGCCGTCCGCGACTAACGCGGCCGGGCGCCGCGCATGCCAACATTGCGGTCATGCACGTCCGCTTCACGCGCGTCAACACCGCCGACCAGCCGATCGACCGGGCGACCATCGTCGCCGAGGAGATGCTCTCCTGGCTGCGCGACATGGACGGCTTCCGGGGTCTCGTCACGCTCTCCCGGGAGGGGACGACGCTCGGGATCACCTTCTGGGAGACCAAGGAGCAGTCCGACCAGCACCTCCCGACGCGCATGGAGTTCCTCGGCCGCATGACCTCGATGGCCGACGTGAAGGTGGAGGAGAGCTCGGACTACGAGCTGACGTTCGCCTACCTGCAACCCGACGCGGTCGAGGCGCTGGGCGAGAGCTCCGGCGGCAACTCCAGCTAGGCGCCCGCGAGGCGCGCGGCGAGGTCGTCGAGGAACGAGCCCCAGCCCTGACCGGCCCGCTCGTACTCCTCCGCGGTGAGGTGCCCGCCGGTCTGCTCGAGCTCCATGCGGGTGCGCCCGTCGCCGAGGTCGGTGAGCTCGACGCTCACGAGCTCGTACTCGTTGCCGTCGGGCCGGTCCGTGACCGTGAAAACGAGCCGCTCGGGTTCGACCACCTCGCGGTACTCGCCGGCCCAGTGGATCTCGGGATGCTGTTCTCCGGCCGCCATGGTGAGCCGCCACGCGCCGCCCGGACGGACGTCCATCGACACGCTCTCGGGCGGCACCGGCGTCGAGCGCAGGCCGAACCAGTCGGCGAACCGGTCGGGCTCGGTCCACTCCTTCCACACCTCGCCGCGCGGGGCGTCGAATACGCGCGTGATCCTGAGGCCCGGCTCGGGCTCAGCCATCCTGCCGTCCTTTCCGCGAGGCATCGAGCCGGGCGTCAAGCCGGTCGAGGCGCTCGTCCCAGAAGGGACGGTACCGCTCGAGCCAGTCGCTCGCGTCCTTGAGCCTGGCCGCCTGGAGCCGCGACGGCCGCAGCTGGGCCGACCGGCTGCGGGCGATGAGGCCCGCCCGCTCGAGCACCTTGAGGTGCTGCGATACGGCCTGGGTCGAGATGGGAAAGGGAGCTGCGAGGTCGGTGACCGTCGCGTCGCCCTCCCGGAGCCGCGCCAGGATCGCCCGCCGGGTGGGATCGGCGAGGGCGGCGAAGGTGGCGGTGAGCGGATCCTCC
Organism: Gaiellales bacterium; assembly: GCA_035456145.1. GTDB lineage: Bacteria > Actinomycetota > Thermoleophilia > Gaiellales > JAICJC01 > JAICJC01. Next base: position 8,013 of record DATIDU010000221.1, on the reverse strand, counting down.
AGAGTGGACATATTCATCTGTTCGCTTTATCAAGCAAACGCTTGAGTATAGTATCGCGGCATCCGGACGGAAAGCGACGGGAAGGGGATCGAGAACATGGGACGCATCGTCATCACAGAGTTCGTGTCGCTCGACGGTGTCATGGAGGACCCGGGCGGAGCCGAGGGCTTCGAGCACGGCGGGTGGACGTTCGAGATCGGCCAGGGCGACGAGGGCGCGCAGTTCAAGCTCAAGGAGACGTTCGACTCCGAGGCGCTCCTGCTCGGCCGGGTCACCTACGACGGCTTCGCCGCCGCCTGGCCCGAGCGCGACGGCGAGTTCGCCGACAAGTTCAACACCATGCCGAAGTACGTGGTGTCCTCGACGCTGAAGGACCCGGAGTGGACGAACTCGCACGTGCTCCGCGGCGACCTGGTCGAGGAGATCACCAGGGTCAAGGGCGAGATCGGCGGTGACATCGTCGTCCACGGCAGTGCCCGCCTCGCCCGGGGACTGCTCGAGCATGATCTCGTCGACGAGATGCGGCTGATGGTCTTCCCGGTCGTGCTCGGAAGCGGCAAGCGCCTCTTCGAGTCGGGATCGAAGAAGCGCTTCGAGCTCGCCGAAGCGAGCACCACCAGCAGCGGCTGCGCCATCCTCATCTACCGGCGGGCGTAGTCACCAACCCCGCGGCCGGCCGCCCGTAGACTTGGCCGGATGGAACGGGTGAACGGGCTCGACGTTGCGCGGTCGCTGGAGGACGCCTGCGACCCACGCCGGCTGGCGCTCCTCGTCTACGACATGCAGGTCGGGATCATGGGACAGATCGCCGACGGCCCGGCAATCGTCCGGCGGGTGCAGGAGGTGCTGGCCGCGGCGCGCGGCGCGGGAGTGCGGACCGTGTTCGTGCGGCACGTCACCCTGCCGACGCGCCTGATGGGCGCCTCGCAGCTTCGCATGTGGCGAGCGTGGCAGCGGCGAGAGTCGGCGGGGGAGGTCGTCTCGGCCTTCCCGCCCGCCGCCCCGCACTCGCAGATCGTGCCCGAGCTGGAGCCGGCCGCGGACGAGGCCGTCTTCGAGAAGCTCACGATGTCAGCGTTCGAGGGGACGCCGCTCGACATCGTCCTGCGCGACTGCGGCGTGACGGCGGTCGCGCTGGTGGGCGTCGCGCTCGAGGTCGGGATCGAGCCCACCGCGCGCCACGCCGCCGACCTCGGCTACGTCCCGATCGTGATCCGCGACGCCTGCGGCGCCGGCGACGCCGAGGCGGGCGCACGGTCGCTCGCGGCGCTCGAGTTCGCCGGCGACGCCATGATCACCGACGCCGCCGGGTTCGCGGCCGCGCTCGCCGCGCACGGGGGTGCGGCGTAGCGCTCCCGGGCCGGGACGCCGTGCGCCCTGAGACTCCGCTGCGTGCGACGCTGGCCGTGGGCGTCGTGGCTGCCGCCGTCCCCGTCCTCGTCGGGCTGCCGTTCCTCGGCCGCTACGGCTGGGACCGCGACGAGCTCTACTTCCTCGCCGCATCGCATCACCTCGCGCTCGGCTACGTCGACTTCCCGCCGCTGCTCGCGCTCCTTGGACGCGCCGTCGTCTGGGCCTTCGGCCCCTCGCTGGACGCGCTGCGCGTGTCGACGGCGGTGATCGGCGCGTCGAGCGCCGTCTTCGTCGCGCTGTGCGCACGCGAGGTGGGCGGCGGGCTGCGGGCCCAGGCCGGCGCCGCCGCGGCCTGGGTCACCGCGCCGCTGCTCCTGGGAGCGGCGAGCATCTTCCACCCCACCTGGCTTGACCTGGCCGCGCAGACCGCGACGCTCTACCTCGTGCTCGTGGCGGCGATTCGTCCGGCCCCGCGCGTGTGGATCGCGGTCGGCGTGGTGGCCGGGCTCGGGCTCGAGGCGAAGTACACGATCGCCGTGCTCCTCGCCGCGCTGGTTGCCGGCTTCGCGGCGACCCGCCGGCGCGAGGTCTTCCGCCGCCAGGGGCCGTGGCTCGCCGCAGCGCTTGCGCTGCTCCTGCTCGTGCCGAACATCGCCTGGCAGGTCGCACACGGATGGCCGAGCGCGGAGTTCTCGAGCAGTCAGCGCGCGAAGACGGCCGACGACACGCCCCCGCTCACCTACCTCGCCCAGGCGTTCGCGTTTCTGGCTGCGGGCTCGGTGGTCGCGGTGATCGGCACGGTGTGGATGTGGCGCCGGGCGGTGCTGCGTCCGTTCGCGATCGCATCGGTGGTGGTGTTCGTGGGGTTCGCCCTGGAGCGGGGACGGGCCTACTACCCGCTGCCGGCGATGGCGCTGGCCGTCGCCGCGGGCGCCGTCGCGCTCGAGCGGTGGCGGCCGGCGCGGCGCGGGGCGCGGCCCGCCGTCGTCGGAGCACTGGTCGTCCTCCAGCTCGCCCTGGTCGCGGCCGCCACGCCCATCGTCGTCCCGGTGCGGACGACGGCCGGGATGATCCAGTCGGGCGTCTGGGAGGACAGCTTCTACAAGGACGAGATCGGCTGGCCCGAGCTGACCGCCCAGACCGCCCGCGCCTGGCGCTCGCTCACGCCCGCCGCGCGCCGGCATGCGGCCATCCTCGCCCGGAACTACGGCGAGGCGGGCGCGCTGGCCCACTTCGGCCCGGCGCTTGGGCTGCCGCCGCCCCTCTCCGGCCACCTCTCGTGGCAGTACTGGCGGCCCTCCGCGCTTCCCGAGCGCACGCTCGTCACAGTCGGGTACGACGCCGCGACGCTCCGGGATATGTGCGCGACGTTCCACCGCGTCGCCACCATCGAGAACCGCTGGCGGCTCGGGAACGAGGAGCGCGGCCGCACGATCGACGTGTGTCACCTGGCTGGGCCGCTGGGTGCGATCTGGGAGAGCCGGATCGCGACGAACGAACTCTGAGGTTGACGGGTCAGTCGCGGTCCCGCCACACCTCGTTCCGGCGCGCGAGCGGCATCACGTACCACAGCACGAGGATCACGACGACGATCGCGGCCGTGGTGATCGCCGCCTCCCAGGTGCCGAGCGCGAAGGACACGACGAAGAACAGCGACCCGCTGATCGCCATCGCGAGGAACGCCATGCCGGCGATCAGAAGCGCGTTGGAGGTGATCAGCATGTGCTCCTTCTGCGGTTGACGCCAGAGCAGCCGGTGGTAGCTCGAGGGCGTGATCATGATCACCGTCGCCAGCGCGGCGGTCACGATGCTGAACACGTACGTGTGGCGCTGGAGCGCGGTCGTGTGCCGCCACCCGGGCCCGAACGGCACGACAAGCAGGAACGCGAACAGCACCTGCACCCCCGGCAGCGCGATCCGGATCTCGTTCAGGAGCTCGATCAGCTCGCGATTGATGCGCTGCGTCGGCGACTCTCCGGGAAGCGGAGCCTGTTCCTCGCCGTCCCGCATGGGTGGCAGCGACCGGCGCTAGCGATCAGCGCCGGGCTTGCCGGGATCCTTGAGCGCCTTGCCGGCCGCCTTCGCCTTGTCCATCGCGTTGCCCTTCCCGCTGACGATGTCCTTCAGCTCGTCGGCATCGTCCTTGAGCGCGTCGGTCCCGCCGCGCTTGTCGACCATCTGCTTGGCCTTTTTCGTGAGGTTCCCGAAGTCCATGCCGTCCTCCTTGGCTGTCCGAAAGGCAAGTATCGCACGCGCTTGCGGCGCTGGAACGAGCGGCTACGCCCGGGCGCCGTGGCAGAACTTCCACTTGCGGCCGCTCCCGCACGTGCACGGGCCGTAGCGGTCACGCCGGGCATCCTCGGACGCGTAGAGCTGCATGATCTCGGCCGGCGAGCGGTGCCGATCAAGGAGGCCGGTCATGAGCCGCATCGGCCGGTCGACGTGGTGGAAGAACGCCCGATAGCTGGGCGCGGACCTGCCGCCCCGCCTTCCGGGCTTTCCGAGCCCGCATCGTTCCCTGCACCGCCGGCTTGACGATCGATCCCGCGCCCGGCATGTCAGCGCCGCCCCAGGACCCACCGGAGCCCGACGGCCGCACCGGCGGCCACCGCGAGCACGCACGCTCCTCGAACGACGAGGACTCGCCGCTCCGGGGCCCGCTGTCGGATGTCGTGCACGGATTGCGTGACGCGGTCGCGGATCCGCGCCGGGGCGTTCACGCGGTAGGCGAGCTCCTCGACGGTGGCTCCGAGCTCGGCTCGGGCCCGCGCGACTTCATCCCTGACTTGGCTTGATTGCGTATCCACGTAACGTCCTCCTTGACGGACTCCACCGCCTCCTTCGGGACCGGCGGGGCCGCGCGGGCGAGGCTTCGTTTCCCCGTGGCCGCGAGGATCGCCGCGACCACCAATAGGACCGCCGTGACGATCAGCGCGGCCAGCCAGCCCGGCATGAACTCGGCCAGGCCCATCACCGCGGCGGCGGTCAGGGTGGCGACCGCGATGACCGCCACGACGGCTGCTGCCACGAGCATTCCGATCCCGGCACCGGCGCGCGACGCCTTATCGCGAAGCTCCGCCTTCGCCAGGGACACCTCGCTGCGAACGAGCGCAGAGGTGTTGCGCGCGAGCTCCTGCACCAGTCCGTTTAGCGATTGGCCATTGCGACGCTGGGTGTCCATCGCTCCTCCAGGTCGGCAGGCCGCCCCGCCCGTTCACCGGCCCGCATCGACGTCGGCGAGAGTCTACGCCGTTTGTCCCATCGAGGTGGTGGGTGCCCGGGACCGCCGATCCCAACCCCGCGCTACGACCGCCGGTCCTTGGGATCTTCCGCCGGCGACTACCCCAGGCCGAGCGCGGTTCGAGCGGCGCGCACGCCGATCCGGCCCGGGGGTCAGCGCGATGTCGAAGGCGGTCACCAGGGCGATCGCGGCCGTGGCGATCCCGCCACCGAGTATGTCAGACGCATGCCCCGGCGATCAGGCGGCGGCCAGCCAGTCCGAAACCCTCGCGGCCAGAACGAGCGTGGGGATGCTGGTGGTCGCACGCGGCGTCTGCGGGAACAACGAGGCGTCCGCGACGACCAGGCCGTCCACTCCGTGGACCCGACCGCGCTCGTCGCAGGCGATTCCGAGAGCGCAGGAGCCGACCGGGTGCCAGTAGTGGATGACGCCCGCCTCGACCGTCGCGGCCGGATCGGAGCCACGGCCGGGCTCGGCCTCGGCACCGAACAGCTCCGCCAGCTCGGGTTGCGCGGCGATCTCGCGGGCGAGTGCGACGCCCTCGACCAGCGCAGCCAGATCTCGGCCTCCGGGATCCGCCAGCAACCCATGGTCGATCAGGGGCGGCGCCGACGGATCGGCGCCCGACAGGGCGATCCGGCCCCGCGACCGGGGAGCGACGCAGGCGATGTAGAGGGACGGGCGGCGGTCGTGCATCGAGAGCGCCGGGAAGACGTGCAGGTCGAACGGGGCGCCGCTGCAGTGAGACGAGGCGGCCTTGGCGAAGCCCTGCTCGTCGAGCAGCGGCATGCCGCCGGCCGCGAACGCTGCGTTCTGCCGTTCCAGCTCGGAGGTGGCGGTGTAGAACAGCTCGAACCCCGGGTGATCGTGCAGGTTGGCGCCGACGCCGGCGTTGTCGGCCACGACCTCGATGCCCAGCTCGCGCAGCTGGGCGGCGGGGCCGATGCCGGACCGGAGCAGCACCATCGGCGTGCCGTAGGCCCCGGCGGTGAGCACGACGAGGCCCGCCCGCGCCTCGAACGCAGCGCCGTTCGCCGCGACGGCACGGACACCGGCTGCTCGACCGCCCTCGATCAGCACGCGGTCGACGAGCGTCTCGCCGCGCACCGCGAGGGACGCGGTTCCGCGAAGCGGGTCGAGGTACGGGAACGCGGCGTTCCAGCGCACCGCGCCCGGTGAGTTGGACGGCTGGGCGCCGACACCGGGAACGCCGTCGAGCGTCGCCAGGTCGTCCACCCGGGCCAGGCCCACGGCGGTGCCGGCGTCGATGAAGCCGGAATGCATCGGCGCCAGCTCGTCATCCGCGAACGAGCGCACACGCATCGCGTGCGACACCTGCTCGAACAGCGGCTCGAGCTCGGCGGCCGACCAGCCGGGCAGGTCCCAGGCGTCGTAGTCGGCGCGGTGACCCCAGCAGACGGTGCAGCCGTTGTGCGCAGAGCAACCGCCGATCACGCGCGCCCGCTCGTAGGGCAGGCTGCGCCCGGGCAGCTCCGGTCCGGAGACGTAGCCCCAGTCGTGCGACTCGGGGATGGTCGTGGAGTCGAGCAGGTCGGCCGGCCAGCGACCCTCGTCCAGATGGCCGTAGTCGGGGCCCGCCTCGAGTACGAGCACCCGGCGCCCGGCCTCGACGAGGCGCGCGGCCACCAGCGACCCGGCGGTGCCGCCGCCACAGACGACCGCGTCCCACTCGCGGGCTTCTGTGCCGGGGCTCACGCGGCCGCGGCCGGGATTCCGGCCAGCAGGTCGACGATGCGGCCGGCGAGCGGCGCACCGGGGGCGTCCAGCGCCGGGTTGTAGATCGTGAGCTGCATGCCCACCAGATGGCCTCCGGCCGCCGCCGCGGCAAGCGCGTGCTGGGCCTCTTCCCAACGGAGGCCCTCCGGCTCGCGGTAGTCGACGGCCGGCATCAGCGCATCCTCCATCACATCGACGTCGAAGTGCAGCCAGAACCCGTCGAGGCCGGGCCGGGCCGCCGTGGCCAGCGCCCGCGCCGTGCACGCCTCGATGCCGTCGCGGCGCACGTCGGCCAGGTCGTGCACGGTGATCGCCGTGTCGCGGATGTGCTCGTCCAGGTAGGAGTCGTTCACCGCCGATCGGTAGCCGAGCACGGCCACGTCCTCGTCGCGCACCAGCGGCGCCAGCCCTTCCAGATCGGTGACCAGGGACGGCCCGCGGCCGGTGGCCAGGGCGAGATCGACCGAGGCGGCTTCGCCCAGGTCGTCCTGGCTGGGATGCCAGAAGTCGGCGTGGCCGTCGACGTAGAGCAGTCCATAGCGGCCGCGGCGCCGCAGCGCCAGCATCGAGCCGAGCAGGATCGAGCAGTCGCCGCCGACGACCACAGGCAGCGCATCGGCGTCGAGCACGCGCTCGACGGCGTCCGCGAGACGCGTCGCCATCGTGATCAGCTCGTTGGGGCGAAGCAGGGCGGTGTCGGGGTCGCGGGCATCGCCGGCGCTCGGACACGGAACGCTGTGTACCCGCCGCGCGCCCAACCGGTCGGGCAGGCCGGCCTGGCGCAGTACCGCGGGCGCGTCTTCCACCCCGCGGGGGAGCAGTCCCAGTCCGCACGGCATCTCGACCAGTTCGACGATCATCACGCACCTCCGGTGTCGGTGGCCAGCTCGACCGGACAGCGGGTCAGGTCGCAGGCCTTCTCGTCGCAATAGCGGCAGATCCGCGCCGGCACCGGGTGGTCGGCGGCAACCCCGGCCAGCGCTCGCTCGCACGTCCGGCTGAGTTGAGCGACCTGCTCGGGCGTGAGGCCGGCCAGCAGACCGGCAACAGCGTCTCGCCGTGCCTCGAGCACCTGCCGGACCCGCCGTCTGCCCTTCGCCGTCAGCACGACCCCCACCTGACGCCGGTCTGCAGAATCGCCGGCAACCCGCCGCAGCAGGCCGGCGGCCGCCAGGCGGTCGACCAGCCGGACGGCGCCCGCCTGGGACAGCGCCAGCGGCGCCCGCAGGTCGTCGATCCGCCGGACGTGGCCGTGGTGGACGAGCAGCAGCGCGCCGGCGGCGGACCCGCGGGCGCCGCCGCGACCATCGATGGCGGCGGACATGCGGTCGGTCAGGGCGAGCGCCAACGCCCCGACGAGGTTCGTGGCACGCTGGTCAACTGCATGCGGCATGCATGTATTTGTACCAGACACGCACCGTAATTGACCGCGGACCGGTCCCGTGTGCAGACCGATGCGCAATCAACGAACCGCCCGCACAATGGAGGTGAATGGCCGGCTATCTTGCTCAACTCCACCACGCGGCGTCGGCGTACGCCGACCGCTTCGGCGACACCCGGCTCATCCCCCTGGCGATTGCCCTCGGGCTGCATCTCGTCAGCCTGCTCGTACGCTCCGGCGTCTGGTGCGGCATCCTGCGCGCCGCGTTTCCGGAGCGCCGGGTGGAGCTGCGTGCCACGAC
>DATIDU010000220.1:0-10238 GCA_035456145.1 Gaiellales bacterium | reverse complement strand
TACCTCTGGAACTCGGCCACCTGGGAGATCAGCGCGGCGCTCATCCCGCACCTGGGCACCGTCATGTCGGGGCCCGACGAATGGGAGCGCAGCGAGACCATCAGCCGCGCGATCGAGATCCGAGACGGCATCATCCAGAACCCCCGCATCCTCTCCTTCCAAGACCGCGAGCCGGAGTACCCGCACCGCCTGCGCCGATCCGTGGCGCGCTCCGGTGGCCCACGGCCCTGAGCGAACGCGCGAGGCGTAGAATCACGCGGCGGCGGACGAGGCGTGACAGGATTCAGGAGGTCGAGATGGCGGCCATCGTCGGAGATCGCGTCGCAGTACAGACGAAGCGGGTGGACGCTTCGGAGCGAATGGGGACGGTCGAGGCCGTGTTGGCAGAGTCGCCGCCGCGCTACCAGGTTCGCTGGGACAACGGCGGGTGGAGCATCATCACGGCCGGGGCGCTGCGCGTCGTCCCCCCGGCCGGCAAGCGGCCGCAACGCCGCCCAGCCAGCACAAAACGGAAGGGCTGACCGCACGCAGGAACGAGCCGGATTGCCCTCGGGCGAGTCGAGCCCGCTGCATGGCGGTGCGCTACGTCCGCGGCGGGATGTCGTTCAATTTGACCTTGGCGTTGCCGTCGAAGACGAGTTGACCGCTCTTTACCAGTCCCCAGAAGGCGAGCGACATGACCTCGGAGGACCTGCCCGCGCTTGCGGCCTGCTCGAGCTCGCGCGGAGTCGGTGGGTTGCCGCTCGGGTACGTCCGAAGGGCGGCGAGCATCGCCTGCTCCGCATCACGAACAACCGCATCCGGCCCACCGCCCAGCCCTTCGGTACTCGCCCCGTCCTTGCCAGGCATGCGACGATTGTACGCTCGCCGGCACGGAGGACGCCGGGGCAGTCGTGGCGCGACGTCCACCACGCCGCGGCGTACGAGCTGTCGAACACGCCCAGCACAGCTTGGTGTTCGCGCCGTGGCCGCACGAGCCGCTGCGGGCGGTAGCGTGCGCCCGTGGCGGTGGTGAGCGCGGAGTCGATGCAAGACGCGGTCCTGGCGTGGTACGGCCAGAACGCACACGACCTCCCCTGGCGGCGGACGCGCGACCCGTATGCGATCCTCGTGTCGGAGGTGATGCTGCAGCAGACTCAGGTCGCCCGGATCGTCCCCCGATACGTGGAGTGGCTGGAGCGCTGGCCGGTGGTGGAGGACCTGGCGGCGGCGACGCCGGCGGAGGTGATCCGGGCCTGGAGCGGCCTCGGCTACAACCGCCGCGCGGTCAATCTGCACCGGTGCGCGCAGGCCGTCGCCGGACGGGGCGGCTTTCCGCGCGAGCCGGGCGAGCTGGCGAAGCTGCCCGGCGTCGGGCCGTACACGGCTGCGGCGATCGCCTGCTTCGCCTTCGGCGCCCAGATCGCCGCTCCCGATACCAACGCGCGCCGCGTGCTCGAGCGCGCCTTCCCGGGCATCGACGTGCCGCCGCCGCCGGGCCGGGCCTACGACTGGAACCAGGCGCTCTTCGACCTCGGCCGCGAGGTCTGCATCGCCCGCACGCCGCGCTGCAGCGCCTGCCCGCTCGCCTCGGGCTGCCCGTCGCGCGGGCAGACATACGCACCGCTTCGCCGCCAGACCCGCTTCGAGGGCTCCTTCCGGCAGCGACGGGCCCGGCTCCTGCGCGAGATCGCGGCCGCCGACGGTCTGCCCGAGGCCGGTTGCGACGCCGAGGCGCTCGTCTCGCTCGTCCGCGACGGCCTGGCCGAGATCTCAGACGGGGAGGCCCGCCTCCCCGGTCAGACGAGCCTTGCGACGAGCTCGGCGAGCCCCGCGAGCGACGGCAGCTCGGCGTCCGGTGCGTAGCCCTCCGGGAGCGGCCGCCCGGAACGGTTGATCCACACCGCCTTCATCCCGCACGCCTGCGCCCCGGCCACGTCGGTGTCCAGATCGTCGCCGACGTGCACCCACCGCTCCGGCTGCCCGCCCGACAACTCGGCCGCATGGAGGAACGGCGCCGCCGCCGGCTTCAGCTCGCCGACCCGCTCGGCATGGACGATGAACGCGAACCGGCGCGCCACGTCGAGCTGCTCGACCGGGAAGTTGCCGTTCGTGATGGCGCCGAGCACGTGACCGGCGCTCGCCAGCCGATCCATCTCCGGCTCGACGTCCGGATGCAGCTCGACCGAGAAGACCCGCTCGGCCATCCACACGTCGACCATCCAACGCGGCAGGCCCTCCTCGACCACACCCCGGTCGGCGAGCGCACGCCGGAAGGACTCCATCCTGAGCTCCTCATACGTCCCCGCCTCGCCGACGAGGGCCGCGCGGTAGGCGTGCAGGCCGTCGACCGTCAGCGTCCCCTTGAGGGCAGGGATGCGCTCCTCCAGCCGGTCGATGGTGCGGCGCAGGGCGCCGTCCATCATCGGCATGAACTCCCAGAGCGTCTCGTCGAGGTCGAACGAGACGACCGCCGGCTCCGTCAACCCGGCCTCCGAAGGAGCGCGACAGTGTGGCACGCGACGCCCTCGCCCCGGCCGGTGAACCCGAGCCGGTCGGTGGTCGTTGCCCGCACGGTGACGCGGTCCGGATCGGCGCCGAGCGCGCCGGCCACGGCCGCGCGCATCGCGTCCCGGTGCGGCGCGAGCCGCGGCGCCTCCAGGATCACGACGGCGTCGAGGTTCACGAGCTCCCAGCCGCGTGCACGAACCCGCTCCCACGCCTCGCCGAGCAGGGCGAGGCTCGACGCGCCCTCGTAGGCGGGATCGTCGGGCGGGAACAGGTGGCCGATGTCCTCGAGCCCCGCCGCTCCCAGGATCGCATCGCACGCGGCGTGGCAGACGACGTCGGCATCGGAATGCCCGGCGAGGCCGCGGTCATGGGCGATCTCGACGCCGCCCAGGACGAGCGCCCGGTCCTCGGCGAAGGCGTGCGCGTCGACGCCGATCCCGACCCGCATCTCGCCGCTCACGCGCGCCGTCCGATGTGCGCCTCGGCCCGGGCGAGGTCGTCCGGCCCGGTGATCTTGGCGTTGGCCGCCTCGCCGTCCACGACGACGACGCGGCCGCCGGCCCGCTCGACAAGCTGGGCGCAGTCCGTGGCGGCCGCGAGATCCTCGGGCGGGCCGGCGTACGCCCGCCGCAGCGTCTCGGCGCGGAAGGCCTGCGGCGTCTGAGCGGCACGCAGCTCGCCGCGGTCAAGCGTCTCGACGACGGCGCCGCCGCCGACCCGCTTCACGGTGTCGGCCACCGGCACGCCCGGCACGGCCCCGTCGGCCGTCGCGAGCGCGTCGAGGACGCGGTCGACCAGCTCCTCCGAGGCAAACGGCCGGGCGGCGTCATGCACGAGGATCGCCGTCGCCGACCCGGGCACCTCGGCGAGGCCGGCCGCGACCGAGAGCGCCCGCGCCGCGCCGCCGGCCACCGATTGTGCGACCTTGCCCGCCGCCAGCTCGTCCGCGAGGAGCGCCGTCGGCTCCTCCCAGCCCTCCGGCACGACCACGACGATCCGCTCGACGCGGGGATGGGCCTCGAGGAGCTCGATCGCATACGCCAGGAGCGGCCGCCCGCCCAGCTTCACGAACGCCTTCGGCCGCTCGTGGCCGAGCCGGTGGCCGTCGCCCGCCGCGGCCACGACCGCCCACACCCGCTCGGCCGTCATTGGCCCGTCGCGTGGCCGAGCCGGGTGAAGATCATCTTGCCCGACGGCGACTGGAGCACGGACGTCACCTCGACGGCGACCGTGTCGCCCACCCGGCGGCGGCCGCCCTCCACCACCACCATCGTGCCGTCGTCGAGATAGCCGACGCCCTGGTCCGGCTCCTTGCCCTCGCGGATGAGCCGGATCTCGAGCCGTTCGCCCGGCAGCACCGCGGGCTTGAGCGCGTTGGCGAGCTCGTTCACGTTAAGGACGACGACGTCCTGGATGCGGGCCAGCCGGTTCAGGTTGTAGTCGGTCGTCAGGATGCGAAGTCCGCGCTGCTTCGCCAGCTTGAGCAGCTTCGCGTCGACGTCGGCCAGCTCCGGGAAGTCGACCTCGGGGGTCGCGACCGGCACGTCGGAGCGCAGGCCCTGCACAACCTCGAGCCCGCGCCGGCCGCGGGCCCGCTTCAGCGGATCACCGGAGTCGGCGACCTGCTGGAGCTCCCGCAGGACGAACTCGGGCACGACCAGCTCGCCGCTCAGGAACCCGGTCCGCACGATGTCGGCGATGCGCCCGTCGATGATCGCGCTCGTGTCGACCAGTGTCTCGGACACGGCCCCCGGCGGTCCCGTCACGCCGGGCTCGGAGATCTGATGGACGCCGACGAGCCGCAGGATGCCGCGGTGCTTCTTCGCGGCGATGTAGGCGAAGAGGTAGCCCACCACCAGGAAGAGCGGCAGGATGATCCAGGTTCCGATGTACGGCAGCGTGTGCACCGGAAACCACAGGAGCGCCGACACCAGAAGGCCGATGAGCAGGCCGATGGCGGCCACGGTGAGCTCTCCGGCACTCCGGGTCTGCGCAGCGCGCTCGACCCTCTTGAATCCCCGCACCAGCGCTTTCCCGACCAGTCCGCCGACCATCCAGCCGACGGCGAAGGCGAGGAAGACGATGACTCCAAAGGCGGGGTAGGCGTATGAGGCCGAATATCGGTCGGTGAGGTTGTAGGAAAACCCCGCCTGGAGGGCGCCGAGAACTCCCAAGAGGGACAAGACGATTCGGGTTGACACCACCATCGTCCGCTCCTTCCTCGGAACGTTCGTATGTGCCCGGTCGTCCGGTTGGGCCCTGTGGCCTCCGGCGCCGGAAGGTTCAGATCTTGGCTACGCGCGGGCCCGGCGCGCCTCGCCGATCTCCTCGAGCACCTCCTCCAGGAACTCGCGCGCCTCGTCCTCGTCCATGTTCTTGGCGTACATGAGCTCGGACGCAAGGATGCGCTTGGCCTTCGAGAACATCTGCTTTTCGCCGGTCGACAGCCCCTTCTCCTGGTCCCGCTGGGCGAGATTCCGCACCACCTCGGCCATCTCGAAGATGTCGCCCGTCTTCATCTTGTCCCGGTTGTGCTTGAACCGGCGGTTCCAGTTCTTGGGCATCTTGGTGCCGTCGCCCTGGAGCACCTCGATCACCTGATCGACGGTGTCCTCCTGGATCACCTTGCGCAATCCGACGCGATCCGCGCTGTCGAGCGGGATGGTGACGGTCATGTCGTTGTGCAGGATCTTGATGGTCAGGTACTCGCGCTCCTGATCGCCAACCTGCCGCGTGTCTCTGCTCACGATCGTCCCCGCACCGTGATGCGGGTACACGACCTTCTCGCCAACTTTGTACAAGGTGTCCCTCGACCTCCTCGCAGGAAAAATGCACTCGGAGGGCCGCCGCAGACCCTTCTCCGAAGCGAAAATTCTATCAGAAGCAGGCGTCTCTAGCCGAAAGCATCAATCTATATTGTAGATCATGCAAATAAATTACTTCAAAAGGTGTCAGCGGCCGTCCATTTCACTTACAAATTCAGGTAGCGATCGACCAAGTTCTGCTCCTGAAGCCGTCGCAATCCCTCGCGGATCTCACGCGCGCGTACCGCACCCACACCCTCCACCTCCTCCAGCTCGCCCTGCGATGCGCGCACGAACGCCTCGAGCGTGCCGAAGTGGGCGACGACGTGGTTCACAACCCCCTCCGGGAGCCGCGGAACCTTCGCGAGGACGCGGTAGCCGCGCGGCGTCACGGCGTGGTCGACGGGCGAGATCGTGCGCGGATATCCGAGCACCTCGGCCAGCGACTCGACCTCGAGGAGCTGCGAGTCGGGAAGCTCGTGCAACTGGTCGAGCGCGCGCTCGGGGCCGCCGGTGACCGAGTCGAGGCAGTAGTCGCGCACCATCGCCACCTCGTCGCCGGGCACCCACTCGGACATCTCGTCGAGCTGGATCTTGATCAGGCGGCCCTCGACGCCGAGCTCGACCACGTTGCGCTCGATCTCCGAGCGCATCCGCGACGTCATCTCGGCCCGCTGGAGCGCGACGAGGACGTCGTCCAGCATCGCGGCGCCCTGGAACTCGAGCGCGGTGAGCCGGGTCGACACCTGGTCGAAGCGGGCCCGGTAGGTCTCGAGCGTCGTCACCGCCTGGTTGGTCTTGGCGAGGACGTCGGAGATCTCCTCAAGCTGGTAGCGGGCGTCGCCGACGTAGAGCGTGACGACGTCGCGCTGCTGGCTGATCGAGATCACGAGCGCGCCGGTCTGCTTGGCGACGCGCTCGGCGGTGCGGTGGCGGGTGCCGGTCTCGGCCGACGGGATCGTGGGGTCGGGCATGAGCTGCACGTTCGCGTAGACGATCCGCGTCGCCATCGCGTTCAGGATGATCGCCCCGTCCATCTTGGCGAGCTCGTAGAGGAGGTACGGCGAGAACGACTGGTCGAGCCGGATCCCTCCGGAGAACAGGAACGAGAGCTCGGCCGGCTCGCCGATCACGATCAGCGCGCCCAGGTCGCCGCGGAGGATGTCGTTGATCCCCTGGCGCATGTTCGTGCCGGGCGCGATGCGGCGCAGCGCCTCGAGCATCTTCGGGTCCGTACGGACGTCGGATGGGTGCTCGCTCATGACCAGGTTTGGATCAGGCCAGTGCGAGCCCGATCGCCGCATCCAGGGTATCAGCGCAGCGCATCGTGAGGGAGGCGGGCGCCGAGGTGCCGGCGGGGGCAACGACCTCGGTAACGCCCAGCCTCGCGGCCTCGGCGAGGCGTGGCCCGGTGTGCCCGACCGGGCGCAGGCGGCCCGTGAGGCCGATCTCGCCGAAGCAGGCGAGCCGCTCACCCGGCGGCCGGCCCCGGTGCGACGACACGATCGCCAGGGCCACGGCGAGGTCGGCGGCCGGCTCGTCGACGCGGACGCCACCGGCGACGTTCACGAACACGTCGGACGAGCCGAGGGAGACACCCGCATGGCGACCGAGGACTGCGAGAATCATGCTGAGCCGGTTTCGGTCGAAGCCGGTCGCCTGGCGGCGCGGCATGGCCAGGTCGGACGCCGCGACGAGCGCCTGCACCTCGAGCAGGATGGGCCGCGTGCCCTCGATCGCCGGCAGGAGGACCGCACCAGGCCCGGCCGCGCCGTCCTCGGCCAGCGCCGACGAGGGGTCGGCGACCGGCACGAGGCCGGCCCCGGTCATCTCGAAGATCCCGATCTCGTCGGTGGAGCCGAACCGGTTCTTGACCGCCCGCAGGACGCGCAGGTGGCGGTAGCGGTCGCCTTCGAGCTGGAGCACGGCATCGACGAGGTGCTCGAGCACGCGCGGGCCGGCGACGGTGCCGTCCTTGGTCACGTGGCCGACGAGGACGATGGCGACGCCCCGGGCCTTGGCGAGCCGCAGGAGCCGGTCGGCCGCCTCACGCACCTGGGCCACGGAACCGGCGCCCGAGCCGATATCGGCGGCGTGGAGCGTCTGCACCGAGTCGATCACGCAGACGTCGGGCAGCTCGGCTGCAACGGTCTCGACGACGACCTCGAGGTCGGTCTCGGCCAGGATGCTCACGCCGCCGGCCGCGGCGAGCCGCTCTGCACGCATCCGCACCTGGGCCGGCGACTCCTCGCCCGAGACGAGCAGCGTCCGCAGCCCGCGGGCGGACGCCGCCGCGAGCGCCTGGAGCAGAAGCGAGCTCTTGCCGACGCCGGGCTCGCCGCCGATCAGGACGAGCGAGCCGGGGACGAGGCCGCCGCCGAGCACCCGGTCGAGCTCGGCGATCCCCGTGGGCATCCGTGCGCCCTCGGCGGTGTCGACATCGGCGAGCCGGGCGACCGCCGCGGGGCGGGCGTGGCCGTTTCGGGCGGCACGGGGCGCGGCCTCCTCTTGGAGCGTGTTCCACTCGCCGCAACCGGGGCAGCGGCCCAGCCACTTGGGCGCACGATGCCCGCAGGAGGTGCAGAGATATGCGACGAGCGTCCGGGTCACGGACGTTCCATTGTGGCAGTGACCGCGGATGGAGCAGATGGTTGATTCCCGAGTCACGGGATGTCCTGGGCGGCGAGAACCGAGCAGCGCAAGGACGCAGGGAGGGTCAATATCGACCCGAGATATTGGCCCGACCGAGGACGCCGCGATGCGACGGTTCGCAGCCGCAGCCCCACCACGGTCGGCGATCAGTCCACAGACGGACGTCCAGGCGCGCGTGAATCGGGAATCACCCATCTGTACAGCGCCGGGTTGCTAACGTCCGGTGCCTTATGACACATACAAACCGCATCATCAGGGGCCGCTGGATCGCAGGCGCGCTGGCCGTTCTGGCGCTCGCCGGCGCCTGCGGCGGCGGTGGATCGAGCGGCGGCGCCGACACCTCCGGGGGCGGCGGCGGCGGAGGCGGCGGCGGCGGCGGCCAGGTCGTCGAGATCGACGTCGCGAGCAGCGGATTCGCCTACACGGAGAGCACCGCGACCGCGACGGCGGGGCACGTCGTGCTCAAGTCGATGAACCCGCAGGGGACCGGCCACGACATCTCGCTCAAAGGCAACGGCGTGGACGAGCACGGCGACGTCGTGCAGGACGGCGGCGTCTCGACCATCGACATCGCCGATCTCAAGCCCGGCACGTACACGTATTACTGCTCGGTGCCCGGCCACGAGGCCGCCGGCATGAAGGGCACGCTCACCGTCTCTTAGCGGAGAACTCGTACGCCCCGATGTCGGGCGGACCGACTCGCGCCATGCCGTCGAGGTCGACGGGCGGCGCGAGCGCGCGGTCGGCGAGGTCGATCACCATCGTCGATGCGAGCGTCGGGCGGCCGTCCGGGTCGAGCATCGGATCTCCGACGGCGTCGGTCTGGCTGCAGCCGGTGCCGTTCACGACCACATCCTGGATCGAATTGCGATCGCGGCCGCACACGAGCCCAGCCTCCATCAGCGATCCGATCACGTTGTTTGCGATCAGAGGGCGGTTGCGCCGCAGCACGTGCGAGTAGTGCGGGCTCAGCACGATCGACGATGCCGCGTGGTGGCCCTTCGGCGCCCCCGAGAGGATCGTGTTGTTCACGATCTCCAGCCGGAGCGGGATGCGGGCGGTCGCGCGGGTGCCGGCCAGGATGCCGACCCGCGCGACGATGCCGGGGGCCAGCGGGTCGTCGCGCAGGAACACGTTGTTGACGATCCGAACGTCGTCGTCGGCGGTCGCCAGGTTGACCTGAGCGCCGCCTGCCTGGCTCACGCCGAACACGTTGCGGGCGATCAGCAGGCCGTCGGCCCTGAAGAGCTCGATCAGATCCTGGTGGGCGCACTTCACCCAACCCGTGTGGCAGGCGAGGGCGCGGTCGAAGCGATTCTCACGGATGACGACGTGCGGCCCGGCACGGCCGCCGATGAAGTCGCATCCGCGGCAGTCGTGGAACCAGTTGTGGACGATCCGCACCCTCGCCGCCCAGCGGGGCAGGAGGCAGGTCGACCACTTCGGCGTCCGGTCGCCGCAGTGAGAGAAGTCGCTGTTGCGCACCAGGATGTCGCGGGAGAAGTCGAGCCGCAACCCGACCTTGTGGCGGGTGTGCTTGGCGGTGAACGTGTCTCCCCGGAAGACGATGTTCCGCGAGCGCTTGACGAGGACGCCGGCCTTCCCGCCCAGCGGCCGCACGACCAGGTGGCGAACGGTGACGGACTGCGAGCCGAGGATCTCGAGCGTCTGCACCCGCGCTCCCACCGAACCGACGATGTCGAGCGCGCTGTTCGACCGCGGCCCGACGACGAGCGGGCGGACGTAGTCGCCGGGCAGGAGGACGATCCGCCCTCCGGTCAGCCTGAAGTCGGCGACCGCCTGCTCGAACGCATGGGCCGAGCCGACGACGCGGCCGCCGGCATAGGCCGGCGCCGCGTGCGCGAGCACGGCGGCCGTGAGCAGGGCAAGGAGCAGGAGGCGACGCATCCCAGAATGGGATTCGACCGCGGCGCCCGACCACCTACCTCGCACACACCGGGGACAGTCCCTGAACTTCCGCCGGCACGAAGCCGACACGCTTCCGCGACGCCGCCCGGCGTGCCGCGCGGCCGGACTGCCACGCCGGCGTAACGCGGGTGCAACGCGGAGTGTTCAGGGACTGTCCCCGGGTGCCGAACGCGATGAGGGCCGCTCCGGAGAGCGGCCCTCATGGCGACATCGGTTGCCGGCTCGGCCCGGCTATTCGGCGGGCTCGGCCGGCGGTTCGGGCTGCTCGGCCGGATCCTCGGTCTGGGCGTCGTCGGCGTCAGCCGGCGTCGGCACCAGATCCTCCGGCGGTGCGTCCGGCACGGTGACCGGATCGATCATCTG